>JBPYFQ010000024.1:0-86857 GCA_051985625.1 Solirubrobacteraceae bacterium
CTCTTGCGCCCGTACATGTCCGACGCCTTGCCCCACAGCGGCGTCGAGGCGGCCGCCCCCAGCACGTAGACGGTCACGATCCACGAGAGATCGCTCAATCCGCCCAGCCGGCCGGCGATCGTCGGCAGCGCGGTGGCCATGATCGTCTGATCGAGGGCGCCGATGAACATCGCCACCAGCAACCCGCTGAAGGCAAGCCGGAGACGGCGCTGGTCGGTGCTGTCGATGCGGTTCGTGTCGGTGCGCGCTGCCATGACCTTCCCTCCAAGCCTTGGTGTCTGACTAAACTTAGGGTAGCTCTAGATTTATAGTCTGTCAACGCTTCTTGCTAACCTGCCGGGAGTGGCGATCGAGCCCGGACTTCGTGAGCGCAAGAAGCAGCGCACCCGGCAGCTGATCGCCGACACGGCCTGGCGGCTGTTCGCCGAGCACGGCTTCGACGCCGTCTCCGTCGCGCAGGTCGCCCGCGAGGCCGAGGTCTCCGAGGCGACGGTGTTCAACTACTTCAAGACCAAGGAGGACCTCGTCTACCACCGGATGGAGGCGTTTGAGCAGGAACTGCTGAGCGCCATTCGCGACCGCCCCGAGGGCGAATCGATCGTGCACGCGTTCGGCCGGTTCGCGCTCCAGCCGCGGGGGTTCCTCGTGTCGGACGACCCGGCTGCGACCGAGGGCATGCGCTCGGCCGCCCGCGTCATCAGCGGCAGCCCGGCGCTCCAGGCGCGCCAGCGCGACATCTTCGACCGGTTCACGGCCACGCTGGCGTCGTTCATCGCCGAGGAGCGGGGGATGGACGCCGGCGACGTGGAAGCGTGGGTGACGGCCAATGCCCTGATCGGCCTGCATCGCGCGATCCTCGACTACACCCACCGGCAGGCCCTGGCCGAAGTCCCCAACCGCCGCATCGCCCGCAACCTCGTCACCCAGGGCAGGCGGGCCCTGGCGGCACTCGAAGACGGAATCGGCTGACGCGGAGCCGTTTCGCAAGTATCATCGCCGCGACGATGGCGCGACCCATTGTCCTCGGCGTGGTTGGTGACTCAGGGGCAGGGAAGACGACGCTGACCCGCGGGCTGATCCGCGTCGTCGGCGAGGAACACGTGACGCGCATCAGCGCCGACGACTACCACCGGTACGACCGCGGCGAGCGCCGGCAGCTCAACGTCACCCCGCTGCACCCGGACGCGAACCACCTGGACGTCCTCACCCAGCATCTCGTCCAGCTGCGGCGCGGCGAGGGCGTCCTCAAGCCGGTGTACGACCACCGCACCGGCACCCTGGGCCGTCCCGTATACACCCGCGCCAGCCGGTTCCTGGTCCTGGAAGGGCTGCTGAACTTCCACACCGAGTCGCTGCGAACCGCCCACGATGTGCGCGTGTTCCTGGCGCCCGCCGAGCAGCTGCGGCGCGCCTGGAAGCTCAAGCGCGACTGCACGCGCCGCAGCTACACGACCGACGAGGTGCTCCAACAGCTCGACGCGCGCGAGCAGGACGCCGTGCAGTACATCAAGCCCCAGCGGCGTCACGCCGACATCGTGGTGTCATTCGCCACCGGCCACCGCGAGGACCCCTCGCACCTCGACGCCGAGGTGATGCTCCACGACACGCTGCCCCACCCCGACCTCTCGCCCCTGGTGGACGGGACGCCCGACGGGCCCCAGGTCATCCGCTGCGACCGCGATGTCCTGCTGAAGATCCCGGGCGACATCTCCGCCGAGCACGCCGCCGAGCTCGAAGAGGCGATGTGGGAGCGCATGAGCTTCGCCAGCCACCTCCGCGCCCGGCGGCTGGGCGAGTTCACCGTCGGCACCGACCTTCACCGTTCCGACTCGCTGGCGCTCGTCCAGCTGCTCGTCCTCTACCACCTGGTCTGGGCGCGAGCCTCGGTGGCCACCGGAGGCGAGCCGCCCCGGGTCGAGGGCAGGCGGCGGATCGGGGATGACTCGGCGCTTCACGCCTGACGATGGCGGTGACCGTCACGCAGCTGGTGGCGTTCCTGAAGACCGTGCAGCTGGGCTCGGTCACGGCCGCGGCGGCCGACCTCGTGGTGACCCAGCCCTCGGTGTCGGCGGCGATCAATGCGCTGGAGCGCGAGGTGGGGGTGCCGTTGATGGAGCGCGACGGGCGCGGCCTGCGGCCCACGCCGGCAGGGGAGGCCTACGCTGCCTACGCGACCGATGTCCTCGGGCTCCTGGATCAGGGGGCGCGGGCGGCCCGCGAGGCCCACGAGGACGCGCTGCGGACGCTGCGGATCGGCGCGGTCACAACCGCCGGCGAGCATCTCGTCGCCCCGCTGCTCCGGGTGTTTCGCGAGGCCCATCCCGAGCTGGAGATCGTGCTCCACGTCGGCAACCGGGCGGACGTGTTCGAGCGCCTGGTCGCCCATGACATCGACGTCGCCATCACCGGGCGCCTGCCCGAGCACCTGCCCGTGCGCGGCGAGCGGTTCGCCGCCAATGACTTCCTGCTGATCGCCTCCCCCAGCGATCCACTGGCCAATCGCGCCTCGGTGTCGGTGGCCGAGCTGCGCGACCGGGTGTGGCTCCTGCGTGAGCCCGGGTCGGGCACGCGGACGCTCTCGGAGGAGTACCTGGCCGGACACGCCCTGCAGCCCCGCACCGTGACGCTCGGCTCCAACGGGGCGATCAAGCAGGCCGTCGCGCTCGGCTTGGGGATCGCCCTGCAGTCGCGGTTCGCCGTCCAGCTGGAGTTGGAGGTGGGGATGCTGGGGCTGATCCGCCCGCGCGAGGGTCTGCCCCGGCGGGGCTGGCACATCGTCTATTCGGCAGTCGGGCCGACCCGCCGGGAGGTCTCGGCGTTCGTCGAGTTCGCCCAGTCGCGCGCGGCCCAGCAGGCGCTGAGCCGCGCGTTGCGGTCGGGCTCCTAGACCTAGACCGTCGCGACCTGCGCGACGGGCTCGTCGGCGAGGACCTTGTCGAGAGCCATCAGCAGGGCGTGCGCCACGCCGCGGCTCGCGTTGTGGCCCATGAGCCCGAGGCGCCACATCGCGGGCGCCGCGGGCCCGAGCCCGCCGCCGATCTCGATCTCGTGCTCACGCAGCATGCGCGTCTGCACCTGCTTGCCGTCGACGCCCTCGGGAACACGCACGGCCGTGAGCGGCGCCAGCTGGTGATCCGGGTCAGCCAGCAGCTCGAACCCGCGCGCTCGGATCTGCTCCTGAAGGAAGTCGCCGGCGGCGGCATGACGCCGCCAACGAGCCTCGAGCCCCTCCTCCATCAGGCCGCGCAGAACCTCGTGGAGCGCGTAGATGTGAAGGATCGGCGCGGTGTGGTGATACACGGCCGGCCGGTGCACCCAGTAGTTCTCCAGGAGCTGGAGGTCGAGTGAGAACGGCACCGGGGCCGTGCGGGAGCGGATCCGCTCCATCGCCCGCTCGGAGATGGCGATCGGCGACATGCCGGGGGGCGCGCCGAGGCACTTCTGCGTGCACGAGTAGGCGTAGTCCAGGCCCCACCCATCGAAGTCGAGCGGCACCCCGCCCAGCGAGGTGACGCAGTCGGCCATGAGCAGCACGTCGCGATCGGCCAGCGCGGCCCCCAGCTCGGCCAGCGGATGCTCCACGCCGGTAGAGGTCTCGGCGTGGACCACGGCCATGAGGCGCGCGTCGGGATGATCGTCCAGTGCCTGGAGCAGCCGCTCGTTGGGAACGACCTCCCCCCAGTCGGCCTCGACCTCCACGACCGTGGCGCCGCAGCGGCGCGCGATCTCGGCGATCCGGAAGCCGAAGAACCCGCAGGCCCCGACGATGGCCACATCGCCCGGCTCGAGCAGGTTGACCAGACCGGCTTCCATCCCGGACGTACCGGTGGACGGCAGCGCCATCACAACGCCGTCCGAGGCCTGGTAGGCGGCGCGGAGCAGCTCGACCACCTCGGTCAGGATCTCGTGCATGTCCGGGTCCAGATGACCCAGCATCGGGCGCTGCATGGCGTCCAGGGCGGCCGGCGAGACGTTGCTCGGTCCGGGACCGCACAGGAGACGCTCAGGGGGGTGGAGTTCAGACACGGTGACGCTCATGGCAGACGACGCTACCCGAGCCCCTCGTCGGCCAACAGCAAAAATTCACCGTGTCGCCAAAGGCTGCGCTCTATTAGTCAGTCGACCCTTGGTGTGGCAAAAGATCTCTCTATCACCGCTTGCGCGCTTGCGCGGCAACCGCTCAACTGCCGTTCATGAGCGCCACCACCACTCGCCTTCACCGCAGCGAACTCGCCGTCCCCGGAAGCAACATCCGCATGCTTGAGAAGGCGCCCACCCTGGGTGCCGACATCGTCATGCTCGACCTGGAGGATGCCGTCGCCCCCGCCGACAAGGAACGGGCGCGGACGAACATCATCGACGCGTTGCGCGAGCAGGATTGGTCGCGCTGCTCGGTCTCCCTGCGCATCAACGGCCTTGACACTCACTACTGCTACCGGGACGTCGTCGACGTGATCGAGGAAGCCGGGCAGTACGTCGACACCATCGTGATCCCGAAGGCCAGCTGCGCCGGCGACGTGCACCTGGTCGCCACGCTGCTCACGCAGATCGAGGACGCCCGGCGCATCGGGCGGCGGATCGGGCTGGCGGTGCTGATCGAGACGGCGATGGGCATGGTCAAGTGCGATGAGATCGCCGCCGCGTGCCCGGAGCGGATGGAGGCGATGATCTTCGGCGTGGCCGACTACGCGGCCTCGCTCCAGAGCCACACCACCTCGATCGGCGGAGCCAACCCGGACTACGCGGTCCTGACCGACCCGAACGGCTCGTCCGACCGGGCCCGCCATTGGGGCGATCAGTGGCACTACGCGCTGTCGCGGATAGCGGTGGTGTGCCGCGCGTACGGGCTGCGGCCGATCGACGGGCCGTTCGGCGACTTCACCGACCCGGACGGATACCTGGCGTCCGCCCGGCGGGCGGCCGTGCTCGGTTACGAGGGCAAATGGGCCATCCATCCGTCGCAGATCGAGCTTGCCAACGAGGTCTTCACCCCGGACGACCACCTGGTGGAGAAGACCCATCGCATCATCGCCGCGATGAAGCAGGCGGCCGCCGACGGCAAGGGCGCCGTCTCGCTCGACGGCCGGCTGATCGACGCGGCGTCGATTCGCATGGCCGAGACGCTGCTGGCCAAGCTGGAGCAGATCGAGGCCCGCGAGGAGGATGGCGAGACGTACAACGGCCACGGCAACGGCAACGGCGGTCTGCGCCAGGTCGCCAGCGCCGCCGTCGAGTAGCGGGCGCGCCATGGCCGCCATATATCCCGGCACGCTGCCCGACGTCGCGGGGGGGCTCTCGGACGCCGACGACCTCGCCACGCTGGAGCGCCTGCTCGACGACGTGCTCCGTGAGCAGGACGGCGCCGGGCTGATGTCCGCCCTGGGCGATGTCCAAGAGGCCGTCAGCGCGGTGCGGGGCTCCGGCGACGACCCGGCGGAGGCGCTGAGCCGCGCCATCGAGCGGGTCGACAATCCGATGCGCCTGGTCCGCGCCTGCAGCATGCGGCTGGCCATGGCCAATGTGGCCGACGAGATGGGCCGGGTGCGCCGGCGCCGGGCCGCCGACCGGACCGAGCTGTCGGCGGCCGAGTGGCTGCTCCAGGCGGCCATCACGGCGAGCACGCCGGTCCCGCCGCTGGACATCCGTCTCGTGCTCACCGCCCACCCCACCGCGATCGCTCGCCGCAGCGTCCTGAGCAAGCATCGCGCCGTCTGCGCCTGTCTGGAGCAGCTGGACGATCCCCGGATCGGCAGCTCGGAACGACGCGGGCTGGAGGAGACGATCAGCGAGGCGCTGTCGATCTGGTACGCCACCAACGAGGTCCGGACGATGCGGCCCCGGGTGGCCGACGAGGTCCGCCGGCTCCTGTTCTTCTTCGAGTCGGTGCTGTTCGATGCGGCCGCCGATCTGGCCCGCGGGTACCACGACGTGATCGCCGGGGACGGCGGCGAGCGCGTGCCCCTGACGTTCGGAAGCTGGGCCGGCGGCGACATGGACGGCAACCCGAACGTGACCCCGCGCACGATCTTGGAGACCGTGCAGGCCCACCGGGCCGCCGCCCTGCGGATGCTGGTGGAGCGGCTGCTCCCCCTGCGGCGGGAGTTCTCCCAGCCGGAGGCCAACATGCAGCTCAGCGACCGGCTGCAGGAGTCGCTGACCCGCGATGAGCGCGAGCTGCCCGATACCGCCGCCGAACTGGCGGTGCGCTACCCCCACGAGGCGGGCGAGCCGCTGCGCCGCAAGTGCGCCTTCATCATCGCCCGCCTGCGCCACATGCTGGCGGCCGCCTCGGGCGCCCAGGCGGAGGAGCCCGGCTACGGGGGTCCCGAGGAGCTGCTGGCCGACCTTCAGGACATCCGCGACAGCGTCGCGTCCCACGCGGTCAAGCGGGGTCGGATCGACCGGCTCATCTGGCAGACGCGGATCTTCGGCTTTCACCTGGCCACGCTGGAGGTGCGTGCCAACGCGCCCGAGTTGCACGAGGCGTGCCGCGCCCTGCTCCCGGGGTACGCCGCGACGACCCGCGAGCCCGAGCGCGTCGCGCTGCTGACGGATGCCTGCCTGCGGCAGGACCTGCCCGAGCGGGATCCCGGACCGGCCCCCAAGGCCGCCGCGGCCTTCGACGCCATCGCCCGGGCCATCAACGCGTACGGACCGCGGTCGGTCGACACGTTCATCATCTCCAACAGTGAGAACGCCTCGGATGTCCTGGGCGCGCTCTGGCTGGCTCGGCGCAGCGGCCTGTTCGCGCCCCGAACCGGGCCGGCGGCCGGCGTCCCCGGGACCTCGGCGCTGGAGATCGTGCCGCTGTTCGAGCGCCGCACCGCGCTGGAGGGCGCGACGCGGACGATGGGCGAGCTGTACGGCAACGCCGCGTACCGCCAGCACCTCGACGCGCGCCGCCGGCGCCAGGAGGTCATGCTCGGCTACTCCGACGCCGGCAAGGACATGGGCTACCTGGCCAGCCAGTGGGCGATGTACGAGGTCCAGGAGACCCTGGCGCGCCAGGCGGCCGCGCGGGATGTGGAGCTGCGCCTGTTCCACGGGCGCGGGGGCTCGACGTCGCGTGGCGGCGGTCCCGCCCGCCGATCAATCCGCGCCCAGCCTCCCGGCACCGTCGGGGGACGGATCAAGATCACCGAGCAGGGCGAGGTCATCAACGCCAAGTTCTCGGACCGCCGGCTGGCCGTCCACTCGCTGGAGCAGACGGTCGCCGCCGTCCTGCACGCCACAGTCGATCCGGGCCCGGCGCCCGACCCCGCCTGGCGCCGGGAGATGAACCGCATCGGGGCCGTGGCTCGCGATACCTATCAGGCGCTCGTGGTCGACGACGGGGAGCTGGCCGACATCTTCCGCCAGTGCACCCCGATCGACGTGCTCGACGGTTTGAACATCGGCTCGCGACCGGCGCGCCGCAGCGGCGACACCTCGCTGCTCAGCCTCCGGGCGATCCCCTGGGTGTTCGCATGGATGCAGTCCCGCATGGGGATGCCCTCGTGGTACGGGGCGGGGAGCGGACTGGAGGCGGGCGATCTGGCGCTGCAGCGGACGATGTACGACCGCTGGCCGTTCTTCGCCGCCACCGTCGCCACGCTCGAGACCGCGTTGGCCACGGCCGACCTGGTCATCGGCGAGCGCTACCTGGAGCTGGCCGAGCGGCCCGAGGCGGCCCGCCGGGTGTGGACGACGCTGCGCACCGAGCACCGGCGGTGCGAGACCGCCGTGCTGGCCATCACCGGCCACGATCGGCTGGGCCAACCGACCGCCGAGGCGCTCCGCCGGCATGCCTGGCGCCGGGTCTGGCTGGACGGTCTGTCGCTCCAGCAGATCGAGTTCCTGCGGCGCCACCGGGCTGGTGACGACCAGGCGCTGGAGCCGCTGCTGGCCACGATCGCCGGGATCGCGACCGGCCTGCGGACAACGGGCTGACTGCGCGGTCGCGTTCGCCCCCGCCCAATCTCCCGCGGCGGGTTGGTGGTTGACGGGAGGTTGGCCACGGGGTGGACACGGCTTGGGCAATGATGGGGCACAGAGCAGGCGCCGGACCGGTCCGGGCGGGACAAATCTCCGCCACGCTGACCCTGTGCCCAGGGGTGGTGGAGAAAGTGCCCGGGGGGTGGGAACAATCTCCCCCGCCTCCACCGCTGCGGCGACGCGAGGGAGATTTGTCCCACTCACGACGCCCTCAGGGGCCGCCAGCGACCCGTCTCCTTTTCATTGCCAATGCCTTTCCCGACCCGCGGCCAACATCGCACCAGCGGCCCACCCGCTGCGGGAACTCGACGTCTACACTCCGCAGGCGAGCAGATCTGCGCGAAGCGGCCGGTGACTACGCGGCCTCGAACGCGGGCTCGCCCTCGCCGGCGGACGCCGCTGCCCCGGCCGGCGCGGCGCCACGGTTGCGCAGGAAGGCCGCCCCCACGATCGCCCCGGCCACCGCGAACACGGCGCCGATGGCGAAGGCCAGGTGGTATCCGCCGGTGAGCGCCTCCAGCGTGCCGTGGCCGGCCGCGGCCAGGTGCTGCGTGCGCGCGGCGGCGGCGCTGGCGAGCACGGCCAGGCCGAGCGCGCCGCCCATCATGAACGCGGTGTTGGTGATGCCCGAAGCCAGGCCGGAGTGCTCCGGCTCCACGTCGCTCATCGCCGCCATCAGCACGGGGTTGAACGCCAGCCCGCCGCCGATGCCGATCAGGACCATCGCTGGGAGGACGTCGGTTACGAACGAGCCGTGGACGGGGGCCCGGGCGAACCAGATGAGCGCCAGCGCGGCGATCACCAGGCCAAAGGCGAGCGGTCCGCGCACGCCGTAGCGCATCACCAGCTTGGCCGACACGCCGAGCGAGAAGGCCATCATGATCAGGTTGCCGGGCAGGAACGCCAGGCCCACCTTGAGCGGGCTGTAGCCGAGCACCAGCTGCAGGTACAGGGCCGAGAGGAAGAACAGCGCGAACATCGCCGCGGCCCACAGGATGCCCACCACATTCGCCACGCTCAGGTTGCGATGGCGGAGGATCCCGAGCGGCACGAGCGGCGCCGCGATCCGCGACTCCCACACGACGAACGCGATCCCCACGACGCCGGCCACGGCGAGCAGCCCGACGGTCTGCGCCGACGTCCAGCCCGCCGTGTTGCCGTTGACGATCGCATAGACGGCGAGCACCATGGCGCCGGTGATCGCCGCGGCGCCGACGACGTCGAGGCGCTGGCGCTCCCCGCCGTTGTGCACGGCCGGCAGCAGCCGCAGCCCGGCGACGGTGACGATGATGCCGATCGGCAGGTTGACCAGGAAGATCCAGTGCCAGCCGACCAGGTCGGTGAGCACGCCGCCGGCCAGCACGCCGATGCTGCCGCCGCCGGCCATGACGAACCCGAACACGCCCATCGCCTTGGCCCGCTCGGACGGCTCGGTGAACAAGACCACGATCAACGAGAACGCGACCGCGGACACGACGGCCCCGCCGACCCCCTGCACCGCCCGCGCGGCGATCAGCATCCCCTGCGTGGTTGAGATGCCGCACACCAGGCTGGCGGTGGTGAACGCGACGGTACCGGCCAGGAACAGACGGCGATGTCCGAACAGGTCGCCGAAGCGGCCGGCGAGCAGGAGCAGGCCTCCGAAGGTGAGCATGTAGGCGTTGACGACCCAGGCCAGCGACGTCGGCGAGAAGCCGAGCGCGGCGCGGATCGAGGGCAGCGCCACGTTCACGACCGTCGTGTCGACGACGATCATCAGATCGCCCACGCACAGGATCACGAGCGCGAGCCAGCGGGTGCGGGTGTTCAGGTGGTCGGTCATGGTGCTCCTCATCGGTCGATCACCCCTATTGACCGGACCCCGGTCCGAAACTCATCGGCGTCGGTGTCGGCATCGCTGCGGATCGGGGCGAAGTGGCGTCCGCGTCGCTGCGGATCAGGGCGACGCCGGCTCACCCGGCGCCGGGTGAGCGGGCGGACGCACTGGTCAGCCGGCTGCCCAGCGCCTGGGCGGCGGCGGCCAGTTCAGGCGGTCCGAGCACCTCGATCGGCGCATCCAGCAGCGCCATCCAGACCAGGAACTGCCGGGACCAGGGGCCGTGGGTGGTGACGATGCAGCTGTCCTCGCCGTCGGGTTCGACCGTGGCATAGCGCGTGGGGACGCGCCGAGCGAGCGCCGCGGCGTCGGCCTGGACCCGGATCTGCCCGGGCGCGGTGTCGGCCTCGTCCCCGGCCGCCCGGCGCAGCCGCTGCTCCACGAAGGCGGCCGGGTCGCCGCCGGGCACGGCGCGGCGCCGGCCGCGCTCGCCCACCCGCACGCGGCCGCTGATGCGATCGATCCGAAACGTCCGCCAGTCGTCCCGGTCGAGGTCAAACGCGACCAGGTACCAGCGCCAACCGCTGTGCACGACGGCGGTGGGCTCGGTGTGGCGCTGTGAGCTCCGGCCGTCCTTGGCCACGTAGGCGAACCGCGCCCGGGTGCTGTCGCGGCAGGCGCCGGCGATGGTGGCCAGGAGCTCGGCATCGATGCGTGGTCCGTCGACCGCAAAGGCCGAGGTCGCCCCGCCGAGCGCGCTGACCCGCCGGCGCAGCCGGCTGGGCAGAACCTGCTCCAGCTTGGCCAGCGCCCGCACGGAGGTCTCCTCGATGCCGGAGATGGAGCCGGTGGCCGCCGTGCGCAGCCCAACCGCCACCGCCACCGCCTCGGCGTCATCGAGCAGCAGCGGCGGGAGCTCGCCGCCGTTCCCGAGGCGGTAGCCCCCGGCGACGCCGGGCGCGGCCTCAATCGGGTACCCCAGCGAGCGGAGCTTGTCGACGTCCCGCCGGATCGTGCGCGTGCCGACCTCCAGACGGTCGGCCAGTTCGTGACCGGTCCATTCGCGCCGCATCTGGAGCAGCGAGAGCAGGGCGAGGAGGCGGGCGGACGTCTGGACCATCGTGCCGCCAAGGCTCCCACGAATTGCGGACATATGCTGTCCGCAAACCCACGGCCCAGACCGCAATCGCGGACCGGAAGTGGCCGCAATTGTCGAGAAGATTTCGACATGCGAATCCACACCCTCACCTCCCCGCGGGAGCCGGCATTGGCGTCGCCGGCGCGCTCGCGTCCCGGCGCCAAGAACATGGCGCTGATGCTGCTGGCGATGACGCAGTTCGTACTCGTCATCGACGCCTCGATCGTCAACGTCGCGCTGCCGACGATCGGCCGGGCACTGCGCTTCTCCCAGACCGACCTGACCTGGGTGGTCAACGCGTACACGCTGACCTTCGGCGGCTTCCTGCTGTTGGGCGGGCGGCTGGCCGACCTGGTGGGACGGCGCCGGATGTTCATGACCGGTCTCGTGCTGTTCACGGCGGCGTCCTTCGCCGGCGGGATCGCGCAGTCCGAGTCGTGGCTGATCGCGGCCCGAGCGGCCCAGGGCCTCGGCGGCGCGATCGTGTCCCCCGCCGCCCTGTCGATCATCACCACCACCTTTGCCGAGGGTCCCGAGCGCAATCGGGCGCTCGGCGTCTGGGGCGCCGTGGCCGGCGCCGGTGGAGCGGTCGGCGTGCTCCTCGGCGGCGTCCTGGTGACGGGCCTGAGCTGGCGCTGGGTGCTATTCGTCAACGTGCCGATCGGGCTGACCTGCGCCCTGCTCGCTCCGCGCGTCATCGGCGAGAGCCGCGCGGAGACCGCTACCCGCGCGTTCGATCTGCCGGGGGCGGTCACGGCCACTGCCGGCCTGGCCCTGCTCGTGTACGCGCTGGTGGACGCCGTCAACGCCGGCTGGGGCTCGACGGCGACGCTCGCCCGGCTGGCCGTGGCGGCCGGACTGCTCGCTGTGTTCCTGGCCATCGAGGCGCGCCAGCGCGCGCCGCTGATGCCGTTCTCCATCTTCCGGCTGCGCACCCTGCGCGGAGCCGACACCGTCGCACTGCTGATCGGGATGTCGCTGTTCTCGATGTTCTTCTTCGTCTCGCTGTACATGCAGGAGGTGCTCCACTATTCGGCGCTGCGGACCGGGGTCTCTTACCTGCCGCTGGCCGTCGGCATCATCGTCGCGGCCGGCCTCGCCTCGACCGCGGTGACCCGCCTCGGCTTCAAGCCCGTGCTCGTCTGCGGGCTGCTGCTCATCGCCGGGGCGCTGCTCTGGTTCTCACGCGTCCCGGCCGGCGGAGGCTCATACGTGGCCGATCTGCTCGGACCGATGCTGCTGGCGGCCTTCGGGCTCGGCCTGTCGTTCGTCCCGGTCACGATCGCGGCGATGACGGGGACGGGTCCGCACCAGGCCGGGCTGGCCTCGGGCCTGCTCAACACGGCCCAGCAGGTCGGTGGTGCGCTGGGTCTGGCGCTGCTGGCCAGCGTCGCCGACGCCCGCACCCACGGGCTGCTGAGCGACGGTCTGCACTCGCCCGCCGTAGCGCTGACCAAGGGGTTCGAGCGCGCGTTCATGTTCGGCTCGGCCTTCGCGGTCATCGGCGCCCTGCTGGCGCTGGTGCTGATCTCCTCTCGGGAATCCCGCGCCCATTCCCGCGCCGCCCGGACGAGCGAAGCTGCGATACCGGCCGTGGCGGGCTCGCCGAGCGCGTGATGTGGCCTCGGCGGTGCGCGTGGCCTGATCAGTCCAGCGCCACCGGGGGCGGGCCAACGCGCGCGGCCAGCGGGCGGCGGAAGCCGGAGATGGCCATGCCCGCGGCCGGGATGAAGGCGACCGCGATCAGCACGAACGCCCACACGAACGTCGAGCCGAAGGCGGCGGCCAGCGGCCCGGCGATGGCGGCGTGCGCGCGGGCGTGCAGGTGCTGCAGGGTGGCGAGCCCGCCTGAGCCCGAGCCAGAAGCGTGGCTCCCCAGGATGGCGGTGAGGTTGCTGGTGATGGCCGCGGCCAGGATCACCGACAGGATCGCGGTACCCATCGAGGCGCCCGCCTGGCGGATGATGTTCATCGCGGTGCTCGTCCGGGCGATAGCCGACAGCGGCACGGCCTGCATGGCGGCGGTCATGTTGGGCATCATCGCCAGGCCCATCCCCAGGCCCTGGACGAAGTTGGCGCCGCACAGGAGCACGTAGGACGTGTGGGCGCCGACGAACACGAACGGCAGCAGCCCGATGGCGATGAACGGCAAGCCCACGGCGGGCAGCCAGGTCGGTCCGTAGCGATCGGTCAGCTTGCCAGACACGGGCATGAGCAGCATCGCCCCGAACCCGCCCGGCGCCATCAGCAGACCGGCCTGGAGCGCCGATGCGCCGCGCACCGCCTGGAAGTAGAGGGGGACGAGCAGCATCGTCCCGAACACGGAGATCGCGAACAGCAGGAACGTCCCGGCGGCCGCGCCCGCCCGGGTGTGCGCGAACGTCCGGAGATCGATCAGCGGGTTCGGCGTCCGCCAGCTGTGGACGAACCACGCGGCGATGAGCAGCGCACCAAGGAGGGTGGGCCCCCACGAGCGGAACGAGCCGAACCCATACGTGGAGGACTCGGCGAGGCCGAAGATGAACACCGCCAGCCCCGGCGACAGCAGCAGCATGCCCACCCAGTCGAGCCGGTGTGCGGGCTGGGGCTTGTCGCGCTCCAGCACGATGAACGCCAGGATGAACGCGACGATTCCGATCGGCAGGTTGATGAAGAAGATCCAGCGCCAGGAGACGTCGTCGACCAGATAGCCGCCGAGGATGGGGCCCATGATCGGCGCCAGCAACATGGGGACGCCGAGCGCCCCCATCATCCTGCCCATGCGGTGGGGTCCGGCTTTCCGGGTGAGGATCGTCATGACCGACGGCATGATCATGCCGCCGCCGATGCCCTGCAGGACGCGGAACAGGATCAGCGAGCCGGCGCTCCAGGAGAGGCCGGACATGACCGAGCCGAGCGTGAACAGCACCAGCGACCACAGGTAGATCCGCTTGGTGCCGAACCGGTCCGCCGCCCAGCCGGTCACCGGGATCACCGCGGCCAGCGCCAGCGTGTAGCCGGTGATGACCCACTGGATGGTGGTCAGCGACGACTTGAACGCGACCGCCAGGTGGTCGATGGCGACGTTGACGACGGTCGTGTCCAGGATCGACATGACCGCGCCCAGAATGACCACACCGGCGACGATCCAGGTCTCGCGATCGATTGCCTCTGTCTGGGGTGCCCCCTCGGAAGCCTCAGCCATACGGCCATCGTAGCGGACCGATGAGTCCGTTTTGTTACGCGCCGTGAGATTCGGCCACGCGGCGCATCCAGTAGCGGAACCAGTTGGGGCCGTACGGGAGGTACACGCGCGTCGGGACGCCCCGACCGGCCAGTTGCGTCAGCACGTCGGGCCGCACCCCCAGCAACTGCTCGATCGGCGTCGGGCCACGTGCCAGCAGCACCGCCTCGCGCAGGCGCGCGTCATGGGTGGCCAGGGAGAACGGGATGTCTCCCTCGGCCAGGGCGAACGCCAGGCGGAGGAAGGCCACGTCGGTCGGCTCACCGAACGGGTGAGCGGCCGTGGGTTCGACGTAGGCGCCCTTGACCAGCCGCACGTGGACGCCGGCCTCGGCCAGCGCCTGCAGATCCGCCGGCGAGCGCCTGAGATTGGCCGGCACGGTCGCACCGAGGCGGTCCGCCAGACCGCGCCCGGCGACGTCGAGCACGCACCCCAGCACCGCGTCGGCTGTCGCGGCCCCCTCGGAGCCGACCTGCACCCGCCGTCCGGCCGGCAGCGCGCCGGCGATCGCGGCCAGGCGGTCGGCCGCCGCCGCAGGATCGGCGCTCAGCGCCAGGTGCGACAGGTCGACCGACAGCCACACGTCCGCCGGGGGCGCGGGTAGCGCCGCGGCCAGAGACAGATAGTCCGCCCCGACGCGATCGGCAGTGGCGGGGTCCCCCACCCGCTCGCCGAACAGGTCGATGCTCACTCCGTGACCCGAGGCCAGCAGCGCCGCGGCGGTGGCCAGGGCATCGTCCCGGTCGCGACCCGCAACGTAGCGTGAGGCGGCCCGCCAGGCGAGCGCCTCGCCGCCGGGCAGGCGCTTGACCCCGCGCTCGAACCGCTCGCTGGTCGCCAGGTGAAACAGCGCGGTCCGCGACGGGGCGCTAGCGAGTGCGCACACGCCGCGACCGCGGCTGCCCACGCCGCTTGCCACGCGACCTGAGGAACTGCACCAGGATGACGCACGCGACCACGATCAACAGGACGAACCCCGCGATCGCGAGCCACCACAGGATGCCGTCGATCGACGTGGAGCTGTGATCGTTGAACGCCGCCGCAAGCACGAACAGCACCACGACGGCGATGGCCAGTCGACCGAGGAGCTGACGACCAACGAACACGGGAGCAGCCTACCGGAGTTCCGGGCCGCCGCAAGAACGTGACCTCGAAACGGGCGATGGCTGGCCGCGGCGCCCGGCCTACGCCAATATCCCGGTTCAACGAAAAGGGGGAAGCCGGGATGCCTGAGGTCAACCGTCCTCAATCCAGCTCCGCGCGCGGCGGCAATCAATCCGGGAGGGTCCCCATCACCGCCCGCCTGCTGATGCGAGAATCGCTGACGGCGCGGAGAGCCGCGGCGATCATCGCGGGCGTTGCCCTGACCATCACGGTGGCCGGCGGGATTCTCGAACGCGTCCTCGACCGGCCGGAGTACCCGTCGATCGGCAAGGGGCTGTGGTTCGCGCTGGAGACGGTCACCACGGTCGGCTACGGCGACGTGACGCCCGCCCGCTCGGTGGGTCGCGTCATCGCCTCCGTGCTGATGCTGATGGCGATCGGCTTTCTGGCGGTGATCACCGCGTCGGTCACCGCGGCACTGGTCGAGAACGGCCGTCGGCGGGTCGCCGCCGGTTCGGACCGCGACGTCGCGCACCGCCTCGACGAGGTCAGCGAGCGGCTGGCCCGCATCGAAGCGGCACTCGATCAGCTGCCGCCGGGGAGGTGAGCGGCGGCCGGCGCGAACCTCGACAGCTCCAGCCGTCCCAGGGTCCGGCGGTGCACCTCGTCCGGGCCGTCGGCCAGCCGCAGCACCCGCTGCCACGCGTACATGCGCGCCAGCGGGAAGTCCTGCGACATCCCCGCACCGCCGTGGACCTGGATCGCCCGGTCGATCACGCGCGCCGCCATGTTCGGCACGGCCACCTTGATCGCCGAGATCGCCGTTCGGGCCACCTTGTTGTCGTAGCGATCCATCAGCCAGGCCGCGTGCAGCGTGAGCAACCGCGCCTGGTCGATCTCGATCCGCGAGTCGGCCACCCACTCCCGGATCACGGCCTGGTCGGCCAGGGTCCGGCCGAATGCCGTGCGCTCGTGGGCACGCCGGCACATCAGCTCAAACGCCCGCTCGGCACCGCCGATCGATCGCATGCAGTGATGGATCCGGCCGGGCCCAAGCCGGGCCTGGGCGATGGCAAACCCGCCGCCCTCCTCCCCCAGCAGGTTGGAGCGGGGCACTCGGACGTCCTCGTAGAGCACCTCGCAATGCCCCTCGGGATCGTTGTAGCCGAACACCAGCAGGTCCCGCACCACCCGGACGCCGGGCGTGTCCATCGGCACGAGCACCATGCTCTGCTGGCGGTGGACGGGCGCGTCGACGTCGGTCTTGCCCATCACGATCGAGATCCGGCAGCGCTGCCGGGCGGCGCCTGAGATCCACCACTTGCGGCCGTTGATCACGTAGTCGTCGCCATCGGCGTCGATCCGGCACTCGATATTCGTCGCGTCCGAGCTGGCCACCGCCGGCTCGGTCATGGCAAAACAGGAGCGGATCTCGCCGTCGAGCAGCGGGCGCAGCCAGCGCTCTTTCTGCTCATCGGTGCCGAACATCGTCAGGATCTCCATGTTGCCGGTGTCCGGCGCCGCACAGTTGATCGCCTCCGGAGCGATCATGCTCTGACCGGTGATCTCGGCCAGCGGCGCGTAGTCCAGGTTGCTCAGCCCGCCGCCCCACTCCGTCTCGTGCGGGAGAAACAGGTTCCACAGCCCGCGACGCCGCGCCTCCTCCTTGAGCTCCTCCATCACCGGCGGATGAGAGTGCGGATCGCCCGAGTCCGCCAGCTGCTGCTCGTACACGGACTCGGCCGGACGCACGTGGTCATCCATGAACTCCACCAGCTGCTCGCGCAGCGCCTCGGCCTTCGGACTCAGCTCGAAATCCACCCTCGCACCTCGCTCGGATCCGTTGATCTCCGGCAGTCTTGCAGTTGCCGGCCGGCGAGCTCAGCTGCCCTGCGGATGGCCGCCGATCGCTACCGGCGGCCCGCGTCGTACCGGCGCCGGTCGCGCTTGGTGGGGCGCCCGCCCTCGGCCGCGCCCCGCACGATCACCGTCCGCCGCACCGGCCCCATCGTGATCTCGAGATGGTCGCCCGGCTCGACCGCGCGGCTCGGCTTGACCGCCATCCCGTTGACATGGACGCGGCCTCCGGACACGGCCTCGGCCGCCGCCGCGCGCGTCTTGAATAGGCGCGCCGTCCACAGCCACCGGTCGACGCGCATCTACCCCCCGGCAAGAACGGGGTCGTAGCCGTCGGCCTTGAGGATCTCGACCACCACATCACGGTGGTCGCCCTGGATCTCGATGACCCCGTCCTTCACCGATCCGCCCACGCCGCACCGCTTCTTCATCCTGCCCGCCAGCTCCTTGAGCGCGGCGTCGTCGATCGGCACGCCCGAGACCGTGGTCACCGCCTTGCCGCGGCGCCCCGCGACCTCGCGCCGGACCTTGACGCGGTTGCCGTCGGCTCGGCGCTCCTTGAGCTTCGGATCACGGGACTTGCGCAAATCGCCATCGGTGGTCGAGTAGACGACCCGGGAGTCGCGCTTCATGGCGGTGACGGTAGCGGCTGACCGCGTGGCGCTTCAACGCCCGGCCGGTGGCGGACCGGCGCTTAAAGTGAGAGCGCCCCGGAACCGGCGGGATATGAGGCCGGACTCGGGGCGCGCTCGAGGGAGGAGAGGTACTGCGCCAGGCATGGTGACTGCCTCTGAGCTAGATGTCAAAGACACAGATTCGCTGAGATTCATAAGCGTCGCTTTTGAATCCCGGCGGCGGCGTTGGGGACTTATTCGTCCATGCGACGAACAAGTCCCGAGACCTCCCGGGGGGCGGCCAGGTCTACTCCCCGCCGTCGAGAACCTCCCGAAGCCGACGGGCAAACGCCTCGGGTTGGCCGGGGTATCCGGACTCGGCGCCGAGGAAGCCGCCGTGGTGGCTGGGGAAGACGGTGGCCCGCTGGCCGAGCAGATCGGCGGTGGCCGCCGACGTGCGCCCGGTGAACATGCCATCGGATTCCTCGCCGACGGCGATCACCACGCGTGTCGGCGCCGCGACCAGCGCCTCGACGTCGGGGCGATAGCCGCTGATCGCCCACGACCGGTCGGAGAGCAGGGGGTCGTCCCGGGAGCCGTCATCCTCGGTCGGCATCCCGAACGCGGCGGGATCGGGCGCTGGGCGATCGAAGTACTCGTCGGTGTACTCGCCCGGCCACGAGGTCATGGCAACGAAGGCCGCCATGCCGTGATTCCGCCCCCGGGCCTCATAGACATCGCGCACGCCCGCGCGGGCCCGTTCGGCCGCCAGTGCGTCGGGGACCACCGGGATCATCGGCGGCTCGTGGGCCACCAGGGTGGTCACGTCCTCGGGGTGGGCGGCCACGAGTGCCAGCGCGGTCACCGCTCCCCCGCTGCTGGCGAACATCTGGACCGGGCCGGCGCCAAGCGCCTCGATGACGGCATGCACGTCGTCGGCCTGGACCGCGGGCGACTGGTCGACCCGGCCGTCGCTCCGGGTGCTGCGCCCGAGACCGCGCGGGTCGTAGGTGACCACGGTCCGATCCGGGAAGTACGACGCCAGCGCATCGAAGCCGCCGGCGGTCATCGGCTGGCCGATCATGAACAGGAGCGGGCGCCCGTCGGCGGTCGGGAGCGGGCCGCGGACGTCGTAGACGATCTCGGCCCCGGAGGTCCGGTGGGTGTGGGTTGTCGTCATGACAGTGTTGACCTCACCCGCGCCCGAGACTCATCGGTGTGGTGCACTAGCCTCACCCCGGATCGATGAGCGAGCCAGAGGGTGATCGATGACGGTCTCGGGCGCGAAGGCAAACGTCGACCTGGTGCGCGCCGGCTTTGAGGCGTTCAACGCCAACGACCTCGATGCGTGCGTCGAGCATCTGGCGCCCGATCTCATCATCAACCTGACGGAGCTGCCCGAGCCGCTCCGCGGCCGCGATACCTGGCGTCAGGGCGCCGAGCTGATCAAGCGCGCCTTCCCGGACCTCAACGCACACATCGACGACATCTTCGCCGCCGAGGACCGCGTCGCGGTGCGCCTGACGATGCGGGGCACCCACCGCGGCGAGTACCTGGGCTTTGCGCCCACCGGCCGGCCCATCCGGTACATCAGCCACGAGTTCTACCGCGTCACGGACGGCCTCATCGCCGAGGAATGGATCTGCTCGGACACCGCCGGCCTGTTTCAGCAGATCCGGTAGGTCTCACCCGGGCGGTGTCACCGCGGTGCCCCGCCCCGATGAGTCTGCCGCCAACCGGTGGTCTACTGGGCACGACCAACTATCCGAGGAGGTTGACGTGAGCACCACCACCGCGAAGGTCAAGCGGCTCGCCACCGTCGTCGTGCCTGTCTCCGATCAGGAGCGCGCGCTGGAGTTCTACGTGGGCAAGCTGGGCCTGGACAAGGGCATGGATGTGCCGATGGGCGACCAGTACCGATGGGTGGAGGTCACGCCCGCCGAGGGAGGGACGACGATCGCTATCGTGCCGCCGCCCCCGGGCAAGCCGAGCCCCGGCGTCGAGACCGGCATCTCGCTGCAGACCAGCGACATCGACAGCTACCACGCATTGCTCAAAGAGCGCGGCGTCGACGTGGATCCAGAGGTCACCCGCTACGGCGGTCCGGTCCCACCGATGTTCTGGCTGCGGGATCCCGACGGCAACGTCCTGTTCGTCATCGAGGGCTGAGCGGGCATCGCCTCGGGCTCGGCCCCCTCGCCGAGCCCGAGGCGCCGGCTAACTTCAGCCGGCCACGATCGTCGCGGCGAGCGCCGTTCGATGGTCCTTGGTCCAGGGCGCCCCCAGGGTGGCCCTCGGACCGTGCAGCACGTCATCGGCCCGTCCGTCCAGCATTCGGGCCGCCTGATCGACCACCGCCCTCGCGTCGTAAACATGGACGTCCCAGCCCCGAGCGTGGGCCAGCTCGGCGAGCTCCTGGCGATACATGATGGCGTCGGCCCTGGCCTCATACGGCGGGCGGCGTTGGACGGCGATGTCCTGGGGGAAGTCGAGCGGCCAGGCTCGCAGTGAGATCGACCGGATCGGGGCGGGCAGCCCGCCGGCGATCTCGTCCAGCGCGGCCGACGCCGCCCGGGCCACCGACGCTCGTACCTGCGTGACCAGCGCGGCGGTCGCGATGACGTCGAGTCGCCCGCTCTCGTAGTGAATCGGCGCCGCCGAGATGCCGGGTTCGACCAGTTCGATCCGCCGGCGGTCCACCACCTCGTGGTCGCCGTCGGCGGTGACCGCGACCGCCCACCCGAAATGGTCCGCGATGCCCAGGCGCACGGCATCCATTATCCGCCCGGTTGACTCTATGCTGCCTCCGCGACAGGGGGAAACATGGCCGTTCGTGAGGCTGACACGTTTGGGCCGGGGTCTAGAATTCTGGCCGTAAACCGGAATCGTGTCCACGGAGCGGGGGCGGTCCACGCGAGGGAGCAAGACGTTTTGGGTTGGCAAGCGGCTCGTCGATCTCGGCGATGGAGGGCGTGCGCTGGGGGTTCTCGTGGGGGCAGCGCTCGCGAGTGCCGTGGCGCTGTCGGCGTGCGGCGGCTCCGGCCATGCGGCGGGCGATGGGACGGGTGCGGGGACGTCGATCGCGGCGGCCGTGCTCGCGTTCGTGGCTCCTCGTGACGGCGCTGACGCGGTGATCGGAGCGCAGCTGGGGAGCTTTGCCCAAACGGTGCAGACCAAGCTGGTCGACGACTGCATGACCAATGACGGTTTCCCGGTGCCGACGCTGTTCGCAGGTGGACCGCCGACCGACCTGGGGAACCCGGAGTTTCCCAACCTCCCCGTGATCCAGGCCACGCACGACCTGGGGCTGTTCACCGGCATCGCCCCCTTGGTCGATCCGCAGAGCGGCATGAGCGCCCCCGAGCGCCGGGCGTGGCAGGCACGACTCGGTCATTGCTTCCGTGCCACCCAGGGAAACGCGCCGCTGTTTGGCTCGGCAAAGTTCGCGCAGTTGAGCTCGGGCTGGTTCAACGTCGTCAATCAGGTCGGTCGGTCGGCGCAGATTCGGTCGCTGAGTAAAAAGGCGGCAGCCTGCAGCGCCGCGCGCGGGGTCCCCGCGACGTCGGTGATGAGCCTGTACGGGCGGCTGCAGGGCCAGCTTGGCCCGGTCTCATCGTCAAGCGCCGACAGCGCCAAGGTGCAGGCGGTGCAGGCGAAGGGAGCGAGTGTGCTGGTGGGGTGCTGGGCGAAAGTGATCAACGAGACGACGGCGCTGTTGAGCGGTCGCCGCGCCGCGTACCTGGCCCAGAACGGGAGCGCTCTGGCGGCCCTGCAGAGCCAGGTCGACGGGCAGGTGACCTCGCTTCAGCGACGGTATGGGATCAAGCTGGCGCTGGTTGGGTCATGATCGGTGAGCGCAAACCGGTGGTGCCGTGGCGGCGCCCGGACCGCGACGGGGATCGTGGCACGCCGCTGCGCGGCCGCGGCGGGGTGGTGGTCGGTGCGGTGCTGGCGCTCACGGTCGCGGTCGGCGTGATCGCGTTCCTGATCGGCCGGAGCGTGTCGACGCCGTCCCAACAGGCGGCCCGGGCGCGGCCTCCGGCGGCGTCGCTGTTGACGGCGCCGGTGGTGTTGACGCACGCGCGCACGACCGTGGTGCTGCGCGGAACGTTGACGGATGGCGGCGCGATCTCGGTCCAGGCGCCGGGCGACCTGTCGGGCGATCTGGCGGTGGTGACCGGCGTGGCAACCAGTCGCGGCGCGGAGGTCACTGATGGGAGCGTGATCGGGGCGGTCGCGGGACGGCCCGTGTTCGTACTGAAGGGACGGATCCCGGCGTACTCGTCGATGAGCTACGGCAACACCGGCGTCGAGGTCAGCGAGCTGCAGACGGCGCTCCAGGACAGCGGGTTCTCGGTCGGCTCCGACACCGCGGGCACGTACGGAGCCGGGACGGCAGCGGCGGTCGCCGCCCTGTATCAACGAGCCGGCTACCCGCCGGTGACCGCCCCGGGGCCGGTCAGCAGGAGCCCAACTGGCAAGCACCGACCCCGGCCCCAGCAGTACGCGACCGTCCCGCTGGGCGAAGTGATGTTCACACCGTCGCTGCCGGTGACGGTGGTGTCGGTGGCGCATCTGGGCCAGACGATCTCCAGCGGCAAGCCACTGGCGAGGCTCGGTTCGGGACAGCTGTCGTTTCAGGCGACGACCGACGTGAACACGGCGAGCCTGCTCCGGGTCGGCGCGACCGGCCGGGCCACTTCCGACCTGAGCAACGGTTCGTTTGCCATCCGGCTGAAGGCCAAACGGCCCGGCGGCGCGCCCGGCGGGGGCCCGGGCCTGAAGCTGACGTTCACGCCGGTCCGGTCGGCGGCCGCGGCAACGTATGTCGGGCAGAACATGGCGCTGCACGTCCGCACCGGTCAGGCGGGCGGCCTGCAGTGGGTGGTGCCCGTGTCGGCGGTGATCACGGACGCCTCCGGAGCATCGTCCGTCACAGTGCTGCACGGCTCGCGGCGAGTGTCGGTGCCCGTCCGGGCGGGGCTCGCGTTCGCGGGTCGCGAGGTGGTGCGGCCGCAGTACGGCGGGCTGAAGGCGGGCGACCAGGTCGTGATCGGGCTCGGCGGCTCGGGATGAGCGCCGTCCCAGAGAGCTCGCCACACGAGCTGTTGACGCTGACCGGGGTGGGGCGGACATATCCCGGCTCGCCGCCGGTGCACGCGCTGCACGACGCCACCTTCTCGGTCGGAGTCGGCGAGGTGCTCGGAATCGTCGGCCGCTCGGGATCGGGCAAGTCGACGCTGCTCAACGTGCTCGGGCTGCTTGACCGGCCGACGCACGGTGACTACCGGGTCGACGGCCACCGCGTCGAATCCCTGAGCGACCGTCAACAGACGGCTCTCCGGGCTCGATTCTTCGGTTTCGTGTTCCAGCAGTCGTTCCTGTTGCCGTCGCTGAGCGCGCAGGAGAACGTGGAGCTGGGACTGCGGCCGCGACGGGTGTCCCCCGGCGAACGACGCGAACGCGCCATCGATGCGCTCGCGCAGGTCGGGTTGTCGCACCGCCGGCGGTTCCTGCCGGGCGAGATGTCCGGCGGCGAGTGCCAGCGAGTGGCGATCGCGCGTGCGCTGGCCCAGCGGCCACGGGTGCTGCTGTGCGACGAGCCGACCGGCAACCTCGACGAGCGCACCAGCAACGAGGTGCTGCAGACGGTCATCGACAACCAGGCGTCCGACGTGGCGGTGGTGATGGTCACACACGACATGGGGATCGCGCAGACTCTGCCGCGGCTGCTCAGCGTCCGAGATGGAGCGGTATCCGAGGGCGCGGGCGAGTTTCTCACCGCGGAGACGCTGCCGAGCGGCGGGCAGGAGTGAGCGGCCTGCGCTCCGCGCTGGGGGAGGCGGCGACGTCGATCGCGCGTCACCCGGTACGGACGCTGTTGTGCGCGCTCGGGACCGTCGTCGCCGTCGGCGCGTTCACGACCACCAACGGCCTGACCGAGAGCGCGTCCAACGCGGTCTCGGCGTCGTTCAACGAACTGCGTGCGACGACGGTGGAGTTCCAAGGGCCCTCCACGCTGTCGGAGGCCGACGTGGCGCGGCTGGCGCGGCTCCGTGGTGTCACCCGCGCGGGCCTGGTGTGGGATCTTGACCAGCAGCAGCCGCTGCCGGTCGCGATCGGCCCGTCGGCCACCGGGCCCTCGCAGACGCAGCTGCCGGTCACGGCCATGTCGTCGTCGGCGCTGGCGGCGACCGGAGCGGTGCTGTCGTCGGGACGGTTCTACGACGCCGGCGCCGACCTGCACCACCAGATGGTCGCGCTGCTCGGGTCCGCCGCCGCGGCGCAGTTGGGGCTCAGCTCGTCGCTCGGCAACCCGGCGATCAACGTCTCGGGCGTCACCTTGACGGTGGTCGGGGTCATGTCCAGCTCCCAGCAGGAGTCCCAGGCGCTGCTCGGGGTGATCGTGCCGCCCTACGTGGCCGGCGTGATCGCCGGCCACCACGACCCACGACGGGTGATCGCTCGGACGGCCCCCGGCGCCGCGCAGCTGATCGGGCGCCAAGGGCCCACCGAGCTGGACCCGTACCAGCCCCGCCTGATCACCGCCGAGGTGCCGCCCAACCCGACGACGCTGCGCTCCCAGGTCCAGGCGTCGCTCTCCACACTGTTGAGCGTGCTGAGCCTCGCCGGGCTCGGGATCGGCTTCCTGGCGATCGCCGCGGTCACGATCATGTCGGTGGCCCAGCGCCGGTCAGAGGTCGGGCTGCGCCGCGCGGTCGGATACGGCCGGCTCGAGATCGCCCGGCTGATCGTGCTGGAAGCCGCCGGCGTGGGGATGCTGGGCGGCATCCTCGGCACCTCGATCGGGGTGCTGGCAACGGCGGCGATCGCATCGGGCAACCACTGGACACCGGTGATGAACGGCACGCTCGTGCTCGCCGCCCCGTTCCTCGGCGTGGCCGTCGGGATACTTGCCGGCTGCTACCCGGCAATCCGCGCCGCCAGGATCACGCCGATGGCGGCGCTGCGCTCCTGACGCATCATGACCTCTCTTCCCGCCCGGCCGGATCTGGCGCAGTTGCGCCACCAGGCCAAGGATCTACTCCGGGACGCCACGCGTGGCGAGCCGACGGCGCTGGCGCGCGTCCATGCCGTCTCGGACCGGCTGATCCTGGCCTCGGCGCAACTGGCGATCGCGCGTGAGTACGGGTTTGAGAGCTGGCCCAGGCTCAAGCGCGAGGTCGAGCGCCGAGACATCCTCAACTGTCGCGATCTCGAGCGCCTCTCGTCTCTGCTCGCCGATGACCCTGGCTTGGCGGTCAGCCCCATGGTCAACTGGACCGATCACCCGCTCGGCGCCAACCCGCTCAACTACGTCGCCATGATCGGCTTCGACCACGAGCGACTCGGACTGCCGGCTGACCTTCCCGGAACCGGCCGTGTCGCCGCGGCTCTGATCGACGCCGGCGCGCAGGTCGACGGTCGGCCCGGCGACTTCGAAACGCCGCTGATGACCGCGGCCAGCTACGGCGACGCGGAAGTCACGCAGGTGCTCATCGACGCCGGGGCAGATCTGGAGGCGCGGGCGTCGGACGACGCAGGCGGCGTACCCGGCGGAACGGCGCTGATGCACGCCGCCGTGTTCGGTATGACCGGGGTGCTCGATCTGCTGGTCAAGGCCGGTGCCCAGCCACACGGCATCGAGAGCGCCGCCGCCGTCGGCGACATCAGCGGCTGGCTCTCCCCGGACACTCCCTTACAAGCGCGCATTCGCGCGCTCGGCTTCGCCGCCGATCACCAGCGCCTCGGCGTGATCGATCAACTCATCGAGGCCGGGACGCCTGTCGACGCGGTCGATGAGTTGTTCGGCCGCCAGGCGCTGCGACTCGCGGCCACGAACGGGCGAGCACGAAGCGTCCGACGGCTCCTCGAACACGGAGCCGATCCCAACCTTCGCGACGACGAGGGCCGGACGGCCCTTGACCTCTGCCAACGCGCGGGCCGCCACCTTGACAACCCGGGCCACGGCGAGGTCGCCGCGATCCTGCGACCGCTCACAGCGAACAGTTGACGAGCGAGAGACCCGCCGCAGCGAGCGCTTGACAAACGGCAGTAGCTACCCGAAGTCCTGCGGCGCGAGCTCGATCGGCGTTCCGTGCGGCGTGCGGCCGGCAGCGTTCTTCCACGCCCCCCGGTAGCGAGAGAGCGTCTCGGGATTGGTCGCCTGCTTTGCGACCAGGAGACGTTCCAATGCGGCCAGCCAATGGTGGTAATAGGTCTCGCCGGTGTCGGGGTCGCCGCGCTCCTGCGCCGCCCGGATCTCGGCGGCAAGCGCGGCGGACCACTCGGACCAGCTGAACAGCCCACGCTCGTGCAGCGCGACGGCGATGGCGAACGCCTGCGCCTCCCACGGCTCCCGGAACACGACGCTGTCGGCGTCGGACGGAATGCCGGCCAGGGCGCCGGCCGCCGTCTCAACGTCAAGCGGGCCTTCTGCCGTCACGCGATCGGCTCCAGGTAGGGCTCGAACGCGTCGACCGATACGGTCAGCCCCGGATCCGCTTCGGGACCCCAGAGCTCGCGGCCCTCGAACGAGACGGTGTACAGCCACTGGGGATCCTCGCCACCGCCCTGCGCGTTGGCATCTGGGAAGACATGAGGGCCGTGGGTTGCGCTCACGACGCCGACATGCCCGCGCACATACCGGGGTAGCCGCGTGTGGGTGAGCGGATTGATGTTCCTGGCTCGCACCCGGTCTCCGACATTGAACATCGCCGGCCGCGCCGACTCTCGGTTTGTCGGGCCGCCGCGGCCGAGCGTCGCGGCGACATCGCCGGCGGCAAGGACCCGCCGCACTGACTTGCGAGGTTCAAGCGCTCGCGCCGCCGAGACCTCGTCATCGGTCACCAGCCCGTGGTCAACCAGCAACTGCTCCAGCCCGGCGAGCCACAGCTGGTAGTAGCTCTTGCTTAAGTAATCGTCCGGGGCACGGTTCTCCCGGGCGAACCGCGAGGCGTCGAGGTTCCATTCGCCGGCGGCGCCCATCGCCAGCGTCAGCGCGAACACGCGCCGCTCCCAGTCGGCGTGAAATACGGGCTCGTCTGGCTCCGGCACCACCGCCCCAAAGCCCTGCATGCCTCCCATGTCGTGCGCGCCGTTCATCCCACCCGCTCCGGCGGCTGCATCGGCAGGCCGGTCCCGATCATCGAGTCGCGGGTGACCAGCTCGGCGAGCGCCTCCTCGGTCCAGCCCTCGGTTCCGGCGGGCCGCATGGGCATCACCAGGTACCGCACCTCCGCGGTGGAATCCCACACCTGGATCCGCACCTCGGGCGGCAGTTCAACCCCGAAGTCCCTCAGCACTCCGCGCGGATCGGCGACAGCGCGTGACCGGTACGCCGCCGACTTGTACCAGACCGGCGGCAAGCCCAGGACCGGCCACGGATAGCACGAGCACAACGTGCACACGACCATGTTGTGCACCTGCGGCGTGTTCTCGAGCGCCACCAGATTCTCACCCTGCCGCCCGGCATATCCGAGCGACGCGACCGCGGCGCCGCCGTCGGCGAGCAGCCACCGGCGGTAATCGGCGTCCGTCCACGCTTTGGCGATCACGCGCGCGCCGTTATGGGGTCCCACTCTGGTCTCGTAGGTTTCGATCAGCCGATCGAGCGCCGCCGGGTCGACATAGCCTTTCTCCACCAACACGCTTTCCAGCGCCCTGACCCGGATCTGAGACTCGGACAGCTCCGAGCCATGCTCGTGGCCGTGCTCGGCAGGTAGCTCGTCGGGCGCCAACGACACGTGGCGATTATCCAGCCGACGTCGGTCTGAGACAACCACCAGGCGCGGGCCGCGTTGTGCTCGACGCCGACCGCCGGGTCGTCGGCTTCTACGTGCGACCGAGGACGCGATGCCGTGACGTTCTAGCCGAACGGACCCCAGGATCGCTGCTCCCGGGTTCTCCCCAGACGTTTGATCAGCTTCTTGTCGTAGCGCGCATCCCCGCGGAGCTCCAGGCGAAGGGCGCGATGCGCGGGATCCCATTTCGCCGACACGACTTCACCCGGATCGGGTGCGCGCCAATGGTGGGTGTAGGTACTCAGCCTCTGCCGAGAGCTGACGCGTTCGGTGGTCCCCGCCGCCGTCTCGATGTCGGCGACGATCTCGAACCAGGGGTGCGCCGCCTGCCACGGCTCGCCCCAGGCTCGGAAGCACTCGACGATCCTCGCGTCGACCTTGACCCAGCGCGTGCCGCCCATCGGAGACTCCCTCCGTCTACACCCGACTGCGACGGATCAGGCTACTCCCGTCCCCTGATTCGCTCAAATGACCGTCGCTCGGTGAGGAGTCCAATGACGATGAGTTTCGCAGTGGATTCCAGTCCCCACCGTCATACCCGGCAACCGTACTGACGGAGAGGATCATGACTGCTACCTACACCTTCGACGTCTTTTCCAGCCTCGACGGCTTCGGCTCCGAAAGCGGCGGCAAGTGGGGCGGATACTGGGGCAAGCAAGGCCCCGAGCTGCTCGACCACCGCCTCGCCGTGTACGGCGAAGAGCAGCGGATGGTCTTCGGGGCCAACACGTTTCGGGCGTTCGCCCGCATGCTGGCCTCGAGCGCCGACGGGTCTGAAGTCGGTGACCCATGGGTCACCCGAATGAGGAACATGCCGGCGACCGTGGTGTCGACCACACTGGAAGGGCCCCTCGGCTGGCCGGGCGCCACCGTTGTGAGCGGTGACGCCGTCGACGTCGTCGCCCGGCTCAAGGAGGAGTCCGCGGTGCCGTTGCGCTCGCACGGCAGCCTGTCGATGAACCGGGCGCTGATGGCCGCCGGTCTGGTCGACCGCGTCCAGCTGACGATCTTCCCCGTGATCACCGGTCAGACCGGACGGAGCCCGATCTTCCAGGATGCCGCCGACTTCGACCTCCAGCTCATCGAGAGCCGGACACTCGACGGCAACATCCAAGAGCTCATCTACCGGCCCACCCTGCACGTGTGAGTCCGTCCATCATGACTCGCCGACAGAGGCGCGTCGGCTGGTTGGTCAGGGGTCCGGGATCGGCTCTGCCAGCGCCGCGCGTGCCGGAGACGCGTCGAAGGGATCGGCGAAGTACTGGGTCTCGTGGGTGACGAGACTGTCGGCGAGCTCCATGACGCTGACCGAATATGTGGGCACGCCGTCATAGGTGATCACACATTCGCTCACCCAGAGGTCGCCGGCGCCGTGGATCCGGCGGACGGTGAAATGACGTTCGGCCGGGTGCCCGCCACGCTGCGCCTGGATCTGTGCCCGCCCTCTGAAGCGCTCCCCGGACTGCGGGTAGTCGAGGATCGCGTCCGCCGCATAGATCGCGTGCTCAGCCTCGATGTCTCCGCGGTCGGAGGCCTCCCAGTGCTGCTGCAGCCGAGTCCGGAAATCGGCATCACGATCAGGCGCGCTGCTCACCCGCAACGCCCCTGACGACGCGGTCGAACATCCCTGGCCAGCACGGCACCTGCGGGTCTCTATCGGGGCCGGAACCCCGAGCACAGAACGCGCATCCAGTCGATCTGGCCGTCCTTCTCGGTGTAGTAGGCCTGTTGCTCGACCACGAACGGGCCGTCCGGGTTCTCACCGTGGAAGCGGTAGGCAACGCGCTGACGATCAGCGAAGGAGTCCGTCTGGACCGAATCGATCGCTGTCAGCGTGTCCGCGTCCTCGAACCACGCGCGCAGGACGTCGTTGACGACCGCGACGGGTCCGGCGGCCTCCCAGGCACGGCGCGGCGTGAGACCGCGAAAGTCGATGTCGGCGTGCAGGAGACCCTGGACGGTCGTGAAGTCCTTGTGGCCGAGCGCCTGCGCAAAGGCAGTTCCGAGCGTGTCGACGTCGGATGCGCGGCTCGACATGGCGGACCCGTCAGTAGCTGAAGATGGCTGCATCGTCGTCTCCGAGCCAATCGAACATGGGGGTCGCTCCGGCGATGCTGGCATTGGCGACCATCGCACCTTCCTCGAGCTTGCGGGCGTTGAAGCAGATCGGGCAGACCAGGAGCTGCCCGCCTCCCTCCGCGTACTGCTCGAACAGACGTGACAGCGGTGGGCATCCGTCGCAGGCGACTGCCTCGGCGTGACCAGGCAGGGCCAGCCTGACCGCCTCCTTGGTGAGCCACATGGCGACCGCGTCACCCCGCTCAAGAGCCGCCCCACCGACCAGAAAGGCGACGGTCACGCGCTCAGGATCCTCAAGTCCTGTCGCCAGATTGATCAGCACCTTCCGGCTCATCGGCCAATCCCCGGTCTCGATCTGCCCACCGGGGAAGCATCCTCGATCCCTCGGGTATGCGCAACTTGCGCACCCCCTGGGTGCGCCGTCGTGTGCGGTCTAGTGCGGGAGTGCTCGTTCCAGCAGCGCGAACAGGGCGGGCGAAGGGGCGATTCGGCGATCCACCCGCGTGTCGGGCATGATGGGGGCGGTATGGCCGATCTGCTGAGGACGGAGGATCACCGCGGGCCGACCCTCCGGGAGCTGCTGGCCCGGGAGGAGATGGTGCTGGCACCCGGCTGCTACGACGCCCTCGGCGCGCGCCTGGTCGAGGAGGCCGATTTTCCAGCCGTGTACATGACTGGTTTCGGGAGCGCGGCATCGCGGCTGGGCCGCCCCGACGTCGGGTTGATGAGCCTGTCGGAGATGGTCGACAACGCTCGGCGCATCGCGCAGGCGGTCGACATTCCGGTGATCGCGGATGCCGACACCGGCTACGGCAACGCGGTCAACGTCATCCGGACGGTGCGTGAATACGAGGCGGCGGGCGTTTCGGCGATCCACATCGAGGATCAGGTAATGCCCAAGAAGTGCGGGCACATGGAGGGAAAGCAAGTGCTTGGAGTCGAGGAGGCGGCGTCGAAGATCGCGGCGGCGGTGGCGGCGAGGCGTTCGCCCGAACTGGTGGTGATCGCCCGTACCGACGCTCGGGCGGTGGAGGGGCTGCCGGCGGCGATTGATCGGGCGCGGCGCTACCGGGAGGCCGGGGCGGACATGCTGTTCGTCGAGGCTCCACAATCCGCGGGGGAGATCGAGGCGATCGCCGACGCGTTCCGGGACGTGCCGTTGCTGTTCAACTACGCCGAGGGCGGCAAGACCCCGCCGGTGGGTCACGAGTTCCTGCGCTCGCTCGGGTTCAAGCTGGTGATCTTTCCGATCAGCACGCTCCTCGTTGCGACCCGGGCGATGCGGGACGTGCTGAGACGGATCAGAGCAGATGGGACGCCGAGCGACGTACTGCCGTCGATGCTCGGTTTCGGAGAGTTCCTGGATTTCATCGGTCTGCCGGAGATCCACGAGCTCGACCGCCGGTTCGCGGCGCAGAGTGGTCAAAGCACGAGAGAGGAGACGTGACGTGGGCGATGTCTTTGACAAGACCAGCGTGAGCACCGAGCTCGCGCACCGGATCATCTCGGCCGCCGAAGCCAAGTCGGCCGAGATCGGAACGCCGATGGTCATCGCCGTGTGTGATGAATCGGGCGTTCTGAAGGCGTTGAGCCGGATGGACGGCGCGGCGCTGCTGAGCGTGCAGATCGCTCAGGACAAGGCCTACACGGCGGTGGGCTTCGGGATGCCGAGCGATGCGTGGCATCCCTTCATCAAAGACGACCCGCCGCTGGCCGCCGGAGCCGTCGGGGGCATCGACCGGCTGGTGGTGTTCGGCGGTGGCTACCCGATCGAGATCGACGGCCGGATCGTCGGTGCGGTCGGCGTCAGTGGCGGGCACTACTCGCAGGACATGGAGGTCGCGCAGGCCGGTCTGAGCGTGCTGTGACAACTCCGCCGTCGCCCAGGTCCGCGCACCGGATGCGACCTCACATTTAGGGCACCTGCTTCGTCGTATGGTCCCGTCGGGAAGCTAGGCCTGGGCAGGAGGTGCCTTAGGATTTGCGGCGTGCCGTTCACGCACAGGAACCTCAGGGACGACCTTGAGGACCTCGGCTCCCGGTTCGACGGCGCCCCGGACCTGGAGTTCCGCGCGGCGACCAGGGCGCTCGAGCTCGAGCAATCCGGCCTGACCTACCAGCGCGTCCCGCCCGGCTACCGCTTTCCCTACGGCCACACGCACAAGACGCAGGAGGAGGTGTACGTGGTCGTGGGCGGGAACGGGCGGATGAAGATCGACGACGAGATCGTCGACCTCAGGAAATGGGACGCCGTGCGCGTCCCGCCCGGTGCGTGGCGAGGCTACGAGGCCGGGCCTGAGGGGCTCGAGCTCCTCGTCATCGGCGCGCCCAACCTCGGCGAGGCCCCGCGTGACGACGTCGAGGGCCTGCGCGACTGGTGGGCTGATTAACCAAAGACGGCCCGCACCATGGCGGGCCGTCTCAAGCCACGACCTATCCGCTCAGATCGTCTGAACGTTCTTGGCAGCCGGGCCCTTGGGGCCCTGCTCGGCGTCGTAGGACACCTTCGCGCCCTCGGCGAGCGACTTGAATCCGCTGCCGGAGATCGACGAATGATGGACGAACAGGTCCTTGCTCTGGTCATCAGGCGTGATGAATCCAAAGCCCTTCTCGTCGCTGAACCACTTAACGGTTCCAGTTGCCATCTTTCCCTCCCGGGAGATTGTTGTGCTGCGGAACGCGGAAGGTGCTGAAGGCAACTACTACGAACCCCGCACTGCTTTCGCCGGGCATTGTTGGCCCGGCCTTACGTGAAGTGTAGCTCCGGCGGGGGAGCCACGCGGGCTGCTTGGACAGATGGCGAGCGGTCCCAACCCAGCCGGCACGGTTCATCCTTCCCGTCCGTTGATCGCGTGCTCACCGGTGCGACGCGCCGGCGTTGTCGACGAACTGAGCGATCTCCACGAAGTCGATCGCGGGTTCGACGCCGTACAGGCCGGCCACTCGCTCGCGCATCTCCTCTGAGAAGAACCGCTCGGCAGCGTCCGCCGATTCCCACACATAGAAGTTCATCGCGCACCGCCGCGCGTCGTCGACGGTGAAGGCTTTGGACCTCAATCCGGGCATTCCCTCGAACGTCGCGCGGGCGTTCTCCGCGATCGAGACCACGCGGGCGCGATCGAAGTCCTCGTCGTATTGGAAGGTGACGGTCACGCCGATCACTGTCCATATCCCCCTATATCTGGCGCGCCCCCCGATCGTGGTGCGGCGCGCACTTGCGTTCGGGCGTCACCCTATAGCCCTCGACGAGCCCGGTCCAGCGACCGGCTCCCGCACCCGGCCGCCGGCGTACCGCGCCGACACGCTCGTGACATTCGTCATCCCGAACTGGTGGTACTCGGCACTTACGCAACGGCGGGCGCGCTGTCAGTCTCTCCCCATCGCCGCTTGGTCCCACACCGGCACCGCGGCGGCCCGGAAACCGTTGATGCCAAGGAGACCAACGTGATCATCCTGCTCCCCCTGCTCCGCTGTCTCAACGCTCGCGCCCGACTGGCCCTCGGCCTCGCCCTGACCACCCTGGGGCTGGTCCTGATCATCGCCGCGCTGGCCCATGGAGTCATCGCTGTGATCATGGGGGCGATCTTCCTCGCCAGCGTCGGCCGCCGACGGCAGGCCGAGCGGCTGACCTATCCGTCGCATTAGGCGGGCGGACCGGACGTTCCGTACGCCGAGTCGGGCCCGGCTCCATCTGGCGCCGGGGGCGGATGATCATCCATTTGGGGTGAAGCGCCCCCCCGCGTCGACACGCAATATTGCGGTATGAGGCCGAGTCCGAGCGCTGAGCACTGCCGTTGCGCTGCGCTCGCGGCGATGAGCGGGACGAACCGACCGTGACAGCGACAACCGGAACGGCCGAGTCGGGCGCGCACGACACCACGCGACGGCTGGGGATCCTGCTCGCGATGGCGATGTTCGTGCTCGTGGTCGACACGTCGCTGATGAACGTCTCGATCTCGGCGGTAATCCGGGATCTGCACACGACGGCCAGCGGCGTTCAGTCCGCGATCGCCCTGGAGGCCTTAGTCTCGGCCGCGTTCATCTTGATCGGCAGCAAGGTCGGCGATCTCATCGGCCGCAAGCGAGCGTACGTGCTCGGCCTGCTGGGCTACGCGATCGGCGCGGGGGCGATGGCGCTGGCCCAGAGCCTCACCGCCATCATCGTCTTCTGGGCGATCATCGGTGGGCTGGGTGCCTCACTGCTGTTGCCCGCGATGCAGTCCCTGATCCATGGCAACTTCGAGGGAGAGGATCAGAAGAAGGCGTACGCGCTCGTCGGCGCGGCGGCTGCGATCGCCGCGGCCGTCGGACCCCTCCTCGGAGGATTTCTGACCACGTATCTGTCGTGGCGTGTCGGATTCCTGCTCGAGGATCTCGTGATCGTGGTCGTGCTGTCTGGGATCAAGCTCGTCCGCGACGTCCCGTACACCGGCGACCGGCACATCGACCTGGTCGGCGCCGTGCTCTCGGTCTTGGGGATGGGCGGCGTCGTCGTGGGGATCCTGGTGTGGCAGGAAGGCGGCGAATCGGTGGCGGCGCTGCTCGCGGTGGGCGTGGTCGGGCTCGGCGGCCTGGCCTATTGGCTCGTACGGCGCAAACGCGAGGGCAAGCCGGCGCTGATCGATCCGGATCTGTTCAAGTCGCCGCTCTACCGGCTCGGGATCTCCGGCCAGACGCTCCAGCAGATCGCGCTGGGCGGGATGATGATCGCCCTCCCCCTGTACCTGCAGATGGTGCTGGAGTACAACGCGTTGCAGGCCGGCGTGTCACTGGCCCCGTTGTCATTGAGCATGTTCGCGGTGGCGCTGCTGGCCGGCAAGAAGGCGGGCAAGCGCCGTCCGGCCGGCATCATCAAGGCTGGCTTCGGGCTCGTCGCCCTCGGGCTCGCGGGGCTGATCCCGCTCGTCCCCAGGGTCGATTCCGGGTGGTATCTGGTTGTCCCGCTGTTGGTCGCGGGGTCGGGGCTGGGCCTGCTCGTCTCGCAACTGAACAACTACACGCTGTCCCCGGTCTCGGAGGAGCGGGTCAGCGAGGCGGCCGGCGTGAACTCGGCGGGCGGCTCGTTCGGGCTGTCGTTCGGCTTGGCGTTCGCCGGGGCGATCATGCTGGCGACACTTTCCGTCGCGTTCACCAAGCAGGCGAACGCGAGCACCGTGCTCTCGCCGGCCGAGAAGCAGCAGGTCTCGAGAGCACTCGAGCACGATGCCCAGATCATGAGCAACACCGCGTTGCAGGAGCAACTGAAGGGTCAACCGGCGGCGACCCGGGAGGAGATCATCCGCATCAACACCGACGCGAGGCACGTGGCCCTGCAGATAGCGCTGGCGATCCCGCTCCTGGCCGCGCTCCTCGGCCTGTTCAACTCGTTCCGGATGATGCGCCTCCCAGACCCCACCGCGTCGACGGCAACCGACGGCATGGTCCTCGGCTGACGAAGACGGCCGCCAGGGATCCCGCCGGACGTCTTGCTCCGCTGGCCTGGCTGCGCGCCGCCGCAGCCGATCGGCAGTCGCAGCGGTCCTGGACCCAGGTCGCCAATGACGGGATCATCGCCACCGCCGGCATCCTGGAGGGGTTCGCGGGCGCCGGGGCCAGCCACCAGACGCTCCTCACGGCGGCCACCACAGCCACCATCGTGGGCATGCTCAGCGTCGGCGGCTCCGAGTGGGCCGAAGCGGCCGCGGAGCGCGAGGGACAGCTCACGGCCGCCGACGAGGAGGCGGCCGAGGTCGCCCGGCAGCCCCACGTCGAGCATGCGGAGGTCGTGGCGTATTACGAGGGGAAGGGTCTGGGGCCGGAGCTGGCGCGGCAGGTAGCCGACCAGCTCATGGCGCACGACGCCGTCGACGCGCGGCTGGAGAGCGAGCACGGCATCCTGGAGATCATGACGCGCGCCGAGACCGTGCGGGCGGGGATCGGCTCAGCGATCGCCTACCTGCTCGGGGCGGCCATCCCGCTCATCGTCACCGTGCTGGTGCCGGCCGCCATCGAGAGCTCGCTGATCCTTGCCGCCGTCTTGCTCTCCCTGATCGTGACGTCGGCGATCGGGTCGCGCACCGGCCACATGAACCTGCCGCGCACCCTTGCCCGCGCGCTCACCGTCGGTCTCGGGACGATGGCCGTCAGCTACCTCGCCGGCACCTTGCTCTTTTGACCGACGACCGGGGGCGCCCCCGGCGCCGCGTCTGCATCCTTGAGGTATTGGTGGACGAAAGCGATGGCCATGCTGCCCTCGCCGACGGAGGCGGCGACCCGTTTGACGGGACCGGACCGGACGTCGCCACAGGCGAAGATACCCGGAACACTGGTCTCCAGCAGGTAGGGATCACGGTCCAAGGACCAGCCGCCGGCAGCACGAGCGTCGGCACCGGTGAGCACGAACCCACGGCGATCGAGCGCGACCTCCGGCGGCAGCCATTCGGTTTCGGCGTCCGCTCCGATGAAGATGAACAGACCGCCGGACTCAAGCCGCGAGGTCTCGCGGCTCACGGCGTCGCATACCTCGATCGCCTCAAGTGAGACCTCGCCATGGGCTGCCACCACCTGGGTCCGGTACATGGTGCGAATGTTTGGGCGCGTGTCGAGCTGGTCGATCAGATAGTGGGACATGCTCTTGTTGAGGGTCTCGCCGCGGCAGAGGATGGTCACGCTCTTGGCGTGGGTGGAGAAGAACAGCGCTGCCTGCCCGGCCGAATTGCCCGCCCCGACGATGTGTACGTCCAGGCCGTGCGTGTTGGAGGCCTCGCTGCGTGCCGCCCCGTAGAAGATCCCCTTTCCGGCCAGCTGATCAAACCCGTCGACGGACAGCTGGCGCCACGCCACCCCACAGGCCAGGATGATCGTCCGTCCCCGGATGACGTCGCCGCCATCGAGGTGCACGTGAGCTGTGGTCGGATCGATGCGCGTGACGGACCGGGTGACGAGAATCTCCGCGCCTAGTCTCCGCCCCTGCTGCAGTGCGCGGCTGGCGAGTTCATCTCCCGACACGCCGGACGGGAACCCAAGGTAATTCTCGATCCGCGACGAGGTGCCGGCCTGGCCACCGGGCGCCTCCCGCTCGACCACGATCGTACGCAGGCCCTCCGACGCCCCGTATACCGCCGCGGCCAAGCCTGCCGGACCGGCCCCCACGATCACCGTGTCGTACTCCGCGGCGTTGGCCTCGGTGCCAAGCTGCAGCAGCTCAGCGACTCGGCGGAAGCGAGGCCGTACCACGGTCTTGCCGCCGATCACTTGAATCGCCGGCCAATCGCCCTCGGCCGGTAGCGGCCCACCCCACACCTGCTCCGGATCGGGGGTCTCCGGCGTCAGCCAGTTGAACGTGACCTGGTTACGATCGAGGAACCGTCGCAACTCGGTGCACGCGGCATCCCATCGATGTCCCAGGACGATCGCACGCGGCGGCGGAGGATCGGCCGCCAGCCCCTGCAGGCCGCGCAGGCCGGTCATCCGGTGAGCCGCCAGCCGCCCCACCTCCTTGCCGACCTCGGGCGCCATCGCCGCAACGGCGTGGTAGTCATGAGGCTCGATCCGCATCACGCGCGATGTTTCGGCAGCGCGGAAGCCGACCGGGAACACCGTGCCGAACACGATCGGGAACTCCCCGAAGATGTCTCCTGGGTGTCGCTGGCCCACGACGCGCTCAACCCCGTCGGTTTGATTGACGGCCTCGATTCGACCGTCGAGCACCGCGAACAGCGCCCGGTCATCGCCCTTGTTCGCGGCGTACTCACCGGCCACCAGGAGCACGTCAGCCGCCACGCGACCCAGCCGCTCACGCTCGGTTTCGCCGAGGGGCGCGAACAGCGGGATCCGGCCGATCTCCTCCGCCGTCACCATTTCCTATGACCTCCGCCGGACCAGGGCGCCGTCGACGCGCCCGTCGCACAACCGGCATCGGTCCTCATCGTGGTCCATGCGTGCCCTCCGGTCCCATCAGTTCGCCCCTGGCCCAGGCACCATACCGGATGCCATGAGGAGTCCGGCGGGCTGGCGCCGGGCGTTAGCGGCCGAGCAGCGCGCAGACAGCCGATGCCTGGACGGAGCGCAGTTGCGCCAGCAGGGCGCCCGTCGGTGCGGGGATGTTGAGCGACGTCGTCACCGATCGCCGGCCGTTGGCGGTGGCGGCGGCCCACTGCACGTAGCCGGGGAAGTTGCCGGTGTGACCGTACACGGTGCCGCAGCGAGTCCGATAACGAAAGATCGCCAGACCTGCGGAGTTCGCGCCGGGGCCCGCGGGGCTGGACGAACCGCGGACGAACTGCATCTGCTGACGCCGTTGCGCCCTGCCGAAGAACCGGCCGCCGAGATCGGCTCGGATGAATGCCCCCAGATCGGCCGGGGTGGAGACGATGGCCCCCGATGCCCACGCGCCGCTTGGGCTCAGAGCCGTAGTGACGTCCTGGGGCGGCTGACCCGCCGTGACCTGATACCCGTGCAGGAGGGGCGCCGGCAGCGACAGCCTCAGGATCGGGAACGTCGTCTGTGTCAGGTGGGCCGGCTGGAAGACGATCCTTGACAGCAGCCGACCGTAAGACCGCCCGGTGACGCGCTGTGCGATCAGGCCAACGACTATGTTGTCGGTGTTCGAGTACTCATAGCGTGAACCCGGCCTGAAGGCCAGCGCGTCGTGGCGTACCCAGTCGATGACCCCCATGGGCGAGACGTAGCCCCTCGGATTCTTGGTGGCATGCTCGCGGAAGGCATCTGAGTGGGTGTAGTCAGGTAGCCCGCTGGTGTGGTTGAGCATCTGGCGAATCGTCACCGCCGACCACGCCGGCGGCAGCATCCCCGGGAGCAGTTGGCCGATCGTGCCAGACAGGCGCAGGCGGCGCTGGGCCACCAGGTGCAACGCAACGGCGCCACTGAACGCCTTGGCGATACTGGCGATGCGCATGTGATCGCCCAGCCGGGGCGCCCCGCGACGGGTCACGTCGGCTCGTCCGGCGCTGAGGACGGTCGTACGACCGTTGCGGTAGAGCGTGGCAATCGCCCCGACCGGGCCCCCCGGCGTGGAGACGAGGCGCTGAAGACCTCGCTGCACCGACGCATCCGTGGTGCGTCCCAGGGCCGGGGAAACGACGGCGAGGAGGAGCAGCACAGCACCCGTGGCCGCGAGCACCCAGCTGCCCAGCGAGTTCCACCACCGCGCCCACACAATGGAGATCGTGCCCGACTTCGATCCTCAAAGCAACCCCTCTGACTCATGGTCGAGCCCGACGGCCGCCGTCAGGTTGCGCGGTCAGCGGGCCGAGAGGGCGACCTGTTCCAGGAGCATCAGCGCCTCTGGTAGGCCCGTCCTCCGACCAACCGGTCGCTCCCCGAACCACGTGGGGCGCCCAAGCGCCTCGTTATTCGAGGAGCGACCAGCTTCCGGATCACCAACAGGTCATTCCGGCACCATCACGTCCTCAGCAGCCGCCGGTGTGAGAAATACAGGTCGCCTTCTGGGTTGAGTCAAAGATGTCGGCGAAGGCGAGCGGCGCTGTGACGCTCCTACCGCCAACCTGCAAGCTGGCCGATGCGTTTCGCAGGGTGCCGCGGAACTTGCTCACCATCGTCGTGCCCTTGGTGTGGAACAGGCTCGTGCTGACCTGCTTTTGCAGGCTGCCCTGACCGGTCCATGAGGCGCTCACGGCAGTCGGGACCGCGGAGCCGCACGAAGTCGGGTTCGCATTTGCATCGAGCGCGCAGGTCGTGAGGGGGACCGTGGCGCTGACGCTGGCCGACGTGAGCTTTGACGAGATCGACAGCGCAACGCCGGACCCGTCCGTGAAGCCACTCGTGTCAGACACCGGGACTTCGTTCAGGTTCGCGTCGAACTTGTAACTGAATTCATCCAGTAGAAGGGCCTGGTCAAGGGACTTGCTGTTGCCAATCCCACTGAGCGTCCTGCTCCCAGTGACGTAGGTATCGGTATACACCTTCCCCGGCACCGGATTGCCGCTGGCCGGGAAGGTGGTAAACAACGCCTCCGCGCCCGGCCCAGTCACGCTGAACTGCAACGCCCTACCACTCGCCGCTGCTGCTCCAGCGCAGGCCAGTGAAACACATATCGCCACAGCTACAACTGTGCCGCGACCCACGACAGTACGCATATGCGCCCCCCTTTAGTTGTTGGGACCAGTCGGTCCCCCCTGTCGGTCCCCTAGCCCCTGATAGGGACGACAGGATATGCGCCACTGCTCTGAAAAGCAATACGCGGATCGCGGACGGAGGAACTGCGGCTATCCCGCCGACAGCGCGATGGTGACACACCGGTGCCGCCGGCCCAGGTCGGGTTGGCCTGGAGGGGCGGGCGAGGGTTCGGCGGCCCCCACGCGCCGAACCCTCTCGCCTGCGCCCCACGTTCGTACTGGTCCCGTCGGCCGGCCGGCGGATGGCTGGTAGCTCAGCTACCTGGGCTGACCGACATGGCCTGCACCCAAGAGTGATTTCCGGCACGTCCTGGCTTGGCAACTCGAGGGGATGCCCCATCTCAGGAGTCCCTGCGGTACGGGGATGCATCGGTCCCGGGGCGAGGTTCTCGTGGGGCGAGCGGGCGAGCCTGAAACGCTCGCGGACGCACTTGCGGGCATCCCTCGATGTGTCCCGTGCGGCATTCCTCGATCAGGGAGCTCAGCTCAAGCCAGCCCTGGAACGTGCGCCGGGCGCCGTGATCCGTGGTGATGGATCCCGTAATCGGGGTCGCGTCGAGGTCGACGTCGATGACCACATGCGTCAGGTAAGCCATGGGGCCAGTCTCTCTGCCCGGACCCCCCGGTCGCGTCGGTGAGGCCCCCGGAGATTTCGGCTTCAGCTCCCTGATCTTTCGACGCGCGCAGTGTAGAGTCGGCGTGTCGAAGAGTCCGGGAGGCGGGGGACGAGTGGGGATCGACGTCAGCCAGGCGTTGCCGTTGCTGGAGCGCGAGTCGGAGCTGGGCGAGCTGGCCGGGGGAGTGGAGGCGGCGCGGGCAGGGACGGGGCGGCTGGTCCTGATCCAGGGGCCGGCGGGGATCGGTAAGACGCGGCTCGTTGCCGCGGCTTGCTCGCTGGCTGAAACGGCCGGCATGGTCGTTGCGCGCGCACGTGGGAGTGAACTCGAAGCTGAATTTGCATTTGGTGTTGCCCGGCAGCTGTTCGAACCGCTCCTGCGCGAGCGCTCGCGGCAGCGAGCCCGACTGTTGCGCGGGACGGCGGGGTTGGTGGCGGAGATGTTCAGCGGCGAACTCTCTCCGCACGTTGACGTTCGCTTGGCCGAGGCGGTGCATGCGCTCTACTGGCTCACACTTAACCTCTCCGAACGTGCCCCGTTGGTCGTGGCGGTTGATGATGCCCACTGGGCCGACGCCTCGTCGTTGCGGTTCCTCAGCTACCTCGCGGGGCGACTGGACGGAGTCAACGTGTTAGCGATCGTCGCGGCCCGCCGCGCCGACACTCCCGCCGCTGACGACATACTCGAGTTGCTGGCACGGGAGCGCGTCACAACTGTCGTGGAACCGCAACCTCTGAGTGTCGGGGCCACAGCGTCGTTCCTCGAGTCGGAGTATCGAGCCGAGGTACCGTCGGAATTCGCCCAGGCGTGCCGTGACGCAACCGGTGGCATCCCGTTCTATGTGCGCGAGCTGATCCGCGCCCTTCGCGCCGACAGGATCAACCCGACCGCGGCGCACGTGGCACGCGTCGCTGGGCAGGGCCCGCCGAGAGTCGCACGCTCCGTGTTGACCCGAATTGCGGGCCTGTCACCCGCAGCGGTGAGGGTGGCCCGCGCCATGGCCGTGCTCGGCGGGGAGGCCGAGCTGCGTGATCTCGTCGAGGTCAGCGGTCTCGATGATGCGTCCGTGATCGCGGCCGTGGACCAATTGACCCGGGCGGAGGTCATGGTGGGGGTCGATCCGGTGGGATTCGCCCATCCGATCGTGCGCGCGTCGATCTACGCCGATATGCCGGCTGGCGAGCGGGCGCGCGCGCAGCGTCACGCCGCACGGGTGCTGGCGAAGTCTGGCGCGGCGAGCGAGCGTGTGGCCGCCCATTTGCTCGCGGCTCACCGCGCCGGCGATCAGTGGACCATCGACATGCTCAGCCAGGCCGCCGAGCAGGCGCTCTCCCGGGGTGCGCCCGATAGTGCCGTGACGTATTTGACGCGCGCGCTTGCGGAGGCGCCCGGCGGAGCGGATCGGCAGAAGCTGCTCGCGCTGCTTGGCCGGTCCGAGTATCTCGCCTACCGACCGGGCGCCAGCGGCCATCTACTCGAGGCAATGGACGCCGGCGCGACCGCGACGGACCGCGGGGAGCTCGCGTTGCAGGCGGCAAAGGCAATGATCATGCAGGACCCGGATCGCTCCGAGGCGGCAATCCGGATGCTGGCCGGCGCAATCGACGAGCTCGCTGACCCCAAGTCCGGGCTCTCGATGCGCCTGGAAGCGCAGCTGCTCGCCGGCGGCGGACTCAAGCTATCGACCCGCCCGCTCCAGGCCGAGCGGATGAACGCCGCCTATCCGAGGCCGTTGGCCGACGCCCCCGCCGATCGGCTGCTGCTGGCCAACCTCGCCAACTGGACGCTGATGGACGGGCGCACCCCGGGGCGATTCCGGGATCTCGCCAGACATGCCCCGACGACCGGGTCGCCGGCCGATGTCGCGTGCCAGGTGGCCGAGCGGGCGCTCGCCGGCGGGCGGTTGCTGCGCGAAGAGGGATCGGACTCACAGCTCTTCTATCTCGCCACTGAAACCCTGCGCATCGCCGACCGCCTCGAACGCGCCGAGTACTGGCTCCAGCAGGCCCTCGAGGACGCCCGCCAGCACGGGTCGCTCCTCGGCTACGGCATCGCTTCAGCCGCCCAGGCAAATGTCGCTTATCGACGCGGAGATCTCACCCGCGCTGAAGCCCTTGCTCGGGCCGCCGCCGAGATCTCCCCCGAGGACGCCGCCGGTCCCCTGGTCGACATCTTCATCGAGCAAGGACGCCTCGACGAGGCCGACCGTGTCCTCGCCCCATATCGACTCTCGCCCGAGGCTGATCACCTGCTGGTGCAGCCCCTCCGCGCCGCCCGGGCCAAATTGCGACTCGCTCAAGCCGAACCCAAGAAGGCCGCGAACGATCTGCTCGCCTGCAGCCACTGGCTCGAAGCGTGGCCGATCACAAACCCCAGCTTCACCCCGTGGCGCTCTCTGATGTCGATCGCGCTCCACCACGCGGGCGAGCCCGAACGCGCCCGTCAACTCGCCACCCAGGAGGTGGCCCTCGCCGCGCCACTCGACCAGCCACGGACCCACGGCGCCGCACTCCGCATCCTCGCCTTGACCGAGCCGGCCAGCGATCGCATCGATCTGCTCCAAGCCGCGATCGCCCAACTCGAACACTCCGCCGCTCGCCTTGAACACGCCCGCGCACTGATCGACTACGGCGCCGCGCTCCGCCGCACCGGACACCGAGCCGACGCCCGCCAGCCGCTGCGACAAGGACTGGACCTCGCCTACCACTGTCGCGCACCAGTTCTCGCCGAACGCGCACGCCAGGAACTCCTGGCCGTGGGCGGGCGACCCCGGCGACCGGCCCTCACCGGGCGCGACGCGCTCACCCCGACGGAAGCCCGCGTCGCCAACATGGCCGCCGAAGGCCAGAGCACCCCGGAAATCGCCCAGGCCCTGTTTGTCACGCCAAAGACCGTGGAGACGCACCTCGCCCACGCCTACCGGAAACTCGACATCCACACCCGCAGCGAACTCGCCGACGCACTCTCGCACCGGCACGACGCCATGACGGATCAGACGCTCGGTCCGTCGCCCGGCGCCACCAACCCGCTCTGGTAGGCGATCACGACCAACTGCGCTCGGTCGCGGGCGCCGAGCTTGAGCATCGCGCGGCTCACGTGCGTTTTGACGGTGAGCGGGCTGAGAAACAGCTGGCCCGCGATCTGGTCGTTGGACAGGCCTTGGGCGACGAGCGCCATGATCTCTCGCTCGCGGTCGGTCAGCTCCGACAGCGCCGGATGCGCACTGGGACGGGACGGACGTCGGGCTGCGATGTCGGCAATCAGGCGACGGGTGATTCCGGGCGAGAGCAGGGCGTCGCCACGGGCGACCACCCGGATGGCGTGCAGCAGCTCCTCCGGTTCGGTGTCCTTGACCAAGAAGCCGCTGGCCCCGGCTTGAATGGCTTCGTAGACGTACTCGTCGCTCTCGAAGGTGGTCAGGATAAGGACCTTGACCCCGGCGAGGTTCTCGTCGGCGGCCATTCGCTGCGTCGCCTCGAGTCCATCGACGCTGGGCATGCGGATGTCCATCAGCACCACATCGGCGCGGCGCTCGCGAGCGATCGTGACGGCCTGAGCGCCGTTCTCGGCCTCCCCCACCACTTCGATGTCCTCGGCCGATTCCAGGAGAACGCGGAACCCGGCGCGGATCAACGCCTGGTCGTCGGCCAGCAGGACCCGGATCACGGTGCGCTCAACGGTAGCCGGGCTTGAACGGAAAAGCCGCCTTCGCTGCGCGGGCCGGCGATGAGTGTCCCGCCCACGGCCTCGGCGCGCTCGCGCATTCCTGCGATGCCGTGTCCGGCGCCCTGCGGCGTTGCCTCGACGGGGCCGCGACCACCGTCGAGGACCTCGACCTGCAGCTCATCGTCGCCGTAGGAGAGCGTCACGTGGGCGGTGGTGGGACCGGCATACCGCAGGGCATTGGTCAGCGACTCCTGCACGATCCGGTAGGCAGCGAGGTCCACGGTCGGCGCCAACGTTCGTGCCTGACCGTGGACGGTCACCGAGGTTGGCAGGCCCGCGCGCGTTGCGTTCTCTATGAGCTCGTCGAGCTGCGCCAGGCGCGGCGCGGGCGATCGCTCGTCCTGCTCGTCGGCTTGGCGGAGCACGTTCAGGATGCCGCGCAGCTCTCGGAGCCCTTCCTTGCTCGACTGCCTGATCGCCTCGAGCGCTTGGGCCGCCTGGTCGGGTTGCTGGTCGATGACATGCGCTGCGACACCGGCTTGAACGTTGATGGTGGCCATCGTGTGCGCCACCACATCGTGCAGCTCGCGGGCGATCCGCAAGCGCTCGGCATCCACCGCCCGCCGGGCCTGCTCGGCGCTCTCCCTGAGGGCGTAGGCCTGACGGCCGGCCACCCACAGCCCGAGCAACAGAGCGGCGGCGACCAGCAGCGGGATGAGAAAGAACCCAGCAGCGGTGGCGCCGAAGGGATCGAATGCCGCATCGGCGGCCATCAGCGAAAGCATCGTGACCGCCGAAAGAGCGATGGCGCGAGGGGTCGGGACCGCGACCGCGACCGCGTACAGAGCGAACATGGGGGCGATGAGCAGCGCGCCGTCGACGTAGCCCAGGCAGGTGTAGAGGAGCGCCGCGCCGAGCGAGACCGCCAGCACCACCATCGGCCGGCGACGCCGCCAGATCAGCGCCAGCGCGCTCACGGCCACCAGGAGGTAGGCGGCGGTCGGTGCGGCGATGTGAACCCCAGGGGGCGGCTGGTCGGTCGCCTGGCTGGGATGGCTCTCGGCCACCGAACCGGCCAGCAGGATCAGCGCCAGCACCACCGCCAGGCCGATGTCAAAGGCGCGCGGCGAGCCCCGGACGCGCCCCAATGCGTCGGCCACCCCCGACCAGCGTCGGCGGGTGGCAGGCTGCACGGCGGCGGGTGGGGTGCTCATGCCCATGCGAGGTTAATCGCCTGACCGGCCTCCGTCGTCCTCCGAACGCAGGCGCTGGACCTACTCCAACTGGAGTACGGCAAGCCCGTGACTGCTGCAGATCTCGTAGCGCCGATCACTCTGCCCAGCGGACGACACGTCGGACGCTGCCGTCGATGCTTCGACAGTCATGTTCGACCCCGCCTCCGGAGGATCTGCAATGTCGGCGCTCACGCGATTCGTTCTCAGACACAAGCTTCTCGTCGTGGTGGCCTGGTTGGCTCTGGCGGTGGCCGGTGGGATGACCGCCGCCGCTACCACCCATCGCCTGACCAGCAGCTTTGCCATGCCGGGCGCCGCCTTCCGCACCGACGCGCGGATCCAGGCGCTCTACCTCCACAACGGAGCACAGGACCCCGTCGTACCGGTGATCACCCTCCCCGCCGGCACCACCGTCCACACACCCGGCGTCGCCGCCCGGATCGACCGTGCCTTTGCCACCGCTCGCCAGGTCATCCCAACGGCACGCGTGGCCGACTACGCCACCACGCACGACGCAGCCTTCGCCACCCGTGACGGGCGCACCACGTACGCGCTGGTGTTCGGGCCGCAGCAGGATCCCATGTCGCCGAACGCCACCACCGCGCGGATGCAGCAGGCGATCAGCGCTGCGGCGCCCGCGTCCTGGCACGTTCGGATGACCGGCATCCAGGCGCTGGCGACCAGCAAGCCTTCGTCCAAGGGGGCCGGCGTGCTCCTCGAGGCGATGTTGGGTGGGCTCGGCGCGCTCGTCGTACTGGCCTTCGTGTTCGCGAGCTTCCTGGCCCTCGTGCCCCTGGTCATGGCCGGCATCTCGATCCTCACCACCTTCCTGGCCCTCAACGGGCTGACTCATCTCACCGCGGTCAGCCTCATCGTCGAATTCCTGATCGCGCTGATCGGGCTGGGCGTCGCCATCGACTACTCACTGCTGGTCGTCAGCCGTTGGCGCGAGGAACGCGCCCACGGGCGCGACAACGAGCAGGCGGTGGCCGCCGCAATGACGTCGGCCGGCCGGGCCGTGCTGTTCTCCGGCCTCACCGTCGGGATCGGATTGTTGGCGCTGGTCGTCCTCCCCGTTCCGTTCCTGCGCAGTGCAGGAATCGGCGGCGTGCTGATCCCGCTTATCTCCGTCGCCGTCGCCCTGACCCTGCTCCCAGTCATCCTGGCAACCATTGGGCCGCGACTTGACTGGCCCCGCATCCGGACCGACAACACCGCCAGCCCCGGGTGGAGCGCGTGGGCTCGCTTCACCGCCCGCCACCGCGGGCTGGCCGCGATCGCCGGCACCGCCACCCTGATCGCGCTGATGCTCCCGGCACTCTCGATGCACGTCGGCGAGCCCAGCACCGCTGCGCTCGCCCAAAGTGGTCCGGCGCACACCGCCCTGAGCAGTCTGCAGGCAGGCGGCGTGCCGTCAGGCACGCTGACCCCGATCGACGTCCTCGCCCGCCAGACCGCCGCGCCGGAGATCACCCAGAAGCTCGCCGGGCTTCGCGACGTGCATGCGGTGGTCTCACCCACCCCGCAGTTCCGCCGGCACGAGACGGCGCTGATCACCGTGCTGCCGACCGCGGAAACCAACGTCCCGGCCGGGCAGAACACGGTCGAGGCGGTCCGTCGCGCGCTTGCTCACACCCCGGGCGTTCTCGGGGTTGCCGGCTCGGGCGCCTCGATGGCCGACTTCAGCAACGATGTCTACGGCAGCTTCCCGCTCATGCTGGGGCTGATCGCACTGGCGACGTTTGTGCTGCTCGCCCGGGCGTTCCGCTCCCTGCTCCTGCCGCTCAAGGCGGTGGTGATGAACCTCGCGTCGCTGGCCGCCGCCTACGGCGTGATGACCTGGATCTGGCAGCAGGGTCATGGCAGCCAGATCGTGTGGGGAATCCCCGGAACCGGTGCGATCACCATGTGGGTGCCGGTAATGGTCTTCGCGTTCCTGTTCGGACTGTCGATGGACTACGAGGTGTTCATCCTCGCCCGGATGCGCGAGAGCTACGACCGGACCGGCGACACCCGCGCCGCCGTCGTCGAGGGCATCGGCCGCACGGGTCGGCTGGTGACCAGCGCGGCGCTGATCCTCGTCCTCTCCTTCTTGGCCATGTCGACTGGGCCGGAGACGGACATCAAGATCCTCGCCACCGGCCTGGGCGTCGGCATTCTCGTCGACGCCACTCTGATCCGCTGCCTGCTCGTGCCGGCCTTCGTCAGCCTGTTCGGCGCCTACAACTGGTGGCTCCCGGGCTGGGCTGCCCGCTTGCTGCGAGTCAAGCCGTCACCGCTGCGCACCCCGGGCCGGCCGCAGACCACCACCGGCGACGCCATCGAGTCCGAACTCGCCCGCGCGTAACACGTCCCCGCCGGAGAGCCCGGCACGTCCTCGCCGGCGAGCCCGGCCGCCTCTGATGGCGGCCGGGCTCAGACGCGAGCTGGTGGCGCCGCGCATGGCCTTGTCCCCCGCTCGCTCGACCTGGTCGGCGTCGCCGACCGCCCAGGCCAGCCGCTCGGCCAGCTGCGCGCGGAAATGCCCGCTCTCGAAGTCTTCGACGGTGACGCGCTCGCTGAGCAACATGAGGTGACCTGGCTTCCCGGTCGTTACCGTGATCCGCGGCATGCGGCCCTCCTCACTGCATAGTGAATGTCGATCTCGCTGCTGCCTGGTGCTCGATGGTCGTGGCCTCCGGGGCCGTGAGCTGTGAGGTTCAGTCGCCGGGCTGACTCGCCGTCACGGTGGGCTCCGCCTGGTGGCGACCGGCGAGCTCCGGTCAGGCACCGGCGCCGAGCCGACGAGCCGAACCTGCTGTGCCGCCGTCGCACGGCGGCGCTGACGCGCGAACTCGGCACGGACAAGCTCCGCCAGCGTCAGCGGTGAGCTCGTGTCGTTTTCGCTCGCCCAGAGCACCGGCCTGATCGACCCACCGTGCATCCCGGCAACGCTTGCCCCAGGCTGTGCCCCAGCCTCGATCTCCCCCTGCTGACCCCGCAAAATCAGACCCCCTCTCACGCCCAACCACGCTGGTGGGACCTCCGCAACCGCTCGCCGTCTCCAACCAGGCCAACCGCCCTGGTCGCTTTATCTAACTGAATTTCTGCCTGGCGAGTCGCAGATGCTCGACTTTGCGCAAATTCGGCCGTATTTCCGTAAATCAGATGGCATGCTGATGGAGTCGCCGACCCGGCCGGTCACCGCGTCGACTCCTCCCCCATGCCGAAGGAGGCTGACCCGGCGTAGATTCTTGGTCGATGCCGGAACGCGTGCGAAGCATTCTGCTGGCTGTGTGCTGTGCCGCGCTGGCCGGCGGCTGCGGATCATCGAACCGTGCGGCCACGAGCACGGCGAGGGTCGAGACGCCGGCGAGGGCCGCCGGCCCGGAGCTGAGCGCGCTGACGAAGCCGCTTGCGGTGGACGCCGCGCGGCTGCCTGCGGCATCCACCCAGACACCAGTCGAGCGCAAGTACCTCATCGCGCTGTTCGACGACGCCCAGAGCTCGTGGCGCCGCGATTTCGCCGCGGCGGGCCTGTCGTATACGCCAGCACGGGTCAGGGTGTACTGGAGCAAGGTCGAGTCGCCGTGCGGCAACGGCGAGGATTCGGGTCCGTTCTACTGTCCCGGCGACCGGACGGTCTATCTCGATGTGCGGTTCTTCGCGCTGCTCGTGCACAAGTTCGGAGTACACGGTGTGGCCCAGGCATACATCGTCGGCCACGAGGTCGCCCACCACGTCCAGCGGCTGCTCGGGATCGCCCGCCGCGTGGACCGCGCCAACGAGGCCGACCCCACCGGCAAGAATGGGCGGTCGGTGCTGGTTGAGCTGCAGGCCGACTGTCTCGCCGGCGTGTGGGGTCGCTCGGCCTTTCCACGCGCGGACGTCACCACCCGCGAGCTCGCCGACGCCACTAGGACCGCCGACGCAATCGGTGACGACTACGACGCCGAAGCGACCGGTGACGTGGTGGACAGCTCGCTGTGGACGCACGGGTCATCTCAGCAGCGCCAGTACTGGCTGCGGAAGGGGTTCCAGAGCGGCCGACCCACCGCCTGCGACACGTTCGCCGGCAGGTAGCCCGGTGGCGCACTACTGGAGCCTGACGACCACGTCGTCGCGCGTACGGTTGAGCGTCACCAGCCAGTGCTTGCCGACTCGAAGCCCCTTCCTGGGACAGAACACGGATACCGAGCACACCGTGAGGCCCTCGCCGAGCATCAACACCGGCACCGTTCTGCGGCATTCCCCACAGTCTCGCTGCGCCATCCGTGCGGCCGTCTGGACGATCTCCAACTGGAGCACGTCTCGGCGCCGTACGAGCTTCCCGCGCTCGGCGGCCAGCCTCTCGCGCTCCTTCCGCGCGGCAGTTCTCTGCCGCTGAAGTTCATTCAGCCGTGCTTCGAGCGTCGCGCGCCACCTCTCCGCATCAGCCTGAAGGGTGTTGGCAAAGAACAGCAGGGTCGCGAGCTCCGCACGCAGGTCCCGCACGTCTTCGTTCCTAGCTTCCGCCACGGCTACGCGGTCGCGCAAAGCTGCGAGCTGTCGGCGCAGTTCCTGCCGTTCCGCTGCCGGCGATCCTGGATCGTCGTCCTCGGACGGGCTCAGCCGGCCGGTCAGTGCGGTCTCGGTCACCGCCGCTGCGCGATCTATGGAGACCCTCAACCGGGCGATCTCCGAGACAACGACGGTCTGAGGCTCAACACCCACTGGCCGATTCTCTCGCCGTATGAAAAACGCGTCAACGCCCGGTCCGCCCCCTCCCCTTTTTCATGCCTAGGGTCAGGCGGGTGATCCCGATGGGCCGGTGAGCGAGGGACCCTGGAGGGTGGGAGGCGTCGCGAATGCCGCGTGGCCGGGGTCGAGGAAGTCCATCACCGTGGCTGCGTTGGCGTCCCGGTAGGTGAGCGCGGGCAGATTCCATTTGGCCTCAATCGTGGCCAGCGCCGACGTGTGATCGTGAACGACGCCGGTGACGGCGTGCGGCTTGGCATACGGGGAGACGACGACGGCGGGCACGCGCGGCCCATAGATGTCGTAGCCCCCGAGGGCATCGCCAGCGGTGAGCCGCGGCGGGATCGAGTCGGGCGGGATGGCCGGCGGGGGCGCAACGTGGTCGTAGTAGCCGCCGTGCTCGTCATAGGTGTAGATGAGTAGGGTCCGCGGCCAGGCCGGTGAGCGCAGGACGGCCTCGATGACGCGATGGGCCCACTGCTCGCCGTAGTACATGTCCTGTGGTGCCTCCTGGTCTCCTCCGATCGTGCCCAGACCGCCGAGGATGGGTCCGAGCACCGGCAGCGAGGCAAGCGTCTTGCCGATCAGCGAGACCGCGCCGACCTCCGGATCGACGAAGCTGACCGACGGGAGGGCTCCCTTGCCGCAGTCGTCGAAGAAGTCGTCCAGAGTCGCCAGGTTGCCGGGGTACTTCTCGACGACCGACGGGATGATGGCCGCGTAGGGGACGTCCGTGAGGTAGTCGCGCCAACTGATGCCGTGGGCGTGCAGGCGATCGAAGATGGTGCCGTTGGGCGGGGGCGGATCGGTCAGGCTCTGGACGTCGGTGGCGATATCGCCGTAGGCGGTTCCGGCCATCAGGAAGCGCCGGTTCGGGAACGTCATGCACGGGGCCGAGCAGAACCAGCGGTTGGCCAGCGTGAACGTGGCCGCGAGGTCATAGGCAAACGGCAGGACCTCCCGCGGGTAGTAGCCCATCGGCTGGATGGCCTTGACCGACCGGACGAAGCCGTCCATCTTGCCGCCGTCGATCTGCTCGTGCGTCGCGTTCCAGGTCTGTGAGACATGCGGGCCCTGGGCGGTGCTCGGGAACGCAAACGCCGTGACCTGCGCCGGCGTGCCCGCGGCGCCCGGATTGGTGTTCGTGGGCTGGCCGGTGCGGTCGAACGTCAGGCCATCGGCCGCCGGCTGCCCGGAGTGCGGCAGCGCGCCGAGCAGGTTGTCAAACGAATGGTTCTCCATCATGACCACGACGATGTGGTCGAACGGCATCGCGTCGTCGACGGTCCCAGCCGCCTGGCCGGGACGCGGCAAGCTGTCAGGTTCACGCGGGGAAGGCATCACGACGGCCGAGACACAGCCTACGGCCGTTCAAGGTCAGCATCACTCGTCCGCCAGCTCGCGACGGTCCTCGTCGGCCTCTCTCAGCTTGTGGATGAACAGCAGGCTGGCCAGCGCCGCGGCCGCACAGACCAACCACACCGCCTGGAAGCCATGTGTCGTGGCGAACGGTCCGCTGGAGGTGAGCGAGATGGCGATACCGGCCAGGACCGGGCCCGCGATGATGCCGAGCCCGCGCGAGACGCTATAGAAGCCTGTCAGCAGGCCGTGCTCATCCTCGGGCATGAGCGGCATGAGGATGGCGTAGGCCAGAGTCATCACCGCGGCGCCGCCAAACGCGATGAACGGGATAGACGCCGCGATGAACCCGCGGCTGGTTGTCAGTCCGGGGACGATGAAGCCGAGGCCGTATGCGATCAATGCCACCCGTGCGACGCGGATGCGGCCGAACCGATCTCCCGCCTTGCCCACGATCGCGGCGCCGGCGAGGATCACAAGTGCGACGCCCCCGACGATCAGCGACGCCGTGGGGAGCTTGTAGCGAAGTCCGACCGTGAGATACAGGATCACGAACGCCTTGAGCCCCGACAGGGCGGTCTCCCAGAGGGCATTGGCGATCAGGTAGGCCCGGAGCGCGGGATGTTTCCTGATCAGACCCGGTAGACGCGCGGCCTGTGCAATCGGCCCGTCGGCGTCGTCGTGGCCCGGCTGCATCTCGGACAACAGATCGCGGCGGAGGACGAGCATGACGAAGCCGGCTATGGCAGCGCCCAGGATGACCGCCGAGACGACGAATGGGAGCGGCCGGGCGACGCTCAGCAGGAGGCCGCCGCCCAGCAGAGCGAGCCCGGTGCCGAGCCCCCGCGCCAGCGCTTGCGTGCTCTGCGCGCGCCCCGCTACACGATCCTCGTCGAGCAGGTCGGGGTACATGGCCCGGTACGGCTCATAGGCGACGAAATAGAAGGCAAAGAAGACCGCGGTGACCAGCGCGACGAGGCCGAGCGAGCCGACGAAGCCGACCAGCGCGAGCGCAACAGCTGCCGGGATCGCGCCGGCGATGACGAACGGCAACCGGCCGCCGATGCGCGTGCGCAGCGTGTCCGACCACGCGCCCGCGATCAGCGGCACCCACAAGGCCATCACGCCTTCGCCGCCGACGATCGCACCGATCACGATCGTCTCCTGGGTGTAGCGGCGCGTGACCGTCGACAGGTACGTGGACACCATCGTGATCGCGAGGGCGAGCGCGAGCGTCGGCAACGCCAGCATGGCGAGCTTGGTCTTCTCCTCGTGTCTGAGTCCACGCTCGCGGCGCTTCGTGGCACGTGTCGACGCGCTCATTCGCCGTCTGGACGAGTGGCCGGCGTGCCACGGGTGATGTGACTCGAGTGCGCTACCGGATCCGGGTCGAGCAGCTCCATGACCAGCGACGACCAGGAGAAGTCACGGGCGCCCATGCCCTCGCCGGTGAACGGGTCGTAGTACTCCCGCAGACCTGCCGCGGTGACCGTGTGCTGGATCCGCGCGCCCAGCTCGGACGCCTCCCGTTCGTATCCCAGTCTGACGAGCCCCAGCCACAGCAGCCAAGCCGCGTTGATCCAGGTGGGGCCGCGCCAGTAGCGTCGCAGGAACAGGAAGTGATCGCTGCGGGAGAATCGCGGCTCATCCACCGAGACCGACGGTGGTGGGACCGGCAGCCAGAAGCGATCGGGATCGAGCAGATGCTCCTCCACCAGCCGGCGTCCGATGTCTTCGGGCAGGTCGGGAAGGGCCAGCGGCGCCAATGCCGCCCAGGTCACGACCTGATGGCCGACGCGCATCTGCCGCGAATCCTTGCGCACGATCTGGTGGAAAAGTCCCCGGCGCTCGTCGTACAGACGCTCCACGATCGCCGGTGTGATCGACGGTCGACCGAGTGCCAGACGCGAGAGCCCGTGCAGGACGTTCATCGCGCTGCTGCACACGATCGGTCCACCTTCGGCTGCGATCCGTCTGATGCTGAAGTCGAGCCGGCGGTTGCGCCGCACCAGCAGAGGAAAGCCGGGTAGCCCGTCGGATCTCCATCCGAACGCGGAGTCGAACTTAGGTGATGCGTCGAGTCCCGACTCGTCCGGCTGGACCATCCACAGCAGCCCATCGCCATCGATCGCTCGCTCTCGCTCCACCCAGTCCTGGTGGCGGGCGATGGCGGGCATGTCGGCCGGGTCGCCCACCGCGATCCGCCACGCCCACGCCAGCAGTGGGGGTTGGATCGTCCCGGTCATGAAGTCCGCGCGTGAGCGGACGTTGTAGAAGAGCGCCTTCAGGCCGCTGACGGGTTTGGCCCAGAAGATCGTGTGCCCTATGAACCCGTCCGGGGTCGCGGCCGCCAGCAGGCTCTCAAGCTCGGTCCGTGCCCTCTCCGGATCGAACCGCCGCCAGACGATGGCGCTGAAGCACGAGTCCCAATACCACTGCCACGGATAGCGCCCGCTGCTCGGTGCGGTGTATCCGTACGCGATGCCATCGCGCTCACCCTCCCGCCAGTTGCGCTCGAGAGTTGTCCGGCAGAGCCCGCGCAGTCCGGGGTCTGCTTGCTCGTCTTGATCCACCCGGGACCTACCCGCCCGGACCAAGCCGCAGCACCGCCTCGGCCAGCCGCGCCAGCGGGCGCCGGCCCCGGTTGACGATGAGCGCGAGCGCAAGCCCGGCGACCAGGTCGCCGACGTAGTGCTCCCCGAGGTATGAGAGTGTGAACGCGAGCAGCAATGCGTAGCACCAGCCGACGGCGCCGAGGCGCCAGTCCTGCTCGGCGAGCAGCATCGCGGTCATGGCCGCTGAGGCGAAGTGATCTGACGGCATCGCCGCGAATGGGTTCGCCCCGATCTCATGATCTCCCTCGGTCGGGTTCGGCTTGCCCTTAAGCCACCGCGCCACCTCCAACATCACACGTCTGACGTCGCCGTCCATCCGCCCCAGCTTCTCCGACACCCACCAGGGCGGCGCGGTAGGCAGCGCGTTGTAGCCGACGAGCGTGAGGTCGAAGGTAGCGGCCAGGCGTCCCGCCGCCGACGGGAAGGACCGGGCACGCCGCCAGCGGATCCAGCCGAGCGCCAGGTGCGGCTCGGCCTCCCAGGTCCAGTAGAAGAAGCTGAGCGCCTTGTCCATTGCGGTCAGGCGTCCGCGTCGGCGCAGCCGGCGCTGGAGCCTCTGAGTCGGCGGCATCCCCCCGCCCAGGTGCGAATCGATCGCGATCGGATAGTCGAAATGCACGCGTCGACGCAGCCGCTCCGGCTGGTCGTGCGGCATCTCGAACGCGATCTTGTATGCCCACATCTGCGCTGCCCACACGACACCGTCGCGTATCGGCGAGCGCTTGAAGCCGGCGGCGATGAGGGGCGGAGCGGCGAACGCGCAGGCGCCCGCCAACGGAGTCGGCAGGCCGACTCGTTTACGGGCACTCACGGCGCCAACCGCCGAGGCGGTCAGCGCCAGCGCCGTCCCCTGCCTTCGACCGACCGACGGCATGTTCGGCATCGCGTCGCTGGCCCCCGCCCTAGCTGGTCCGCATTCGGATCATCTGGCCGATCTGAGCGCGGCCACGCACTTCGCTTTCACATCGATTCCTCTCGCCTACCCGAACGTTCCAGCGGCTAACTCGTCGTGAGCGGTAAGCCTGGCCGATTCGCTCAAAGGGTCAGCTGGGGAACGCCCTGACACGTTTGTCGAGTCCATCGGGGTAGGCGAGGAATAGGCCGACCTAGCGGCGCCGAGCGCCGACGGGCTACGGCCAGGCGTGGTTATTCGAACTAAGACGGTTTTGGATCTGAGCGTGCACGACTCTCGTCACCACACACAGGGTTCCGCCGCGGTACGTCGGCTGGCTCGCCGAGCGGAGAGCCGCGCTGGCGGAAGCGCCCGGTTCCGGGTGATCGCGTTGTTCGCCGCCGTCCAGGCGCTCGCCTCGGCCGACCAGGGCACGGTGGGCGCGATCGCACCGCAGCTCGAGCAATCGCTCCATATCTCGAACGGCGAGATTGGGGTGATCGCTGCAGTGGCGGCACTGGCCGGTGCCGTCGGCACCGTGCCGGTCGGTGTGTTGACCGATCGCCTGCACCGGATCGAGCTGCTGTCAGCGAGCATCGCGCTCTGGAGCGCCGCGATGGTCGCCAGCGCGCTGGCGCCATCGTTCCTCTTCCTCGTTCTCACCCGCGTCGGACTCGGAGCCGTGACCGCCACCTCTGGACCGACACTCGCGTCCTTGATCGGCGACTTCTTCCTGCCGCGGGAGCGGGCGAGGATCTGGGGACTGATTCTCTCCGGGGAGCTGATCGGGGCGGGCGTTGGCGTGGTCGGGAGCGGCGATCTCGCCGACGCGTTCTCGTGGCGCTTTGGGTTTGGCTGGCTCGCCATTCCGGGGTTGGTGCTGGCGCTCGCCATCTGGAAGCTGCTCGAGGAACCGGCGCGTGGCGGAGCGAGCCGCCTGGAGCCGGGAGCAGGCGAATTCGTCTCGTCCCGCACGGCCGGACGGTCAAGCCGATCAGGTAGACATGAGTCCACGACGCCGACGGACGGATTGGCCGACGAGGAGCAGGAACTGGCTCATCGGACGGTCGCGGAACATGATGAGGAGCCACATGCCGAACTGGTCCTGCACTCGGATCCGGTGGACATGCCTCTGTGGGACGCCGTCCGATACGTGCTGAGGATCCGTACCAATCGCATCCTGATTAGCGCTTCGGCCCTCGGCTATCTGTTCTTCGCCGGCATTCAGACCTTCGCCGTCCTGCTCATGCGCAGCCGCTACGGCCTCAGCCAGCCCACCGCCAGCGCGTTGCTGATTCTCGTCGGGCTCGGCGCCGTGGCCGGCGTGGTCCTGGGCGGGCGGCTGGCCGATCACCTGCTGCGGCGGGGTCGGGTCAACGGCCGGATCATCGTTGGAGCGATCGGCTACATCGCGGCGGCAGGGCTGTTCGTGCCCGCGCTGGTCAGCCCGGTGCTTGTTGTCTCGTTGCCGCTGCTTGCGCTCGGCGCTGGGGCGCTTGCCGCGTCCGACCCGGCTGTCAACGCCGCCCGGCTCGACGTGATGCACCCACGACTATGGGGGCGCGCGGAGGGTGTGCGGACAGTGCTCCAGATGCTCGCCCTCGCCGCAGGGCCGCTCCTGTTCGGCCTCCTCTCGGGTGCACTGGGAGGACCTCACAACAGCACCAGCGGTGGTGCAGTCAAACACACCAGTGCATTGGCGGAGACGTTTCTGATCATGCTGGTCTCCGTGGCCAGCGCCGGGCTCATCCTCCTGCGCGCCAGGCGCACCTACGCGCGCGACGTTGCCACCGCCTCCGCATCAATCGACTCCAGCACGCCTCGCCCACGCCGGACATCAGGCCACGTCGACGCCCGCCAGGTGGCGTAGCCGAGCCCCGGGCGGGCGGATGGTTGCGCTCCATGCAATATTGCGCACGTGTCCGCTCCGGCGTTCGATGCCGTCGTCGTGGGTGCCGGCATCGTTGGAGCGGCCTGTGCCTACTTCTTGGAACAGGCAGGCCTATCGGTGGCGGTCCTCGACCGGAACGGCGTTGCGGGCGGGACGACAGGTCAGGGAGAGGGGAATATCCTCGTCTCCGACAAGGAGCCGGGTCCGGAGCTGGAGCTGGCTCTTCTGTCCACCCGGCTGTGGCAGGAGATCGGTGAGGATCTCGGCGACGTAGTGGAGCTCATCCCCAAGGGTGGGCTCATGGTCGCGACATCCTCGGAAGCACGCGACGGCCTTACGCGACTCGCCGACGAGCAGCGGGCCGCCGGCGTGGAGGTGCAGTCCGTGGCCGCAGACGAGCTGACCGAGCGTGAACCGAATCTCGCCCCGGAGCTGGCCGGCGGCCTGTTCTATCCCCAGGACATGCAGGTCCAGCCGATGCTGGCGGCGGCGCACCTCCTGGCGCGGGCGCGGGCGGGCGGCACGCGGATCCAGAGCGGCTGCGAGGTGACCGGGATCGTGCGGGATGCCCAAGGGGCCGTGTCCGGCGTCACCACGTCCACCGGGTCAATCGCCACCCAAACCGTCGTCAACGCCGCCGGCACGTGGGGCGGGGAGGTCGCCGCGCTCGCCGGGGTTCACCTGCCCATCCTGCCGCGCCGCGGCTTCATACTCGTCACCGAGCCGCTGCCGCTCGTGATTCGCCACAAGGTGTACACCGCGGAGTACCTCGCCAATGTGGCGAGCAGCGGCGCGGGGCTTGAGACTTCGACGGTCATCGAGGGGACGGCGAGTGGCACCGTCCTGATCGGTGCGAGCCGGGAGCGCGTCGGCTTTGACCGCTCGTTCTCGTGGCCGGCGCTCGGCCGGATCGCGGCCGGAGCGGTGACGCTGTTCCCATTCCTGAGGGGGGTGCGGGCGCTGCGTGCCTACCGCGGCTTCCGTCCGTATTGCCCGGACCATCTGCCGGTCATCGGTACCGACCGACGCGTTCCGGGACTGGTGCACGCGTGCGGGCACGAGGGAGCGGGCATCGGGCTGGCGCCGGCGACCGGTCAACTTGTCGCCCAATCGGTGACCGGAGCATCTCTGGACCTGCCGCTCACCCCGTTTGACCCCGCTCGGTTCGAGGCCGGCGATGTCTGACCGGCCCGACGACTTTGTCATCACCTTCGACGGCGAGCCAGTCCCGGCCACGGCCGGAGAGACCATCGCCGCGGTCCTGATACGTGCCGGATACCTGGGCTGGCGCAGGACCCGTGGAAGCGGCGAGCCCCGCGGGCTGTTCTGCGGAATGGGGGTCTGCTTCGACTGCCTGGTGACCATCAACGGCGTGCCGTCGGCCCGGGCGTGCCTGGTCACCGCCGAGCCTGGCGACATTGTCACGACGGAGCGGGGGGTGCCTTATGACGACCTCGCCCTCTGAGCCGCCGCTCGCTGAGGACGTCGACATCGCCGTTGTCGGGGCCGGGCCGGCCGGTATGTCGGCGGCGATCACCGCCGCAGATGCGGGCCGGACGGCCGCGGTGCTCGATCTCGGCGATCGGCTCGGCGGCCAGTACTTCCGCCACGCCGAGGCACCGGCCGGCGAGCCTATCGCCGGACCGCGGCACGGCTCAGCGACGTTTGCCGCCCTGAGCGAACGCTTCGCCCGTCACGTCGCCGCCGGGGCCATCCGCCACCAGCCCCGGCATGCGGTGTGGACGGTCGAGTCAGATGAGGGACGCGGCTTCCTCGTCCGCGCGGTGGAGGGCGAGCGCGAGCGGCGTGGGCGCACTATCGCCGCTCGTGCGGTCGTCATCGCGACCGGCGCTTACGACCGTCAGATCCCGTTCCCGGGATGGACACTGCCCGGCGTCATGACGGCCGGCGGGGCCCAGGCCTTGCTGAAGGGCTCGCGGGTCGCCGCCGGGCGACGCGCGGTGCTCGCCGGCACCGGGCCGTTCCTGCTCTCCGTGGCCGAGACTCTGCTGACGGCCGGGGTGCAGGTGGCCACGATCGCCGAGGCAAACGCTCCGTGGCGCCACGCCCGGCACCCCCTGGCGCTCGTCGGTGCGTACGAGAAGGTCCCTGAGGCGGTGGGGTACGCCACCGCGCTTCTGCGCCACCGGGTTCCATATCGGACCCGGCATGCCGTCATCGCTGCGCATGGCCATGATCGGCTGGAAAGCGTGACCGTCGCGCGGGTGGATGCGAAGTGGCGACCAGTTCCCGGCACCGAGCAATCGATCGACTGCGATCTGCTCGCCGTCGGCTACGGGTTCACGCCCCAGGTCGAGCTTCCCCTGGGCCTCGGATGCGAAGCCGCCGTCACATCGGATGGCGCCGTCGTGATCACGGTCGACGAGAACCAGCGCACGTCGGTGTCCGGCGTGTACGCGGCCGGCGAGACAACCGGAGTCGGCGGGGCCGACCTGGCGCTTGTGGAGGGGACGATGGCGGGTGCCGCCGCGGCGGGCCATGCCGGTGTGGCGCGGCCGGCACCCGACCGGCAGCTTCGGGCGCGGCGCCGGCGCCTACGCCGTTTCGCCTCGGCGCTGCGCCAAGCGCACCCGGTTCGCGATGGGTGGACCGCGTGGCTCACCGACGACACGACGATCTGTCGCTGCGAAGAGGTGTCCTACGCGCGCGTGCGTGACGCGGTCACCCGGCTTGGCGCCGCCGATCCCCGAGCCGTCAAGCTCTTGGCCCGTCCCGGGATGGGGTGGTGCCAGGGCCGCATGTGCGGCAGCGCCGTCGCCGCGCTCACGGTGGGGCTGATCGGCCGTCCCCTGACGGCAGACGACGCGACAGCGTTCTCCCGCCGCCCGCTCGGTCAGCCGGTGGGGCTCGACATCATCGCCGCGCTCGGGGCCGACGAGTAACGGCCGCACCCGCTCGAGGTTGCTCAGGCCCGAGGCCGCGGCGCTGAGGGCGGTCGATGATGGGTGCTATAGCATCGTGCTTGGAGCACCCGGTGAGAGAACCTTGGCACGGAGTCCTCGTCGCGACGGCGCTGCCGTTTGCCGACGACCTGAGCGTCGACCTCGACCAGTACGGCGAGCACATCCAGTGGCTGGCCGAGGCCGGTTGCGACGGCGCCACCCCCAACGGCTCACTGGGCGAATACCAGGTGCTGACGGCTGAGGAGCGCGCTGCAGTCGTCCGCACGGCCATCGACGCCGCTCCCGAGGGCTTCTCGGTCATGCCCGGCGTCGCCGCCTACGGGGCGCGGGAGGCATGCCACTGGGCCGAGTCGGCCGGCGCGGCGGGCGCCGGAGCGGTGATGCTGCTGCCGCCTAACGCGTATCGAGCCGATGAGCGCGCGGTCCTCCAGCACTACGCGGAGGTGGCCAAGGTTGGCCTGCCGGTCGTCGCCTACAACAACCCGATTGACACGAAGGTCGACCTCACGCCCGAGCTGCTGAGCCGTCTGCACGGCGAGGGCCTGATCGTCGGCGTCAAGGAGTTCACCGGCGACCCGCGGCGGGCGTACCAGATCGCCGAGCTCGCCCCTGATCTCGACCTGCTCATCGGATCTGACGATGTGACACTCGAGTTGGCACTCGCCGGCGCCGTCGGCTGGATCTCCGGCTACACGAACGCGTTCCCGGCCGCCTGCGTCGAGTTGTATGAGGCCTGCATGGGCGGTGAGCTGGAGCGCGCCCTGCCGCTCTACCGACTGCTGCACCCGCTGCTGCGCTGGGACTCGAAGACAGAGTTCGTGCAGGCGATCAAGCTGTCGATGGACATCGTCGGCCGGTATGGAGGGCCGACACGGCCGCCGCGTCAGCCCTTGAATTCCGCCCAGGAGGCGGTGGTTCGCCGGGCCACGGAGCAGGCGCTGGCTGGCGCCGCCCGCTGAGATGCGGGCCCGTCGCGTCCTGCACGCGGTCGACTCGCACACGGAGGGGATGCCGACCCGCGTGATCGTTGGAGGTGTCGGGGTCATCCCCGGCGACTCGATGTTCGAGCGCCGCCGGCACTTCATGGAGCACATGGATGACCTTCGCACCATGCTCATGTACGAGCCCCGCGGCCACAGCGCCATGAGCGGGGCGATCCTCCAGCCACCGACGCGTCCCGACGCCGACTGGGGCGTTCTGTACATCGAGGTCAGCGGGTGCCTGCCGATGTGCGGGCACGGCACGATCGGCGTCGCCACCGTTCTTGTGGAGACCGGCATGGTCGAGGTCACAGAGCCGGTGACGACCATCCGGCTCGACACGCCGGCCGGCCTCGTCGTCGCCGAGGTGGAGGTCGCGGACGGGGCTGCGCGGGCGGTCACCATCCGTAACGTGCCGGCCTTCACGCTGGGCCTCGACCGCACCGTGGAGGTTGACGGCCTGGGCGCGGTGCCGTACGACATCGCGTTCGGCGGCAACTTCTACGCAATCCTCGGCCTGGACCGCGTCGGTCTCCCCTTCGACCGCAGCCGCAAGCAGGAGATTCTCGACGCCGGTCTGGCGCTCATGGCGGCGATCAACGGGCACGATCAGCCGGTCCATCCCGTCAATCCCGAGATTCGCGGCTGCCACCACGTGCAGTTCGTCGCGCCGGGGTCGGACGCGCGGTACTCCCGTCACGCGATGGCGATCCATCCCGGCTGGTTTGACCGCTCGCCCTGCGGTACCGGCACCTCGGCGCGGATGGCGCAACTCCACACCCGCGGCGAGCTGGGGCTGCACGCTGACTTCATCAACGAATCGTTCATTGGCAGCCGCTTCGTGGGCCGGCTCGTCGAGGAGGCGTCCGTCGGCGAATGGCCCGCGGTCATCCCAACCATAACCGGCCGTGCCTGGGTGACCGGCACCGCACAGTACGTCCTTGCTCCGGACGACCCGTTCCCGGCGGGATTCCTGCTCTGAGCTCGGCGGCCAGGTGATGTTGGGCTGCGGTCGGTCGTCCGGGCGATCAGGGGGTTCGGCGGTGGAGGATCCGCTCCAGCTCCGTCCGCACCGGCGGTTCGAGCCCCTCCAGCGCAATCCCGTGCAGCGCCGCCACCTCGGACACCGACTCCCCCAGCTGGGCGCGCAGTGGCTCGGGGCCAAGCGGCTGGGCTGGCGGCTCGGTGAGCCGGTGCAGCGCCACGTCCAGGTGCGCCAGGTCGGTTGCGTGGAGCGCGGCGCGCGGAACGCGGACCGTGAACTGAAACGACTCCGGAGTCGTGAAGTGGTGGCCGAGCGCGGCCTCGGGCCGATCGATGTTCACGAACGAGCGCGAGCTGGCGGCGTCGGGCAACCATTCGATCCCGATCCGTTTGCCGTCGGCGGTGACCTCGTACACGAGCCCGGCGCCGATCACGTCCGAGGTCACGAGGGGGCCCTCCACCTCTCCGGCGCCGACGACCGTCAGCGACTCGGCCTCGGCCCGGACCGTCAGCCGGACGTAGCCCTCCGTCGCTTGCGTCTCCGGCTTTAGCGGCCTGCGCTCCTGGTCGGGATGGTCGGCAGGTCCGCTACTGAGCCAGGCCCCGGGGTGGCCTCCCGCAGCATCGGCGAGGTGTAGCAACTCGCCGACTGGCTCCATCCTCCCGTCACTGCCCTTGTCCGGCGCTGGCTTCGCGGGCATGCGGTCTCCGCGGCCCTCGGGCACGGCTCGCTCCAGCTCCTGCACGGGGTCCATCACCGGCAGGTTCGGATTCTCTACGACTGGCTCGCTTCCCGGCTTGTGCTCGAACGGGATCTCGGTCGGCGTGATCGGTCTGTGCGGCATATCGGCCATCTGTCATCTCACCAGTTCCTGCCGTAGCGGTAGTCATGGATCCAACGGTAGTACAGGCGGTCCAGCCCGACCGGTGCGGCGGCGCGCAGCATCCCGAACCAGTCGGTGTTGTGGACGAACAGGTCAGGCCATCCCGCCCCGCCGCGGTAGTTGCACGGCTCGAACCGATCGACCATGCCGAGATGCCACTCGCCGACCCAATCCGCCGCCCACGTGACGCTCAGGCCGGTCCCGCTTGAGATGCCTGCGCCGAGGTAGACGTGCGACCAATCGCCGGCGTTGAAGAACCAGAGGTCGGCTTTCCTGTCGCCATTCAGGTCGCCGACAAAGTGGCGGTCGCCCTTGCGCATCTGCCAGCCAGGAGCATTGCCGTCGTAGCGGACAGTCATCCCGAGGTGGTTGCCATTGCTGGCGAGCAGGCCGAGGTACGCGATCGCCCAAGCATCCCCGTTGAACACGAAGAGGTCCGCGTTTCCGTCCCCGTTGAAGTCGGCGACGAAGTGCTGGTCGGATGGCTTCATCTGCCACCCCGGCATGTTCGCGTCGTACCGGTGGCTCATGCTCAGGCTGGTGCCGTTGCTAGCCAGCATGCCCAGGTACGGAATCGCCCAGGCATCCCCGTTGAACACCCACAGGTCGGCGTTGCCGTCGCCGTTGAAATCCCCGACGAAGTGCTGGTCGTCCGGCTTCATCTGCCACCCCGGCATGTTCGCGTCATAGCGATGAACGAGGCCGAGTGCCGCTCCACCCGAGTGCAGCATCCCGAGGTACGGGATTGCCCAGTTGGTGCCGTTGAACACGTAAACGTCGGCGCAACCGTCGCCGTCGAAGTCGCCGACACTAAAGCGGTCATCGGGGCGGAACTGCCACCCAGGCATGCGTCCGTCGTAGCGGGCGATCAGGTGTAGCCCGCCCTGGCCGTCGTCGGCCAGCAGCCCGAGGTACGGCATTGCCCAGTCGACGCCGTTGAACACGAGCACCTCGTCCTTACCGTCTCCGTTGAAGTCGGCGAGGAAGAACTGGTCGTGCTGCTGGAACTGCCACGAACCAGGCACGCGGTCGACGCAACTGAACATCAGCTCCAGTGCGGACCCCGTGGAGCGGAAGGTCATGATCCCGTTGCCGTTATGGACGAGCACGTCGGTCTTGCCGTCGCCGTTCAGGTCCCCGGCGTATGCGTTCAGGAATGTACGGCCCGTCTTCGGATCGTTCTGCCGCTTGAGCGACGTGTAGCAGACGGGGCAGTACGGCGGCAGGTTCGACCGCATGCGGCAGTTGATCACCGGTCGGTAAACGCCGGTCTGGTTCGTTGCACCGCCCTCAAACAGGCCAACGCTCTGGTTGTCATCCCAGTCGGCCGGCTTAGGGCCAGCTGTGTAATCGGCGCAGTTGCCGGTGCCGGTCGGGATCGGTGTCCCCGGGTTGACGAACGCGCGCCACTTGAGCGTGGCCCGGGTTGTGTCGATCGTCAGGTCGGGGTTGCCCGGCTCGCCGCCGGCATAGGCGCCGGACACACAGTACTCGTCGCCGAACCCGCCGAGGCCGTGACCGAACTCGTGCGCGACCGTGTCCCACGTGACCCCCAGCGGGAGCGTCGCGAAGCCACCGCCTCCACACCCACCGAACCCCGGGTTATTGAGCAGGATCAACACCAGCTGGTGGTCGGGCACCCAGGTGGTAAGTGCGTTGTTGATCAGGGTCGAGCTGTTCGGGCCCCACTCCAGCCAGCAATGCGACCACGACCCGCTGTAGTAGATCCCGAGCGCCGTGTTTTTGGTCGTCGTGCTGAGCAGGTTGCCGTTGTCATAGGTCTTCGTGCCCACTCCCGAGTCCTGCGAGATCAGGTTGACTCGGTACACGTTGAAAGCCTGGATGTCCTCGAAGTAGTAGTCGTTGCGGAACAGTCCGTTCAGCACCAGGTCCTGGACCTTGTTGTTGTACGTCGTCTGATCGGCTCCGTTGGCGAACCCGTCCCCGAGCACCGCAATGTTGACCTTCGCGCCCGGCGGTCCCGAGCTCAGGATCTGGGTCATGCTGTCCGGCATCACATCCCCCCTTGGAGCGCGACTGACAGGCGCCCTTGCCCCGACGTGGTTCGTAGCGTAGCCCCCTTGCCTGTGGGCTGTCAAAGCGTGGCGCCCGTCCACGGCCGCGTCGCGCTGCCGGGGGCCGCCGGCTCGTCACCTACGGCGGTGCCCGCAGCCAGTTGCGACCCACGGTTACAGTGTTCGTGCGGCAGCCTCGGTTGGCCTGGGCCGGTTTACCGGGGTGCGCGGGCCAGCTTGGGCAGCACCTCGCCGAGCGCGGCGTCGACCTTGATGTCGGCGAGCGGGTCGCCCCGCGTCGCGCCCCGGCTGACGATCGCCACCGGGATCCGTGCCTGCCGAGCCCGGTGCACGAACCGCAGGCCTGACATCACAGTGAGCGAGGACCCGAGCACGAGCAGACAGGCAGAGCCGTCGACGAGCTCGAAGCACCGCAGGGTCACGGAGTCGACCCAACCCCGCGACACATGCCCTGGCTGCCCCGGCGCCGCGTCGTGGCGCCATCAGTTCGTTCAGGTACGCTGCGGCCAGCAGACCGACCCCCGGGGATATGTATGGGAACTGATGCCGTTGGTGTCGTCGTCGGCGGTTGCCGCCTGCATGGAGTGCTGGGACGAGGAGGCATGGGCACCGTGTACCGGGCCACTCAGATCTCGCTCGGGCGTGAGGTCGCGGTCAAGCTTGTGCCCACGGTGGACGTCGACGAGAGCGTCATCGCGCGCTTCAAACGCGAGGTGCGCACGGCCGCTGCCCTCGAACATCCGAACAGCATCCCGATCTACGGGGCCGGCGAGGAGGAGGGGCTGCTCTATCTCGTCATGCGCCTCGTCCTCGGGCCCGATCTCGGAGCGATCATCGCTGCCGAGGGCGCGCTGGCGCCCGGTCGCGCGGTCGGCCTGGTTGAGCAGATCGCCGGCGCCCTCGACGCGGCCCACGGCGCCGGCCTCGTCCACCGGGACGTCAAGCCGGGCAACGTGCTCGTCGAACCCAGCGCATCGGGCGAGCACGCGTACCTGTCCGACTTTGGGCTGATGCGCCGGGTGTCCGGCGCCACCGCCATCACGCGCGTCGGCGAGTGGGTGGGCACGGTCGACTACGTCGCGCCCGAGCAGGTCAGGGGCCGCCCGGTCGATCTGCGGGCTGACGTGTATGCGCTCGCCGCCCTCCTGTACGCGTCACTGGTCGGCCATCCGCCATTCCCCGCCGAGAACCCCACGGACACGGCGCGCGCCCACCTGACCGCCCCGCCGCCGGTGCTACCGGGTGGGGCGGAGATGGCCGGCCTGAACGCCGTCATCGCGCGGGGGATGGCCAAGCGGCCCGAGGAGCGCTTCGCCAGCGCGGGCGAGCTGGCCCGGGCCGCCCGGGGCGCGCTCGATCGACCGGGCGCCTCAGGGCCCGCACGGTCGGTGCCGGCGTCGTTCGCGCCCGCGCCCCCGCCAGAACCCGCCCCCCGCTCCCCGGCCGTTGCGAGGCCGGCGGGCACGGGCCGTCGCGTCACCCGCGGCGTGCTCGTGATCATCGTCGTCGCGGGCGCCGCCGGTGGCCTAGCGGCGGTGCTCACGGGGCGCTCGCAGTCGTCGCACACCGCGTCGGTCGCCCGCAGCGCCACGGCCGCGGGCCCGCAGCTCTACGCGGGCCCCGCTGGGAGCTTCCGCTACCCCCGCGGCTGGGGTGTTGTCGAGGCCGAGCGCCCGGAGGGCGGCGGAGCCTACTTCCGCACGGCCGTGGTCAGCCCGAACGGGACGGAAATGGTCGACGTCGACCGCACGCCGCACGACCCGCTGACTCCCGGGCAGCGAGCCGCCAGCGTCGAGGCCGCGACCGCCGCCCGCACGCCCGGCTACACGCGCGTCTCATTCTCGAGCTCGACCCTCGCCGGCCGACCCGCCGTGGTGTGGCAGTTCACGCTCAACGGCGAACCGCATCCTGCGCGAATCGACATCTTCCAGAAGCTGGGTACCACCGGCTATGCGGTCTACGGGCGCGCAGATACCGTGCATGCCGCTGCGGCAGTCGCGTTGGCCGTGGCGCAATCACTGACCGCACGATGACCGCGAACGACGACCGCCCGGCTCCTCGCCCCCGCACCGCGCGCGAGCTCTCCGCGCGCCTGGCTGCCGAGCGCACGGGCGTGCCGTTCCTGCTCTTCCGCGACGACGCCGACGAGATGCAGATCGTGAGCTTGACCACAGGTCAGGCGCGCTTCACCCTTGGCCGCGACCCGGCCAACGACGTTGCGCTGGCCTGGGACCAGGAGATCTCTCGCGCGCACGCCGAGCTCGAGCTGGTGGCCGGCCAGTGGGCGGTGGCCGACGACGGGCTCTCCCGCAACGGAACCTTCGTGAACGGCCGTCCGGTATACGGCCGGCGGCGCCTGCGCGACGGCGACTGCGTGCGCCTGGGGCGCACGCTCCTCCTCTTCGCCGCGCCGGTGGCCCAGCCGGGTAAAGCCACTGTTGCTGCCGCCGATGTTCCCGTACCCGACGAGCTCACCCCCACCCAGAGGCGGATCCTGGCCGCGCTGTGCCGGCCGCTTGTCGCCGCGGGAGGGATCACCTCGCCGGCCAGCAACCGCGAGATCGCCGAGGCCGTCCACCTGAGCGTAGAGGGCGTCAAGGGCCAGCTCCGGATCCTGAGCGAGCGCTTCGGAGTGGCCGACCTGCCTCAGAACAGCAAGCGGCTGGAGCTGGCCGAGCGCGCGCTGCGGGCGGGCCTCGGCGCACCGCCCGCGGACTGACCGGCGCGCCGGCCTCGGCGCGCCGGTCGCGGACTGACCGGCGCGCCGCCCGGGTTCAACCCGCGTACACGAGCGGGGTCACATCGATGCGACCACGCTGGCAAACCACGCCGCCGCGCCAACGGATCGTCAGATGCGAGAACTCGTCCGGCGGAGTGATCTCAACCCTCCGGGGCGGCGTCACGCAGGGCCCGCGGCCGTCCCCCGTGCCCTGGACGACCGTCCAGTGCAGGACGGCGGCGGCGCGGCGGCCGGGCGCGAGCACGACACGGTGCGGATTGGTGTAGTGGTCACGCACGACGTCGGTGACCACTGCTCGGCCGTGAGCGTCGAGGAACAGCATGCCCACATAGCCGTACGTGTGACAGGTGTGACGCGACCGGTTGGTGAGCAGGAGAGTGGCGTAGCGCTGACCCGCCCCCGGAGAGCCCGCGACGATGCGCGCGCTCAGATCGGAGGTGCGGCACGGCCTGAGGGTGCTGGCCTGCGCGACCCCCGACGGCTCGCCGATAGCGCTCGCTGCCCCGGTCAAACCAGCCAGCACGATGGCGACGCCGATGAGTGTGGTGTGGGAGAGATGCCTGAACATGACTGAAAGGCTCACCCGTCACGGCTCTCCTCACAACCACCCGAGGGTGGTACGCCGGCACCCTTGAGCGCGTGGAGGGCAGTCGCTGTGCGCTTCTGAGCCGAGACGTTCAGCTGACCCGCGGTGATCCCGGTGCGCGTCCCGCGGTCGGTCGTTCCGGCGCGGACTGGTCGGTCGCGATCCGCTCTCGCCTCTCAACCGTTTTCAGCAGCTCGCCGAGCCGGGCAGCGCCACGGCCGGCTGGTCGGCGCACGGCGCGCATATGATTGGGGCAGTCGCTGTGGACTGGGAGATCGACTGATGAGACAAGGGCCTTGGACCGGGCGCTATCCGGCGGCCGCGGCCATGGTGATCTTCGCCCTGGTCCCGTACCTGGTGCTCTCGGCGGCACTGCAGCCGATCACTCCCATCATCGCGCGGGACCTGCACATGAGTCCCCAGGCGATGAGCCTCACCTCGGGGATGGCGAATGCCGGCTACGCCGTGGGGACGGTCCTGGCCGTGCTGTTGGCCCAGCATCTTCCGCAGCGGCGGATGCTGGTCCTCTACGCCGCGCTGCTGGTGCTCGGCTCCGTGCTCGCAGCGGCCGCTCCCGACGCCGGTTTCTTCATCGTGGGCCACGTGTTGCAGGGCCTGTGCACCAGCCTGCTCCTGATTGCGGCCGTCCCGCCACTCGTCGTCGCGTTCTCGGTCTCGAAGCTGCGCTGGACGGCGATGATCCTCAACGTTTGCATTTTCGGAGCGGTCGCGCTGGGGCCGCTGGTGGGCGGCATCCAGGCCCAAGCCAACGGATGGCGTCCCTTGTTCTGGATCATCGCCGGCATCGCCGCGGCGGCCCTGGTGCTGTCGTTGCTGACCTTTCAGGACGCCCCGCCGGCTGACCCCAGCGCCACGCGCAACCCTCTCCCCGTCGTCCTGGCCGCCGCGGGCTGTGTGGCCCTGTTCTTTGGCGCCTCGGAGCTGCTCACTCACCCGTTTCTAGACGTCGTCACGCTGGTGCCGCTGGTGGCCGGACTCGCGTTGATCGTCGTTCTTTTCGTGTACCAGTATCGGGCCAAGCGGCCACTGCTGTGCATTCGCCCGCTCGGGAGCACGCTTCCGGTCAGCGGGATCGTGGTCGCCATGTGCGCCGCGGCGAGTTCGATATCCGCCGTCGCCCTGGCCGCCGTCCTGCTCACGCACCAGTTCACTCCCGTGCACCTGGGGCTGCTTCAGTTCCCTGAGTTCATTGCGGCGCTGATCACCGCAGTCCTGCTGGGACTGGTCTTTCGGACCCGCGGTCTTCACTACTTGGTGCTCGGCGGGATGATCTCGCTGATCGCCGGGATCCTGGTACTTCAGTCACAGCTGCCGCCCACATCGGGGCACATGGCGCTCGGCTCTGGACTGATCGGACTGGGCGTCGGCGGGTCGGTGGCGCCCGCGCTCTTCATCGCCGGATTCTCGCTGCGCAATAACGCCCTGCAGCGAGTGTTCGCGATCATCGAGCTGCTTCGGGCGGTCGCGGCATTCATGGTCGCGCCGATATTGGCGCACGTCGCCTCGACCGTTGGAGGGAGCCCGGTGAGCGGGACTCACGCTGCGTTGTGGATCTGCTTCGGGATCGCGTGCACAGGCACGCTGGTTGCGGTCTCCCTGTACGCGCTGGGTGGGCTGCGCCCGCCGGCACCTGCGGTGGAGGTCTGGATGAGCGGTGAAGCCCCGGCTTGGTACTCACCGCCCCTGCTGGACAGAATCCGCGACTCGTCCCGGGCGACCGTTCTCACCGAACCGCTCGCCTGTGACGCGGGCGGACAATACGGGGGCCCGCGGGAGGGGAGCTCGGCCGGGGCCGGGGCCGAGGCCGACCGTTCGGCTGGCGCCGCGACATGAGTCGCAACGATCTCGGCCCCGTGCTGTTCGCCTACGATGGCTCGGATCTGGGCGGGCTCGCAATCCAAGAGGCGGGCCGCCAGCTTGACCTCGGCCGGGACGCCGTCGTGCTCACCGTATGGGTGCCGTTCAGAGTTGGGTTCGTCCCACCGAGCAACGTCAAGTTCGACGCGGCGGCAAGCGAAGAGGTCAGAAGAGCTGCCGAGGAAACCGCCGCGCAGGGAGCCTCGATGGCGCAAGCCGCCGGCTTCCGTGCGCAGAGTCTCGCGCTCAAGGAAGCGGACACGTGGAAGGGGATCGTCCGCGTGGCCGACGAACGCGATGCGAGCCTGATCGTTCTCGGTTCCCACGGCAGGCGCGGTCTTGCCGGCGTTTTCATCGGCAGCGTGGCCGGCGCCGTCGCAGCACACGCGGCGCGCAGCGTATTGATCGTGCACATGCGCGCGTAAACCGCCTTCGGACTGGACGTTCGTTCGGACATCTCGGCCTCCTAGGAACGGATCGGAGTGGTTGTACCGACATAGCCGCAATGGGCATGTGGCGCAGGGACAACGGCCGGGACATTCCCAACGAGCGTCACTGGTCGGCGCATACCAGCACCACCTCGCGAAACGCTCGCGCCGACCTGGTGCCGTACACGCCCCTGCCCGCCGAGACCGGGCCGGTATGGGCGCCAGACCGTCTGTCGGTGTGGCCCGTCGAGGGCGGCCGCTACGGGATCGACGCTCACTATCACGGCCTGACCGGCGTAGAGCGGGCCCATGTCCAGCACACGCGGCTGGAAAAGCTGGGGCTCTCTGCGACCGTCAAGCATGACGCCGACGGTGGCCTCATCCGCATCGGACCCCTGGCGCACGCGGCCACCTGGCTCGCGCTGGAGGCGTTCCTCGGCCGCCCCCTCTGAGGCCACGATCGCCCGCTTGCGCCCGGGGCGAGATACCTGACACAGTGAACCGATGTTGACTCAGGTAGCCGACGGGGTCTGGGTCCGGCAGAGTGCGTGGGTCTGGACCAACTCCATCGTGGTCCGCGGGCAGGACGGCCTGATTCTGGTCGATCCCGGAATCGACGGTTCCGAGCTGAACCAGCTCGCAGATGACCTGGACCGGCTCGGCATTCCGGTGGTCGCCGGATTCTCCACCCATCCCCACTGGGACCACCTGCTCTGGCATGCCCGGTTCGGGGACGTGCCGCGCTACGCCACCGCTGCCGGCGCCAATGCTGCCAGTGCAGCCCGAGAGCGGGCGCAGGCGATGGCGGCGGAGAGCGCGTCGGGCATCCCTCTAAAGCTGATCGCGCTCGTCACCCCGCTGCCCGCGGACGGCGGACCGGTGCCGGGGGAGATCGTCGAGCATCAGGCGCACGCCATCGGCCACGCGGCGGTCCTCCTCGCCGACCGTGGCGTCCTGCTCGCCGGCGACATGCTCTCCGACGTCCTGATCCCGCTCCTCGACGCTCGCCGTCCCGATCAGGTGGGCGCCTACGAGACAGCACTGGACCGGCTGGGCGAGGCCGCCAGGCACGTCGATGTCGTGATCCCCGGCCACGGCGCGGTTGCCCAGGGTCCCGAGGTGGCGGCCCGGGTCGCGGCCGATCGCGCCTACATCGATGCGCTGCGACGAGGCGAGGATCCGGTCGACGCCCGTCTGGGTCCGGATGCGGACTGGCTCTCGGGCCCCCACCAGTCGAACCTGGAGCAGGCCCGAGGGCGGTAGGAGCACTTGAGGCTCTGCGAGTGAGGCCGCGGGCCGGAGATCGTTACGGTTATCCGATGCCCGTTGACCTCCAGCAGCCCCGGTGGGATGCGGCCAAATATCCTGGTCGCCACGTCGCTCCTGTGGGCGCTCAGGCTGGGGCCCGGGAGCTCGCTGCCAATCTCTATGAGCTTGATCCGGGCGCCGTGGGCTCGCCTTTGCATGTCCACCACGCCAACGAGGAGCTACTGCTCGTCCTCTCCGGGACGCCCACGCTGCGCAGCCCGGAAGGGACGCAGCTCCTGGCGGCTGGCGCGGTGATTGCGTTCGCTCGGGGCCACGTGGGTGCCCATAGCTTGGTCAACCGCTCCGACGCCCCCGTTCGCTACCTCCTGGTTTCCACGACCAACCGCCCCGACGTCGTCGAGTACCCCGACACCGGCGCGACGCTCGTCGTCCTCGACGAACAGCGCGTGGCCTATCCGCAGGGCGCCGACGCGGATCAAACGCAAGTCATCACCGAAGCGATGCGGGCGGCGGCCGACCGAGACGCCTGACCGACGCCTCGCGGTATATGAGTTAATCCAAGGGAGCAGGCGGTGCCAGGATCGAGTAAAGGGGGTTGGGATGGCACGACCGGGATCAATCATCGTTGGGACAGATGGCTCGGACCGCGCTGAGCTCGCGGTGGACCGCGCCGGTGAGCTAGCGAGGTTGCTTGGCGTCAAGCTTCACGTTGTGAGCTGCTACGGAAAGACCTCGGACGGCATGGGCATGGCGGCGGCGGCAGCCGTCGGAGTGCCGATGGCCGGGAATGAGCAGGACGAGGCGCGAACTCGTGCCCAGCACTGCGTCGATCGAGCGCAGCAGCGCCTTGCGCGGATCGGCGTTGAGACCGAGACGCACGTCTGGCCCGACGAGCCAGCAGACGCGCTGGTGCAGATCGCAGACGAGCAAGACGCCCAGATGATTGTCATCGGCAACCGCGGCATGACGGGTGCGCGGCGTGTGCTGGGCTCGGTGCCCAATCGGGTCTCGCATCATGCCCATTGCGACGTGCTGATTGCTACGACGGGCTGACGCTCCGACGACGTACCCATTGCACTGAGGTTCAGATAGAACCCAGCCCCGGCCGTCAATGCGGGGGTCCGGGAACGCGGTCAGACGACGTCCGACGCCGTTCCGACCTACTTCCGGATGCCTCGGGTACCACGCAGGGCGAGCCGACGCGCCAGGGCGATCGCGATCAACGCCGGCCTCTGAGGCGCCCACGCCCAGAGCGGGTCACTCACAGGCGAGGCCGTCCTTGTCGCGGTCGAGGTGAGGGTTTGCCTGGTAGTCCGGTGTTCCGCGTCTGAGCGGGGCGAGTCCTGCCGCGCGCACGGCGGCGCAGTTGACAAAGTGGCGCCCCTGGCCGGAGCCCGCCGTTTTCGAGCCCGGAGCTGTGCGCCGGGCGCTGCGCGGCGGCCGTGCCGGCCGAGCGGCTACAGGGGGTGGCGGTCCGGCGTCCGGCAGTCGTAGGTTTGGACACCTGGCCAGTACGCGGGCCATGGCGTCGTGCTCGGCCTGCGTTACCCACAGCCGGTACCGCCGTTTCACGGCTATCTGGCGGGCGACGTAATGACAGCGGAAGCTCTTGTTGGGCGGTAGCCAGGTGGCGGCGTCACCGTCGCCCTTGGCCCGGTTGGCGGCCGCGCTCACGGCCAGGAGCTCAAGCGGGTCGTTGGCGAACGTTTCCCGCCTGGCCGCCGACCATTGCTGCGCGCCTTTTTGCCAGGCGTCCATCAGCGCGACCACGTGGTCGATGTCGACCTCTGATGCACCGCCGCGGACGTAGTTGACCGCGGTGCCGGTGTAGGGGTCGTCGAGGGTCCCGCGCCGGACGCGGCAGGTGCTTCCTGCCAGGTAGGTCTTCTCGGTCAGATCGCGCTGCAGAATCCGGTCGCGCGTGGCACAGCCCGCTACCGAGGCCCAGCCTCCTCCGAACTCGTCACGACTGTATCCGGTCTTGGGCGCGCGACCTTTGATCTGCAGGTGCGCGAGTGCGGCAGCGGCCGTTCCCGTGCCCGGGGCTGATGGCCGTGTGACGGTCGAAGTGCCGGTGGACGGAGCGGTGCCGGTCTGAGTCGGCGGGGTGGTCTCTGGAGTGGTTGTGGGCGACGTTGGCGACGTGGCCGTCGGGGGCGGATGCGTCGTCGTCGCAGGGCTGGACGCCCCGCCGCATCCCGTAGTCAGGGCGAAGCTGGCCAGGGCGATTCCGACACCGGCGCCAAATCGGCGCCAGGACCGTCCTGACCAAGACCACGCAGACAACCGTGACATGCGACTCCCGCGTCGCCCACGCATGAACCGTCGTGAGCGGTGCCGCTGGAGCATACCCCGGCCACGTCGCCGCCCGCCACACAAGCGCCCACTGGATGACGGCCGCCGCGAGGGGGCGGCCGTCATCCGGCGCTAGTTCGGGCTCATCCGATCTTGATCGTCTGGCTGTAGATCGGTGCGGCTCCAGAGCCGGGGTACGCGGAACCGATGCCACTGAACTCCACGACAGTGATCTTGTAGGTGCCCGCGTGCGCGTAGGTGTGCGTTGGCGTAGCACCGGTTCCGGTCGTGCCGTCGCCGAACTCCCAGAGATAGTTCGTCACGGCCTGGAGACTGATGTTGTTCAGGCCCTTGAAGGACGCCTGAGTGCCGTTGACCCTGTCCGTGAAGCCCGGAACGAAGCCGCTCTTCCCGGTCGTGATGATCCCGCCGAAGGCCGTCGACAAGCCGCTGTTCTGGAACGCCGCCAGCCCAACCGAGTACAGGCCGGCTGACGGGAACGTGTGCGAGATCGTCGGAGCCGGTGTCTCGATCGTGTTGTTACATGTTGTCGTGCACCCTGGAGTCGAATCGTTGAACTGCCAACTGAAGTCGGCGGTCGATGGGTCTGACCCAGTGGCGTTGAAGTTCATCGCAAGCCCCTTACCAGCCGAGGCTGTGAAGGTGGCCGTCGGGAACGACGTCGGCGGGGTGTACCGCTGAAGGCACTGATGGGAGTCATTGCTCCACATCATCTGGTAGTAGTAGTAGTGGCCGTTGATGACCTGGTTATACGCGGACCCGTTGTGGGTCCCGAGGGCCGCGCCGTAGTTGTAGGCGCACTGGTCCCCGTTCTCCTCGCCATGGTTGGCACCGGTGCCGTTCGTCCACGCATCGTTCGGGATCGGGTCGGTGATCGACTCGTTGTGCTCGTGAGCCATTCCGCCGTCGATCGCGCCGTCCGACGGCCCGTTGGGATAGTTGCCGGAATCACAAGCCAACTGCCCGTTGTACTTGAAGTTGTACACGTAGGGATCAAAGGCGTAGAACCTCATCGGCGAGGCAGCCGTTTGCTGGTGATATGCGCAATAGAAGGCCAGGTTCGCCGGCTCGCCCACCGAGCATCCACCGTAGCTCTGGCTCGCGTCGTTGGTGAAGCACCCCGCCACCTTGGGTGGGGTGATCACGAAAAGTTCGTGGGTCAGGTCGGCCGGTATGTGCTGCGCCGCGGCGACCTTCTCTACCTCTGCCTGGATCTGGGCGTCGGTGAGGCAGTTCTTCACTGCGCCGCTGGTAGGACACTGGCTCGGAGGATACGGATCGGTGTCGAGGATCGCCCCGCCGTAGGTGACCTGGTAGCGCGCGAACGCGCCCGTGAGATCGCCGTACTGAGTCGAGGTCGAGTCGGCGTTCTGATGTCCCCCACTGTTGGCCTGCAGATCCTTCCAGTACTGCTCAATGCCGGTCACGTACTCCGGCGGGTTGCCCGGCGAACCGTACGCGGTGTAGCCGTTCGGACTCCAGAACAGCATGATGTCGGTGTTCGACGGCATCACCGGACCGCCGTTGTAGTCCAGGTTGTTGAACACCGAGTCGGCCCTGAGGAACTGATGCGCCGCGCTTCGCGGCGGCTGGTAGGAAACGACCTGGCCGTTCGGCAGCCGGTGGAGCACCGCCAGCGCGCTCGCGGCCGCAATCATCGAGACCATCAGTGCCGCTGCGAACACGGCAAGACCCAGCCAACGACGCTGGACGAAACCGATCCTCATCCGTCCCCCCTTGCTCCTCAGATTTGGAGCCGGCCCCGCCACCGCGGCCGCGACGTGAGTGGAGACCCACAGCGGACGCGGCACTCACTGAGTGAGCGCGAAACGCAGCACCTGGATAGAACAACCTCACCTCAGATAGGCTCTCGGCCCCGAGTCCCGCAACTCGCCGAGTCCTGCACCGAAACCTAGTCGATGACGCAGAGACATGTCAAGGGCACGGTCCGTAGGCACCCCGGCACGGGCGTGTGGCGAGCAGATCGTCGACCACCCACTTCTACGGTCAGGCGAGCCCCGTACAGGTCGATCGCCGCCAGGACCTGTCCGATATCAACTCCACGCAGTCGCTCCGAGCGCCAGCTCCCACCGGCCCACTCGAAGCGGCGGACGGCTCACGCGAGCGTGGTCTTGACCGGTTTGAGTTCGTGACCGACGACTCAGTGATGCTGCGTCAAGAACCGTTGTCGACCCTGGGCTATGACGGCATCGTGTCTCGGACAGAGGCGTCTCTGGTACTAGCAAACGACTCGAAGACGGCTGTTGACGCAGTCGCAGGAGCGTGAGATGTCTGTCACCACACCCAGTTCGGACGTTAGATGGTTCGGCCGCTCGCATGCGGTGGCGCTGATCGTCGCCGTTCTCGTCGCGATCGGCGTCGGTGCGTGGGCGGTCGGGACAAACCTGGACACCGCCACTACCCGGTCGGGGCAGGGGAGCCGAGCCACCCAAGCCTTTGACCTCCGAACCTTGACGCCACAGGCGCGCGCGTATGTGCACGGGCTCATGTCGCTGAGCCCGGCGGAGCTGAAGGCCGCGTACGGTACCGGTAGGTAGGCCGACCGGCCACACCTCGGGCCAGCGGTGCTTTGTCCGGGGAACCGCCGCGGCGGCTCCCCGGATGAGGAGCCCGCGCATGGCTCGCTGCGACTGCGGAGCACTCCCATCAGGCGGGTGGGCCGGCCGTTGCTTTGAGCAACCGAAGATGCTCCAGCAGTCGAGTGCACTGGCGACGTTCAGATGCTCCGGCCAGGTGGTGCGGTGTCCTGGCAGTCGCTCAGATCCCCAATCCTCGCGTGCGGATTGGGGCGACCCGTCCGTGCTTGCCTCGAGCGTTCGGCGGCGTCACGCGGCCCATCGCGTTGGCGACAACTCGGTCTCGCCGATCGCTCGGCTGCCTTTGACGATCGTGGTATCTGGTCGTCGGCACAATTGGAGGATGCTCATCGTGTCCGGTCACCTCGTCCTCGAGCCAGTGGACCGAGACGCCCACGTCATGGCAAGTGTTGGTGCCGTGCGCCTCGCCCGCCAGGCACCGGGCTGTCTTGACTTCGCGGTCTCCGCCGATCCGGTCGATCCCACCCGGGTCAATGTTTTCGAGCGGTGGGCTGGCCCCGAGGACCTCGCCGCGTTCCGCGCCAGCAGCGACCCCGAGGGCGAGACAGCCGATTTCTCCCGCATCCGCCACTTTGAAATCGAGCAGTACAACGTCGAGCGACGCATTTAGCACCGCCTGATCGCAGGTCGCCCCGAGCGGCGAGGCAACGGATCACCCCGCACGACGGCTCGTATCCTCACGCTGCCGCGACGTCGGCGAGCCCGTCAGCGACGACGGGACGGCCCGAGCGGGGACTGGGTGTTTCAGCCGGCGAGGTCGACGGCCGCGTCTCGGGATCTGGAAGAGGTGGACTGGACGCCTATTCGCTCGGGTCGGCACGGCCGGTGGTCAGATGGCGCTCGACGCGGCGGTCAGGCACCAGCCAGATCAGGGCCACGAGGACGTACATCGCGAGGCCGAGCCATGGCTCGGCGAACGATAGGCCGATCCCGAGGCAGTACAGGAACGGTGAGAGCTTGCCCTTGGCATCTGAGCCGATGGCTATGCGCAGCCTCGAGTCTTCGCCCTCAGCGCGGAGGAGGGCCGTCTGCAGAATGACGTATGCGATCGCGGCGGCAAGCAGGACAATCCCGTATACGGCCGTCGGGATCGGCGGAAACCTGTGCTCGCTCATCCATGCGGTGCAGAACGGGACCAGCGATAGCCAGAAGAGCAGGTGCAGGTTGGCCCACAGCACAGCGCCGCTGACCCGGGAGACGGCCGCCAGCATATGGTGGTGGTTGTTCCAGTAGATCCCCAGATACACGAAGCTGAGCACGTAGGCGAGCAGCGCGGGCAGTTCGTGTCCCAGCGCATGCCAGGACGTGCCGGCCGGGACATGCAACTCCAGCACCATGATCGTGATGAGGATCGCGATGACGCCATCGCTGAAGGCTTCTAGCCGACTCTTCGGCACACGACGAGGCTATCCGGAGCGGCACCGCTCCTACGCGGAAATCTGGCATCCGTGGTCCTCCCACACGCGCGGAAGGCGGGCTTCCAATGTGTCCGCATCGCGGCGCCGGCGAGCAAGCACCCGCGGGTGAGCTTCCGATCGAGCGTCCCCGCTGTTGGCAAGGAGGAGGTCGCTGCGGTGCATTTCATCTGAGTCCCGCTTTGCGGTCTGTACGGGTGCGGAGGCGGGGGTGTTTGTCGAGGCTCTCCGGCAAGCGGTGTCGCCCGTGCTTGTTTTAGCTGCGAGGATGACTTTGGTGTAGTCATCGTTCCGGGTACCCGCGGTCACGAGCGTGGATCCGCGAGGAGCAGCTGCTCGCCGGTGGCGTCAGCCGCCCAGGTGAATGCGCGGTGGCCGTCTTTATGGCGTTGGTCGGTTGAACCGTGCGAAGAAGCTGACCCGGCCCTCCCGCGCGCTCTGGTCCAATCCTGCGGCCTTGGTCAACTCCAAGAGCTCGGCTGGTCTGACACGGTGGGGATCGGCCGCGGTCTCGCCGACGACCAGCCGGCCGCCTGGGCGGAGCACGCGCGCAAGCTCGCGGATGGCCGCCTCACGATCATCGATCTCACCAAGACACGCGACCAGGTACGCGCCGTCGAAATATTCGTCGCGGTAGGGCAGCTGGCTCGCGTCCCCGCTCATCGCGCCGACGTTGCTGAGCCGATGCGCGTGGACTCGCTCGAGTGTCTGGTCTAGCAGCGTCTGCCGTGAGTCGAAGATCTCGAGGATGCCGTCAGGGCCGAGCGCCTGCGCGACCGAGGGGGTGTAATGGCCGTAGCCGGGACCGATCTCCAGGATCGTCTCTCCGGGCTGCGGCTCCAACATCTTCAGCAGCCGAGCTCTGCTCAGCGTCGGACGGGGAAGATCGGATAGCCATCGTGGCCCGTAGGGACGTTCCTTGCGGTGACGCCACCACCACACTGCGCTGACCAGCCCCAGCGATGCACCGACTGCCGCGAGCAGACGACTCCGACACGCGCGACCGCGTGCGGGCATGATGGCTCTCAAGGCAGATGTTGAGATTCCAGGAATTCCTGTCATCCTAGTAAATGATGACGGAATCGGATGAGCGGGCATTCGCCAACGAAGTCGCTCGCTTCTACGCCCGGAGATACGGGGTGCCGCCGATGGCCGGCCGGCTGTTGGGCTGGTTGGTGGTGTGCGAGCCGCCCGATCAGACCCCGGCCCGGCTCAGCGAAGCGCTCGGTGTCAGTCGCAGTGGCATCGGCGCCGCGATCGCGCTGCTGGAACGCTGGTCCTACATCCAGCGCGTTCGCGTACCGGGCGAACGCGCTGAGCGAATCCGCTTGCAACCGGACGTCTGGTCACGCGCGCTGGAAAACCCATCCGAGTACATCGAGCAGGCGGCGTTGGCCCGGCGAGGCCTTCAGCTTCTGGCCGATGCGCCCATCGAACGCCGAGCGCGCCTGCTCGAGGTCGCCGCCCTGGCCGAATTCCTCGCACATCGAATGCCAGACCTCGGTGCAGAGTGGAAAGCCCACCGAGCCGCGCTACAGGCCGCCGGCGACCTTCCCGCCACCGCTTGACCCCAAGACATTCCGCCAACACGCTGTCTGAGGCCACCATCTCCCGCTCACTGACGATCCCCCACGAGGACACCGTGCTCGCTTGCCGCGACAGCGGCGGCACGGGCCGGCCTGCGCTGTTTCTCAACGGTGGGTTCGGAACCCAACGCGACTGGAAGCATGCGCTGCGCTTGATCGACGGCCGCTACCGCACGGTCACCTTCGACGCCCGTGGCCGCGGCCGGTCAGGTCTGTCCGCAACGTACTCATTCGGGGCGGACCTTCGGGACATCGCTGCAGTCATCGCCACCACCGGGATCCGTCATCCGGTGACGTCGGCTGGTCCCATGGGGCGGCCCTCGCCGTCCGCTACACGGCCGAGCATCCTGCGGATGTGTCCGGACTGGTATTGGTCGACGGAGCATTCCCAATCGCGACACTCACCGATGCCGGTAAAGCGAACGCGCGTCGGACTTTCAAGCGGCTGGCGCCGCTGATGCGAACCATGTCGCTCTTCGGCCGTTCCACTAGGAGGTCGCCCGAACAGGCCGCCGATCTCAACATCGAGCTGAGCGAAATCTCACCGTCGCTCGCCAGCGACTACGAGCAGATCACATGCCCAGTCGACTTCATCATCGGTTCCAAACCCCATATCGGCACTTCCGAGGAACGTGCGCGAAGAATGCGTCACTCGCTCACTCCCCTACTCGAACACCGCCACAACATCTCGATCTTCGCGACTCTGCCGGCAACCCACACCCAGATCCTCTCCAGGCAGGCCGACGCAATCGTCGACGCAATCGACGACGCAGCGAACCGCTCCGCGGGCTAATCCCCGACAGCACAGCGGTAAACGGACCCGAGCCGAACTCAGGGCACGTTCGGGCGCTCGGACAGGACTGACCAGAGCCCCGGTTTGCGAATAGCGGAACCTGTGAAAGCAGCACTTCGCGAGGCCGCTCAGCGTGGCCTCTCGCATGGACGCTGCAGTCTGGTTCTCTCTTTGCCGGCGATGCGCGGGCAGCGCCATCGAGCGGTCGTGCGCCGTCACGGTGGACACGACGCCGACTTTGCTGGCCCGGGGGCTAAGGTCGGCGCGGGCGGGGCAGGGCCGCACGGATCGCCTCTTCGGGAACTTCAGATCCGCGCCGTGTCGATGTGGTTCCCCGGCTTCCGGGCACGGCATAACAGCACGAAGGGAGCGTCTGGGGCGACCTGTGTAGCCGTGGGGCGCCAGAGGAGTCAGTTTGACCGATAGCGCTCGGCGAGCTCGGGCGACTGGGCCCCGAACGCCGCAAGGTCGGCTTGGGACACCGTGGCCAGCAGCTCGGACCTCTCGACCCCGGGAGCGACGACGACCTCCCCCAGCTCCAGGCCCCGCAGGCTAGCTGTCACGACGTCCTCTGACGACATTCGAGGCACGGAGCTGAGGTCGAGTCCCTGGCGTTCGTGGAACTCGGTCGCCACAACTCCGGGACAAAGCGCCTGCACCCGCAGGCCCTGGGATTTCAGCTCCTCGTGCAGCGCCTGAGAAAGCGCGACGATGTAGGCCAGGGTGGCGGTGTAGACCGCCCGGCGAAGCGGCAGTTGTTCCAGGGAAGCAGGGCCGCTGAACGCCAACATGCCCGACACGTTGATGAGCGTCCCTTCCCCCCGGGCCACCATGCCGGGGACCGCAGCGCGAGCCAGCATGGTGGGGGCGACGACCTTCACGTGGACCAGTTCGCTCGCCTTGTCTGCCGGAAGTTCGACGAACGGCATGTAGTGCGCGACTCCGGCATTGTTGACGAGCATGGTGAGGGGTTCTGTCGCGGCCGCCTCGGCGACAGCTTCCACACCGGTGTCGGTGCCGAGGTCGGCGACCAGAGGGCGCACCGCGACATCCGGCAATTCGGCAACGAGCTCTTCGAGCCGCTCGCGCCGACGGCCCACAAGCAGCAGGTTGTACCCCTCGGCTCCGAGCCGCCGGGCAAACGCCCGACCTATACCAGAGGAGGCACCGGTGACAAGCGCCAGCCCTGTCATCGTCGGCGCCCGCGATTCGAAGTGATGTCCGAAACGGCCATCTCGATTCCCTTGTCCCCTACTAGGACTCCTCTCCGCCAAACCAAGCGGTTGCCGAAGACCGGCACACGACGCCGCTTACCGCTGCTGTCTCAGGCGACGAGCATGTGGCCAGGATAGGCAGCGCGCCGCGCCCGGCGCGGACGCCGACAAAAGGGGCTCGCCCCGCCGCGCCTACTGCTCCTTCGTCACCGCCAGGGCACTACGGTTCGCACTCCTGCTTTGGCGAGCCCGAGCCTTCGAGCAGGAGCAGTCACGGCCATGCCCTCGGCGATGAGGCGACCGCTGCTGCGTGGAAGCAGGCGCGTCGACTAGGGGGTCGGGAGTTCTGCAATCGATGCGGCCGTTAGCAGCGAGCTTGCAAGCACCCGATGCGCGGGTTTGGCGAGGAGCGGGAAAGCCAGGGCAATGACCTTCAAACCTGCTTTTCCAGCGCGAGAGGTACGCGGTGAACCGTTGGAATGGACGGATCGGAGCGTCCGTAGAGCCGACCGGTCCCGGGAACGATCAGCGGGCGGGTCTTACGGAATGCTCGAGTCCGATGCCGCCAGGAGCCGCCGTGTGGAGGGCCATCGCCGATAAGGGATTCCTTTACCGGGAGGTGCAGGAACGGGCTCAAGGCCGTCCGCCGGCGGGAGAACGGTCGGCGGGGGCGGGGAGCGGGAAGAGACCGATGAGACGGGCTACCGCTTGATCGTTGCCGTCGATCGCAAGGTCCCCGGCGTGCAGCGCGTCAGCGATTGGGCGGTCATTCCAGAGCAGATCGGCCCACGTCTTGCGATCGGTCTCGATGATCGCGTCGGGGTCGGTGGGCGTGCCGCGGCCGAGTGCGATCCGGCCGGCTACGACCTCAATGTGAAAGTGGTGGTCGCCGAGTCGAAGCTCGAACCGCGCTGTCATTTCGTTGGCGGCGACGGGATCGAATAAGGCCTTGAGGGCAAGGACCTGCGAGTCGACGCTCATCGCGGCGTCTTTGGGCAGCGTCGGGGAGCGGCTGCCCCAGCGCCCGAGGTAGACGAGCAGCGGCTCGAGCTCATAGCCCCACTCGGTGAGCTCGTAGACCCGTGATCCCGCGGGTGGCGGCAGTGTGCGGCGGCGCACCACGCCGGCGTGCTCGAGGTCGCGCAGGCGCTGGGCGAGCAGGTTGGCGCTCGCATTGAGCACCCCGGCGCGCAGGTCAGTGAAGCGCTTGGGTCCAAGCAGCAGCTCGCGCACGACCAGCAGCGCCCAGCGTTCGCCGACAAGGTCGAGCGCGTGAGCGGCGGCGCAACCTTCGCCGTACGTCCGCCCTGTTTCCACGCCCACAGGCTAGCAGACTGGTTACTATAACTAATCTTATGGTTGTATTTCCTAACTGCTCCTGATAGCGTGCCTCGCATGACCGCCTCCACCGTGCCCGCCACCACCCACACCCTCCAGACCGACGGCGCCTCGATCGTCTACGACGTCCGCGGGCCGCTGCCGACCGCAGACGGCCGCCCGCCGCTGATGATGATCGCCCACCCGATGGACGCCAGCGGGTTCGGGGCGCTCGCCACGCACTTCCCCGATCGCACCGTCGTCACCTACGACCCGCGCGGGCTCGGCCGAAGCTCGCGCAGCGACGGCCGCGACGACCACGACCCGGTCATCCAGGCCGAGGACGTCCACGCGGTGATCGAGGCGCTCGCCTCCGGCCCGGTCGAGCTGTTCGGGAGCAGCGGCGGCGCGATCGTCGCGCTCGCGCTCGTGACCGCCCACCCCGAGGACATCACCACCCTGGTCGCGCACGAGCCCCCGCTGATCCGGGTGCTGCCCGACGCCGAGGCCGCGCTGCGCGCCCGCGCCGCCTTTAACGCCGCCTACCTGGAGAAGGGCGGCGGCGCGGGCATGGCGGGCTTCATCGCCATGGGCGCTTGGCAGGGTGAGTTCACCGACGCGTACTTCGCGCAGCCCGATCCGGATCCCGGCGCCTTCGGAATGTCCGCCGAGGACGACGGAACACGCGACGACCCGCTCCTGTCCGACCGGTCCTGGGCGATCAGCGGCTACAAGCCCGACGTCGCCGCGCTCACCGCCGCGCCGACCCGGATCGTGATCGCCGTGGGCGAGGAGTCCGCCGGCACCTTCACCGCTCGCACCTCGGAGGCCACCGCGGCGCTGCTCGGGCAGAAGGCGGCCGTCTTCCCCAGCCACCACGGCGGCTTCCTCGACGGCCAGTTCGGCTACGCAGGCCAGCCCGAGGCGTTCGCCCACCGGCTGCGCGAGATTCTCGACGAGGGCTAGCACTTCGAGCCGCGCCACGAAGGGCTGCTGCGGCTGTTCTTCGCCGACGCCCTACCCCGCAAAGAGGCGCTGACGCTGATCAGGCGCCCGCGCGCCAGCCGAACAGATTGATGCTCACTTTCAGGCCGACTTCTTCCGCTCGCGCAGCGCGCCTCCGGTCGCTTTGCGCTGATCGTCGCCCGCGAACGCGCCGACTTCTTCACCTAGCGGGCCAGCTGGTTCCGCAAGACCGAGGCCGAGATTGAAAACGAGCTCGACTCAGGAACCCTGATCCCCGACGCCCTCTCCCGTCCCGCTCGCGGGTCGGGTGACGGGGACACCTGCTTCCGTCACGCGACGCGACACCGGACGTGAGCCGACCGCACCCGCCTTGCGCGGGCCCGAGGGGCGCCGAACGATTCACCAACGTGCTTGCAACGCCAAGCCCGCCCAGCAAGCAGCCGACCCTGACTACGAGGTTGCACCCGGTCATTAGCTGGGGATCTGCGAGCACGCGGCACCGACGCGTGCTCGGCTTCCGCATGCAGCGGGGGGCCTCATCGTCCGTGCCGAGATGCTCATTGCCGAGTGAAGGCAGGGCTCGCGGATGGTGAGCGGGGGCCGGAGGGTTCGTCGTTTGTGGGTATGAGTCATGGGCCGGAGAGGATCTGCCATACGGCTTGGGTGACCTGGCCGAGGTGTGCCAGCTTGTCAAGCACGGCCGCCGCTCCATGCTCGGTTGCTCGCAGGTGCAGGCTGCGGTCGTATGTCGTGCTGAGCACGATCGCCCGGGCGTTCGGGTTCGCTCTCCGAAGCTCGGGAATCAGGTCTGCGCCGGAGCCGTCCGGAAGCCCGAGATCGAGGATCGCCACCTCGGCCTGCGCGAGCAGTTGGCGCGCCTCGGCCAACGAGGCCGCTTGTCCCACCACCTCGAACCTGGGATCCGCCTCGAACTCGGACGCGATCGCCTGGCGAACCGTCGCGCTGTCTTCCACGAGTAGGACTCGTACGGGTTTAGGTAGTTCCGTTCGTTGCATCGGAGAGCGGCGCCTCCAGGCGCACCGTAGTGCCGACTCCCGGCTGGCTGCGAATTTCAAGCCGTCCGCCAAGCAGCTCCGCGCGCTCTCGCATCCCGGTGATGCCACGGTGGATCGGCGACACAGCGGCGGTAGGGTCAAACCCTCGACCGTCGTCTGCAACCTCAACGCCGAGCCCGTCATTGGTATCCCACACGCGGACCCGAACGTGCCGGGCGTCCGCATGGCGACCCGCGTTGGTCAACGCTTCGCCCAGAATCCGTAGCACTTCGATCCCCTCCACGCCGACCGATGCGGTGGGAATGTTTTTCCCGATCTCCACCTGGATCTCGCGATCGCCCGCCCTCGCCCGGTGCTCGTTTACGAGCTGCTCAAGCAGCTCGACAAACGGCCTGTGCTCCTCGGTCCCTACACCTAGGTCATAGATCGCGGAACGCAACTGCTCACCCGCTTTCCGCAGGACAGACAACAGCTGACCTGCCAGCGGAGACTCCGCGGTTGTACGGTCCACCATCGCGGCGAGAGCCGTGGCGTCGCTCACGCTCTGCAGCGCCTGGTCGTGCAGAGCACGCGCGATGCGGCCGCGCTCCGCCTCCCGGGCATCGACCACGCGCTGCTCGGCCTCCTTGCGCTCGGTGATATCTCGGGAGTACACCGACAACCCATCGTCGGTGGGATAGGCACAGATGTCGAACCACACCCCGCTCAGCGGACCGACGGCCTCGAAACGAACGACCTCCTGCTGATGCAGCGCCCGGTGAAACTCTCGGTCAAGCACCGTCCCGACGGTTTCGGGAAAGGCCTGCCAGTAGCCCTTCCCCAACAGGTCGTCGCGTGACAGTTCTTCGCCTCGCGCCTTCCGGCTATCGGCCAGCGCTCGCTGGTTCATATAGGTGATGCGCCACGCGTGATCCATCGCAATGAAGTCGTCGCCGGTGCTCTCCAGGATCGTCTCGCTCCGCCGGGTCGCCTCGCGCATGGCCCGCTCGGCCCGCTCGGCCCGCTTGCGCTCGGTGATATCGCGGTGGATCCCGAGGTAGCCGGCGAGCTCGCCGCGATCGTTCCTCACGCTCGCGGCGATCAGTTCGACCTCGATCGGGGTGCCGTCCTTGCGATAGGCCGTGAATTCGATCCTGGTCCGGCCGGTCTCAAGCAGCTCGTGCTCCAGTTTGTGGCGAGCCGCGTCGCCCGGGTAGCTCGCGACCTCGCGCGCCGGACGCCCCAGCACCTCCTCGGCGGTGAACCCGTAGAGCCGCTCGGCCCCCTTGTTCCAAGCGGTGATCCGGAAGTCATCGGCATCCGTCGCGATGACCCCATCGTCAACGTTGTCCAGCAGGCTCGCGTGATAAGCGAGCGCTTCCCGTTCCCGTCTGCGCGCGGTCACATCGCGCAAATAGACCGACAAGCCGTCGCTTGACGGGTAGGCACGCACGTCAACCCAAGCGTCCGTGGCGAGCGAGTAGGCCTCGAACTCCACCACCTCCTGCTCGCGAACCGCCCGGTGAAACTCCTGGTCAAACGCGGTGCCAACCGTCTCTGGAAACAACTCCCAGCAATTCTTGCCCAACAGCTCCTCGGCGCTCACCTCCCGGCCCCACGCCTCGCTCGCCATGGCCACCGCTCGCTCGTTGACATAGGTGTAGCGCCAGTGGTCGTCCACGGCGAAGAACGTGTCGCTGATCCGCTGCAGCATCGCCTCCGTCCGCCGGTTCGCGGCCCGCAGCGCCTCCTCGGCACGCTTACGTTCGGTGATGTCGCGATGGATGGCCAGATAGCCGCTGACCCGGCCCTGGTCGTCGCAGATTGCCACGCCAATCGCCTCGACCGAAACCTTGGATCCGTCCCGGCGCCTGACCGTGATCTCTCCCCGCCAGCGACCGCGCTCAGCCACCTGCCGTCTGTCATCCATCCGCTGCTCGTCGCTCTCATCCAACTCCAAGAGCGCTACGGGCTGCCCCATGGTCTCCTCCGCCGTCCAGCCGTACATCTGTCGCGCCCCCTCATTCCAGACAGTGACACGCCAATCGGCGTCGGTCGCCACGATCGCGTCCTCGGTGTAATCCAGCAACGGACCGAAATACGCCAGCTGATCTGCTGAAGGCGACGGCATCATCCAATCCTCTCTGAACCCCACATGAGGCTCGGGTTTCGCGCTCGTGGTCGCAAGCTCGC
>JBPYFQ010000025.1:0-5955 GCA_051985625.1 Solirubrobacteraceae bacterium
TCTCCAGGCCCAGCCAGCCGGCCACCAGGCCCAGCTCGGCGGCGAGCTCGGCCGCCACCTCGGCCCGGTCGATCCCCTCCTCACCGTGGGCGCTCTGGACGAGCAGCGCGCCCGCGGCCCGGTCGGACTTGAGGTCGACCCGGGCGACGAGCCGGTCGCCGAGCAGGAATGGGAGCACGTAGTAGCCGTAGATCCGCTTGGCCGCCGGCGTGTAGATCTCGATCCGGTAGCGGAAGCCGAACAGCCGCTCGGTGCGCTGCCGAAACCAGACCAGCGAGTCAAACGGCGACAGGAGCGCCCGCGCGCGTAGCCGGCGCGGCCGCCGGGCGTCGGGCCACAGATACGCCGGGGCGGCCCAGCCTGCCACCTCGACCGGGATCAGCTCCCCGGCTTCCACCAGTTCGGCCACGCGCGCCTTGGAGGCCGCCCGGGGCAGCCGGAAGTAGTCGCCGAGATCCGGCTCGGTGGCGACGCCGAGCGCCCCGGCGGCGATCCGGACGAGCTGGCGCTGGGCGTCCTCGACGCGCGGGGTCGGCTGCTGGCGGACTTCGGCCGGCAGCACCCGGTCGACCGTGTCGTACAGCCGCTCGAAGTTCACCCGGCGGGCCGCCGCCACCTGCCCGGTGAAGAACAGGTACTCGAGCGCCACCTTGCCCTCATGCCAGTTCCACATGTGCCCCGGCCGCGGCGGCGGGCGGACCGCGCCGGTGTCCCGGGCCCGGATCGGCCCCTGCTCGGCGACCAGCGCCAGGGTCTCGGACACCAGCTCGGGTTGGTCGTGCACCACCCGGGCGATCGATCCCCACGCCTGGCGCTGGACGTCGGCCATGCGCCACCGGAACAGGGGGTGGAGCTCGACCGGGATGAGCGAGGCCTCGTGGGCCCAGTACTCGACCAGACGGCGGTCGACCCGGCCGTTGCCGTGGCCGGCGATCCGGTCCAACCGGCCGCGGTCGTACGGGCCCAGGCGGGAGAACAGCGGCATGTAGTGGGCGCGCATGAACACGTTGACCGAATCCAGCTGCAGCACGCCCAGGTGGCGCACCAGGTCAAGCATGCGCCGGGCGCTCGGCGCCGTGGCCGGACGCCGCCGATCAAAGCCCTGGGCGGCGAGCGCGATCCGGCGCGCCGCGGCGGCGCTCAGGCGTGGGGTGTCCGACGGCGGCGTCACGGCCGCCAACTCTTCCACGCAGGGTCGACGGCACGCTCCGCGACCCGCGGGCGCGATCCCGCCGATGAAACCCGCTCTATGTGCTGAGCGCCTTGTCCTTGGCGCGCTGGAACTCCTCGTCGCTCAGCACGCCGCGGTTGTGGAGATCCTCCAGCTTGGCGATGTCGTCGGCCGGTGACGCCGCCGCGGAGCGGACGTAGGTGCGAAAGGCCTGGTCCTGCTGCTGGGCGTACCGGACGGAGTGCTCCTGCATCTTGTGGCCGCGCGCGATCAGGTAGATGAGCACGCCGATCAGCGGCAGGAGGACGATGAGCAGTAGCCAGCCGGCCTTCCCCCAGCCCGACAGATCGGGGCTGCGGAAGATGTCGAACACGACACCGATCGCGATCCAGATCCACATGAACAGGAGGGCGATCTCCAGAACAGTCAGGAGTGCATCGCCGAATGTGTACGACGCAAATATGGTCATGGCCGCCTCTCGGTCGATGGGTGGCGACTAACAGTAGGGCCCCGCGGGCGGCAGAGTATCACCCGGATTGGACGATTCACAGCCGTGAGATCCGGTCTGCACGCGGACGGATCCGGTCGCCGCGGAGGGTAGGAACGGCCCGGCGCGGGTAGCGGAGGGCGGTGATCGTCACCTCCCGCGTCGGCCTCGTCGTCCTGTGGCAGCTCCGGGTCGCGTTTCGCGTCCTGGTCTGGCTGGCCAGCTCCGTGGGGCGCACCATGGTCGCCCTCGCCACTGCGTTCCGGGCCTGCGGGCGCGCCAGCGGTGACTACGGGCCGCTCGTCGTGCCGGCGCAGTTCGTGCTGTTGCTCGCCTGGGCTCCGGCTCGCCTGCTGTTCCTGACGCTCGAGGGCGCCGCCCGGTGCGCGCACCGGACCCACGTGGGACTGCACCGCCGCCGGGCCGCGCTGGCCTGATCTGACCCACGGCCGGCCGCCCTCGCCCCTGCGGCGGCCCGCGCTCCGGCGCGCCATCTCACGGGACGCCCACGCGCGTCGTTCTATGAGGACAATGCCGCCTGACGCAAAGGACGATCGATGACCGCGCACTGGGACATCTACGAGAGCCCGCTGGGGCCGCTGACGCTGGTCGGCCGTTCCGGGGTCTTAAGCGGACTTCGCTTCCCCCGCAGAGGTGAGCCGCTTGACGAGACCGACCGTGCACCCGGGCTGTTCGCCGACGCCGTGAAGCAGTTGGACGAGTACTTCGACGGGCGCCGCCGTCGCTTCGACCTGGTGCTCGACCTGGCCGGCACCCCGTTTCAGCAGCGCGTGTGGAGCGCATTGCGGGCCATCCCGTACGGCACCACTCGCAGCTACACCGAGGTCGGGCAGGCGATCGACCGGCCGGACCGGGTGCGCGCGGTCGGGGCGGCCGTCGGCCGCACCCCGATCCCGATCATCGTCCCCTGCCACCGCGTCGTGGGCGCCGACGGATCGCTCACCGGGTACGGCGGCGGGCTGCATCGCAAGCGCGCCCTGCTGGACCACGAGGCCGGACAGCGCCGGCTGGCAGACGAGCCGGGGCGTCAGCTCCTGCTCACGTGACGTGCGCCTCCCAGACGTCCAGGAGGCGCCGGCCTGAGAGCAGGTGCTTGTGGATGAACGACGCCGCGCCCGAGGCGGCGATGACCTGCGGCGGAACATCCTCGGCCGAGGTGAGCACGATGACCATCTCGGGATGTCGCGCCTTGAGGCGGCGGGTGGCCTCCAGGCCGTCGATGCCCGGCATCCTCCGGTCCATGACGACCAGGCGCGGACTCAGCTCGGCCGCCGCCTCCAGCGCCTCCTCGCCGGACGCGGCCTCGCCCACCAGCGCAAAGTGGTCGATCCCGTCGATCATGGAGCGCAGCAGATCGCGCGCCGCGGGGTGATCGTCGACCACGAGCACCGGGACCGGGACGCCGTTGCCGGGCATGTGTCCGGATTCCAGACCCACGGTGGCCTGGTACCCGCGTGCCCGCAGGTCGAAGCCGGTATCTCGGCCCGAGGCTTCAATCCAACTCAGGCTCGGTTCCAGGCGAACGTCGCCGTCGCCCGCGCGGGGAGGCGATAGCGAAACGCCCGGCCCTTCCAGGCGACCGAGAACTGGATCGGACGGGCGCCGTTGTTGTAGGCGATCAGGATGAGGCTGCCGTCCGGGTTGCGCAGCGCGACGTCGTCAAGGCCGGGCGTGGCGACGTCGGCCCCGGGCCCCGGATAGCGGTAGCGGACGAACGTGGGGCTCGCCACCCGTCGGGCTCCGGGGGCGACGAACGCGCTCGCCTGGCCGAGCTGGTAGTAGGCCAGGCGCGGGGTGACCCTGCCCGTGTGCGGGTCGATCGTCACCAGGCCGCTGCATCCCTTGCAGCCGTGGTTGGGGAGCTGGGCCGGCCCGCCGGTGGGATCGAGCGCCAGGTTCCACAGCGCGACGGTGCTCGCTCGGTTGCGCAGCGAGGAGATGACGACCTCGCTGATCGGCGTCGGCGTGAGCCCGGGCGAGCATTCGTCGACGATCGCGGCCCGCGCGCGGTCGGCGCCCATCGCCGTCGGCGCGCCGAAGTAGCAGTGCCAGGCCAGCCCGGCCAGGACCCGCGCGGCCCGGCCCCGCGCGGTGGCGGCCGCGTAGGTCGTCGTCGGACCCCACCCCAGATCGCCGCCGTAGATGCGCGGCCCGAGCCGGGCCTGCTCCAGGGCCGGTCTGAGGTCCCGCACCACCCAGTCCGTCTCGCTGCCCGCGGAGAAGTTGAGCCCTGGATATAGGGTGGCCACGGCCGGCTCGTTCTGCGGGGTGAGGGCGTCGACCGGGATCTCGGCCCGGCGGTAGGCCTGGATGAACTTGACGATGTAGCGCGCCCACGGGCCGTAGGCGCCGGGCAGCAGCGTCCCGTGGTTGCCGGCGTTGCCCAGTGACCGGTTGGCCTTCATCCAGGCCGGCGGCGACCATGGCGTGGCCAGGAAGTCGATGGCCGGGTTCAGGGCCCGGGCCTGCCGGAGGGCGGGCAGGATGTACGCCTGGTCGTGAGCGATCGAGAACCGCCTGAGACCGGGGTCGGCCTGGCCGGGCGGCACGTCGTCGTAGCTGTAGGGCCGTCCGGTGTGGGTGAAGTCCGAGGCGCCGATCGGCACCCGGAGGAAGTTCAGGCGCAGGCCGCTGGGGCCGAAAAAGCCGCTCATGAGCGTCTGGCGCGCGGCCGGGGCGAGGTCGTGCTCGATCAGCCAGGCCGAGCTGTCGGTCATGGCGGCCCCGAAGCCCTGCACGCGCCGCCCGCGTACGGCGGCGTCCACGCGGATGACCGGCGCCGGCGCACCGGTCCCCCGGCCGAAGTCGAAGCTGGCCAGCGGGGTGAGGCGCTGGGACAGGTCGGCGCTGGTCTGCACCACGTCCACCCGGTATGGGTCGACGGCCTGGGCCGGTCCGCGGCCGGTCGGGCCGGCCCACACGATCAGAGCCAGCGCGACGACGCCGACAGCGACCCGCCTAGCGCGGACGCGCGCGTGATGCGGTCCGGACGGCACGTGGTCATCAACTCCACGTGGCCCGAGAAGTTTCGGAGCGTGTCACCCGGCCGACACGCGGCCCTCGCGCCGGCCCGAGTGAGCCGTCGGCGAGGCCGATATGTCAGGCTATGCGTCCGTGTCCGGCAGATCGATGAGTCGCGTGAGCTCACAACCCTTTGGAGACGCGCTGCGTGCGCTCATGGATGCGCGCGGCCTGACCTACCGCGGCCTGGCGCAGGAGATCGGCGAGATCGACGACCGGGGGCTCACCCACGCCCACATCAACATGCTCGCCAACGGACACGACAAGCCGTCGCTCCGTGCGATGGAGCTGATTGCCCAGGCCTGCGGCGTCGAGCCCGAGTACTTCGCCGAATATCGGCTGGCGGTGGCGATGCGGGAGCTGGATCCCAGCCAGGTGGGCCTGGACCAGGCGCTGGCGAACCTCAACTCTCGCTTGGGCGCCCGGCGGCGACGCGCCGCCACGCCACGCCAAGCGCCAACGCGCCGAGCGCGACCTCGTCCCACCAGCTAGGGATCGGGTCGATCGGGCTCAGGGCGACCGCAAACAGGACCGCCCACAGGAGCCAGGCCGCGCGGACGCCGCGGCGCGTCACCTCCGGATAGCTCCACAGCACCGTCGACAGGCGCGCCGAGAAGAACCCAAGCTCGTCGCGCTCGCCGAGCACGCGCGCGGCCAGCGACAGCGCGGCCAGTGCCACCACGAAGGCCAGGTATCCGACCGGACGCAGGACGACCCGAAGCCACGTCATCGCCAGCGGACCGTACCACCGCGCGGCTCAGGTGACGGGCGGATTTTCGGCGGCCGGCGCCGGTGGCGGCTGAGCGGGACCGGACGTGCCGCCCCACTCCTCCGGAGCCCGGTCGGCGATCGACTGGCTAAACGTCCACCGGTGGCCGCCGAGGTCGATCGCGGTGTACTGCCGTTCCCCGTACTTGAAGTCACGCGGGGCTTCGCAGACGCGGGCGCCGGCGCGGCGCGCCCGGGCGCAGTGGGCGTCGGCGTCGGCGACGCGCACCATGATGCTGTCGGCCTCTGCTTCGCCCTCTGGGTCGCGATCGCCAAGCATGACCGCCCCGTTCTGAAACTCCAGGATGGCGCGGTGAGCATCGGCCCGCCAGCGCTCGGCGAACCCGAATGCGTCGCACAGCCACCGAATCGCCCCGGGAACGTCGTCGTAGACAAGCACCGGGAACACCCCCGCAGTTGGCATCGTGCGGTTGCCGCCGACCGATGGGCGGTCGCCGAGCTGGACGATGCCGATGAGATTGCCCGC
>JBPYFQ010000026.1:0-36688 GCA_051985625.1 Solirubrobacteraceae bacterium
CGCTTGGCCTGCTCCTGGCCGACGACGTACTCGTTGAGGACGTCGTAGATCTCGCGCGGCTTGGGGAGGTTCTCGATGTCGAAGCTGGGCGGTGCGGTCAGCTCCTCATCGATGATCTCGTTACAGAGATCGATGCATTCGTCGCAGATGTAGACCCCGGGTCCGGCGATCAGCTTCTTGACCTGTCGCTGGCTCTTCCCGCAGAAGCTGCACAGAAGCTGTTCGTTGGAGTCGGTCGGACGTGCCATGAATCCCCTCCCAGAGCTCGACTCGGTCGGCGGTCTCCAGCGCTGGCGAGTCAGCCTATCGGTCCATCGACCGAAAGGCTAACCCCTAGTGCTGCGAGATCACACGATCGATGATTCCGTACTCCCTGGCCTCCTCGGAGCTCATGAAGTAATCACGTTCGGTGTCCTGCCGGACCTGCTCCAGATCCTTGCCGGTGTGCTTGGCGATGATCTCGTCCAGGCGGCGGCGGACGTCGATGATTTCCCGGGCATGGATCTCGATATCGGTCGCTTGCCCCTGGAAGCTTGAGGAAACCTGGTGGATGAGGATCTTGGCGTTGGGGAGGGCCATCCGCTTGCCGGCCGTGCCTCCGGCCAGCAGCAGCGCCCCCATCGACATCGCGATGCCGACGCAGATCGTCTGCACATCCGGCTTGATGAACTGCATCGTGTCGTAGATCGCCAGGCCCGCGTACACCGACCCGCCCGGGGAATTGATGTACACCGAGATGTCCTTGTCGGGGTCCTCCGATTCCAGGTGCAGCAACTGGGCGACGATCAGGTTCGCGATCTGGTCGTCCACCGGCGTGCCGAGGAAGATGATCCGCTCGTTGAGCAGTCGGCTGTAGATGTCAAACGCGCGCTCCCCGCGGGAGGTCTGCTCGACGACCATCGGTACCAGTGGGCTCATCGTCCTCGCTTCATTTTGCGTCCTGCCGTGGAATCCTGCCGACTCTAGCAATCGGCCAGGGGCGCACGACGGGGGTATCTGCGGACTGGACGAGCGGACGATTGGAGGGGCGCGAGCGCGCCCCGCTCAGGTCAGCTGCCGGGCGTCCAGAGCTGTCCAGACGCCGACCCCGACCCGGAAGATGAGCCGCCGCTCTCGGCGGGCTCCTCCTTGCCCGGGGTCCACAGCTTCTGCCGGGCCTGGGCCTGCTCCACCGTGATCGGCGTGGCCTCCCGGACGAGCAGCTCCAGCGCCTGGCGGGTGGCGACATCCTCACGCAAGGACTCCAGGCGTCCGGCCTTGCGCATCTGCTCGACGAGCTCGGCCGGGTCCGAGCCGTCGCGCTCGGCGGCCGGCCGCAGGGCCTCCACGACCTCCTCGTCGGTCGGCTGGATGTCCTCGGCGGCGACGACCGCGGCCAGCACGGCCTCGCGCCGCAGCGCCGCGGCCGCGTCGGGCTCGGCATCGTGGGCCAGGCTCTCCTCGTCCTTGCCGGCGATCTGCAGATAGGTGTCCTTGTTGATCCCCTGGCGGGCGAGGGCGGAGAACGTCTGCTCCAGCAGCTCGTGGGCGCGGGCGTGGATGAGCTTGTCGGGGAGCTCGACCTGCGCCTCGTTGGTCGCCGCCTCCAGCACCGCCTCCTCGAACTCCCGCTCCACGGCGTGCTCGTCGGCGTGGCGCAGGCGGCCGGCGATGTCCTCGCGCAGCTCGGCCAGCGTGTCGAACTCGGAGGCCTCGGAGGCGAAGTCGTCGTCGAGCTTGGGCAGGCGCTTGGCCTTGACCTCCTTGACGCTCACGTCGAAGGTGGCCTCCTTCCCGCCCAGGTCGCCGGGGTAGTCGTCGGGGAAGGTGACGTTGACGGTGCGCTCCTCGCCCGCCGAGGCGCCGGCCAGCTGGTCCTCGAAGCCGTCGATCAACCGCCCGGAGCCCAACTCGATCAGCTGGTCGCGGCCCTCGCCGCCCTCGAACGGCACGTCGTCGACCTTCCCCAGGTAGTCGACGACGACGTGGTCGCCGCTCTCGGCGGGGCGCTCGACGGTGTCGAGCGTGGCCAGGCGGTCGCGCAGACGGTCGACCTCGGCGTCGATGGCCTCGTCGGAGACCGTCGGCTCGCGGCGGCCAACCTCGACGCCCTTGTACTGGCCGAGCTTGGCCTGCGGGCGCACGCCAATCTCGATCGAGAACGCCAGCGGCTGCCCCTGGCCGGGAATGTCGTCGCCGACGTTGATGTCCGGCTCGCCGATGGGCGCGATGCCGGCCTCGTCGATGGCGGTGATGTACCACTCGCCGAGCGCCGAGCGCAGGGCCTCGTCGAACACCGTCTCCCAGCCCAGCCGGCGGATCACGACCGGGGGCGGGACCTTGCCCTTGCGGAAGCCGGGCACGCGCATCTGGCCGCCCAGCTTGCGGGCCGCCTGCTGGACGCGGCGCTCCACCTCCTCGGCGGGCACTTCGGCCTCCACGCGCACGCGTGACTCGGGGAGCTCGGTGACGTTCGTCTTGACGGTTGCCATGGGCTGCAGACGATAGCTTGACAAGATGGCCGCGCGACTCGCCGCACGTCTGGTCACCGGACCGGCCGCGTTCCTCCTCGGCTGGACGATCGACGTCGTCGTCTACCTGACGCGGGCTCGGCGCGCTAGGCCAGCTGGTCGGCCTCGGCGATCAGGTTCTTGAATTCCCTCAGCGCGACCGGCAGCGTCGTCGTGTCGTACTCGCGGGAGGCCCGGACGTCGGCCAGCACGGCCAGCGCCCGGTCCACGAGCGGCCGGTTGTGGTCCAGCCACGCGTCGACCGCGGGCCGATCGCCGTCGCGGGCGGCGGTGGCGAAGACGTCGCGGATGAGCGCGCGGTGCAGCCGGTAGAGGTCGTCGCGCAGCGCGGTCCGGGCCAGGGCCTGCCAGCGGTCGTCCCGCGGCAGCTCCAGGATGCGGTCGCGCAGCCAGTCCAGCTCCAGGCGGGCGCCGATGTCGAAGTAGGCGTCCATCACCAGCTCCTGGGGCCGGTCGGTGGCGGCGGCCTCGACGACGATGTCGAACACGTACAGCAGGGCCTGCATGCTGGCCACCCGCCGGGCCAGCCCGTCCGGCACGCCGGCGGCCTGCAGGTCGACCAGGCGCTCGTCGAACGCCTCGCGGTCCCGTCCCCGCAGGACGTCCGGCAGCGCCGCGGCCAGCATCTGCGCCGCCGGGGCGAAGCGATCGACCATCGCCGAGATGTCCAGCTCGCCCCGCGCCGAGCGGACCAGCCACCGGGCGGCTCGCTCCACCAGACGGCGGGCCTCGTTGAGCATGGCCAGCTGCGTCCCGGCCTCGATCTGGTTGTCGAGTGCCTCCACCTCGGCCCAGAACTCGCGCATGGCGAACACCTCGCGGGCCACCGCGTAGGCGCGCGCCAGGGCGGCGATGTCCGACCCCGTCTCCTCGGCCAGCCGGAAGAAGAACGTCACCCCGGCCTTGTCCACGAGCTGGTTGGCGACCGACGTGGCGATCAGCTCGCGCCGCAGGTGGTGCTCGCGCATCTGGGCCGAGTAGCGCTCCGGCAGCGGCGGCGGGAAGTACCGGATCAGGTCCCGCGCCAGGTAGGGGTCCTCCGGCAGGTCGGTGGCCAGCAGCGCGGTGTAGATCTGGATCTTGGCGTGGGCCATGACGACGGCCAGCTCCGGCGAGACCAGTCCCCGGCGCTGGCCGTGCCGGGCGGCGATCGTCTTCTCCGACGGGAGCTGCTCCAGCTCCCGGTCCAGCGACGCCGACTGCTCCAGCAGGCGGATCAGCCGGGCGTGCACCTCCACCATCGACACCGCCTGCGACAGCTCCAGGCTCAAGGCCTGGGTCTGGCTGTAGCTGGCCCGGCGGACCTGCTCGCCGACCTCGTCGGTCATCTGGGCCAGCAGCTCGTTGCGCGCGGCCGGGGTCAGCTCGCCGGCGGCCTCGAGGTCCCCGAGGAGGATCTTGATGTTGACCTCGTGGTCGGAGCAGTTGACGCCCGCGACGTTGTCGATGGCGTCGGTGTTGATCCGGCCGCCGGACTGGTCCGGCCCTCCGCTCAGTGCGTACTCGATCCGGCCCGGCTGCGTGAACCCCAGGTTCCCGCCTTCGCCGACCACCCGGCAGCGCAGCTCGGCGCCGTTGACCCGGACGACGTCGTTGGCCCGGTCCCCGGCGGCCGCGTTCGGCTCGTCCTGCGCCTTGACGTACGTGCCGATCCCGCCGTTGAACAGCAGGTCGACCGGCGCGCGCAGCAACTCCCGGATCAGGTCGTTCGGGGCCAATCGCTCGGCCTCGATGCCGAGCGCGGCCCGGACCTCGGGGGAGATGCGGATCGACTTGGCGGCGCGCGAGTAGACGCCGCCGCCTGATGAAATGACGCCTGAGTCGTAGTCGCTCCAGGCCGAGCCGGGCAGCTCGAACAGCCGCCGGCGCTCGGCGAAGCTGGCCGCCGGGTCGGGGTCGGGGTCCAGGAACACGTGCGCGTGGTTGAACGCCGCCAGCAGCCTGGTGTGCGGCGAGAGCAGCATCCCGTTGCCGAACACGTCGCCGGACATGTCGCCGATGCCGACGACCGTGAACTCCTCGCTCTGGATGTCGGTCCCGAGCTCGCGGAAGTGGCGCTTGACCGACTCCCAGGCGCCCTTGGCGGTCACGCCCATCTGCTTGTGGTCGTAGCCGTTCGAGCCGCCGGAGGCGAACGCGTCGCCCAGCCAGAACCCGTACTCGGCCGAGACCTCGTTGGCGAAGTCGGAGAACGTCGCCGTCCCCTTGTCGGCGGCGACGACGAGATACGGATCGTCGTCGTCGTAGCGCACCACGCGGTCCGGGCCCACGATCTCCGAGCCGACGCGGTTGTCGGTCAGGTCGAGCAGCCCGCGCAGGAACGTCCGATAGCAGGAGACGCACTCCTGCATGAGCTCGCCCCGCCCGCCGGCCGGCGGGCGCTTGAGCACGAACCCGCCCTTGGATCCCACCGGGACGATCAGCGCGTTCTTGACCATCTGGGCCTTCATCAGGCCGAGCACCTCGGTACGGAAGTCCTCGCGCCGGTCCGACCACCGGATCCCGCCCCGGGCCACCTTTCCGCCCCGCAGGTGGACGCCCTCCACGCTCGGTGAATAGACGAAGATCTCGAACTGCGGCCGGGGACGCGGCAGCAGGTCGAGCTGGGATGGGTCGAGCTTGAACGACAGATAGGCCGGCGGCTCCCCGTGGGCGTTCCGCCGGAAGTAGTTGGTGCGCAGCATCGCCCGCACCACCGCCACGAAGCTGCGCAGGATCCGGTCCTCGTCCAGGCTCTGCACGGCGTCGATGGCCTCGTCGAGCTCGCTGTCCAGCCGGTCGGCGTTGATCCGGTCGGTCAGGTCGGGATCGAACCGGGCCACGAACAGGCGGACGAGCGCGACGGCGATGTCCGGGTTGGCCAGCAGCGTCTGGGTCATGTACGTCTCGGAGAACGCCACCGGCGCCTGGCGCAGATAGCGCAGGATGGCCCGGATGACGCCGATCTCCCGCCCAGTCAGGCCGGCCGCCATGACCAGCCCGTTCAGCCGGTCGTCCTCGATCTCGCCGGCCCAAGCGGCCAGGAACACGTCGGCGAAGGCGTCGCCGGCCCGGTCGAGCCCCTCGGGGTCGACCAGCAGGCCGAAGTCATACATCCATACCGGGCTCAGATCGTTGGGCTGGACCTCGTACGGGCGCTCGTCGACGACGCGGGCGCCGAGGTGCTCGAACACCGGCACGACCTCCGACAGCGAGACCGGCGTGGCGGTGAGCAGCTGACAGCGGATCATCTCCGCGCTCTCCGACGCGCGGCGGTACGTCGTCAGGATCGGACGCCGCGCCGCCCTCAGCTCCTCGATGTCGTCGATGTCCTCGACCGCCTGGATGGCGCGGTTGTCGGCCCGGTAGCCGGGCGGGAAGGCGTCCCGGTACTGGCCGAACAGCTCCGCCCCACGCTGCTCGCCGTGGGCGGAGATGAGCGCCGCCCGCAGATCGTCGGCCCAGTTGCGCGTCTCGCGGGCGATCCGGCTTTCGACCTCGGCCACCTCGACGTCCTCCGGAACCCCGTTGGGGGTGTGGATGACGTAGTCGACCCGGACGATCAGCGACTCACTTCGCTGCAGGCGCCAGTCGACCTGGTCGCCCTTGAACTCGTCGGCCAGGATCCGCCCGGCGCGGAGCCGGTTCTCGGTGTTGAAGCGATCCCGGGGCATGCACAGCGTGCAGGCGACAAACCGGTCGAGCTGGTCCCGGGTGACGAACAGCCGCACCCGCTGGCGCTCCCCCAGCCCCAGAATGCCGATGGCGATCTCGAACAGCTCGTCGCCGTCGATCTGGAGCAGGAGGTCGCGCGGGAGCGACTCCATGATGTCGATCAGGCCCTTGGCGTCATGGCTGTCAGGCGGGAACCCGGCGGTGGCCAGCACGGCCTCCACCTTGTCGCGCAGCAGTGGGATCTCCCGCGGGCTGGCCTTGTAGGCCGTCGTCGTGTAGAGCCCGACGAAGCGGCACTCGCCGACGACGCGCCCGTCGGGCGAAAACCGCTTGACGCCGACGTAGTCCAGGTAGCTGGGACGGTGCACGGTGGCGCGGGAGTTCGCCTTGGTCAGCACCAGCGGATCGCTGGAGCGGGCCACCTCCAGCCGCTTCTCGTCCAGCGGCTTGACCGGCTCGCGCGGGTTCCCCCGCAGGATGCCCAGCCCGGATCCCGCGACGACGGCCAGCTCGCCGGTGTCGCCGTCGTCGCGCAGGTCGTACTCGCGGTAGCCGAGAAACGTGAAGTGGTCGTTGGCCAGCCAGGCCAGGAACTCGCGGGCCTCGGCCAGCTCATGCCGGTCGATGGGCGCCGACTCACGGCGCAGCTCGATGGCCAGGGCGGCGGCCCGGCCGCGCATCTGCCCCCAATCCTCGACCGCCGCCCGGACCTCCTCCAGCACCAGCTCGATCCCGGCCCGGAGCACGCTCAGGCGTTCGGGGTCGGACTCGCGCACGATCTCGGCGTGGATGATCGACTCAGCGATCGATCCCGGCGCGGTGGTCCCATGCTCCAGCACCTCGGTCAGCTCGCCGTCGGCGTCGCGGACGACGCGGATGACCGGGTGGATGATCAGCTCTATCCCGTATCCCTGCCGGCTCAGCTCCATCGTCACCGAGTCGACGATGAACGGCATGTCGTCGGAGACGATGTCGACGACGGTGTAGGGCGACGCCCACCCGTCGCGCTCGCGGTCCGGGTTGTAGACGTTGACCTTGGCCTCTTGGGCGGTCCGCGTCCGGGCGGTGCGCCAGTGCGAGACGACGGCGCCGCACAGGTCCGAGGACTCCCGGTCGGCCAGATCCCGCGCCGGGACCCAGTGGTAGTACTGGCGGACGAACTCGCGATAGCTGTCAGCCGGCTGGTCGGCCAGCTGACGTCCGATCGACTCCCCCAGCGAAGCGATCAGGTCCTGCTCGAGATCTCCAGCCTTGACGGCCACGAGGTGCACCTCTTCCTTGGGATCCTACGACTGCACACGACAGAAAGAACCTATCTCGTTCCTGCGCCGACGCGGGTGGGGCCTGGTTACGTCGTCCGCTGTCGGACTGGATGCGCGATCAGGCAGCCATGCCGGGCGCGGAAGGGTGCTGGTCGCGTTCTGCGTGGCGTTCCTGGCGGCCGGGCTGCGCAACTTCAGGCGCCGGGTGCTGGTCTGACCCCGGCCCGCAGGGCGGCCACGGTGGCGTCCGGGTCGGCGACGGTCACCAGCAGCCGGCGATAGCGCGCGCCCGTCGTCAGCTCGACCCGCACCGCCGGCCCGCGGCCGTGCACGGCGGCGAAATCCGGCCGGTCGCCGGTCATCCGGCGCACGCCATACACGGCGACCCCGGGGATCCCGGTCCCCGCCACGCGCATCCCCCGCACGGCGCTCCACGGGTCCGGGTCGGCGCACACGCCGCGGACGGCGGCGAGCGGCACCCGCACCTCGCGCTTCATCGCCGCCACCCGCTCCCAGCCGGACAGGGTGACCACAAGCGCGTCCTGGTGAACCTCCAGCACTGCCATCGGGCAACTCTAACTCCGGGAATTAAATGCCAGATGGAAACCGGTACGACTTGTGCGGCGGCACGTACGGCCCGACTTCCAGCACGATCTCCGCGTGCCTGGTGAGCGGCACCCGGCGGGGGTCGACGCCGGTCCGGCGGCCGCCGATGTAGACGCGCACGGCGCCGGCGAAGGAGGCCAGCCGATGTGGGCCGAGCGGCTGCCCCCAGGATCCGAACACGTCGCCGAGCGTCAGCCGGGCGCCCGGCCGGACCAGGACGACGCCGGTCGGATCGACCGTGGCCAGCTCTCCGAAGCACCGTGCCGCCACGATCCGCCCGGCATCCGTGCGGACCGGCGGACGCGCGCCGATCCCGGTGGCCAGCAGGACGACGCGGTCGGCGGCGAACACCTCGACGTGGACGCCGGCGCGCCGGCCCAGCGGCCGGCGGCAGTCGCCGAGCACATGTCCGGAGACCGGCGGGTGAAACCGGGGGCCGCGGCCGATCGGCCGCGCCTCGCGGGCCAGCGCGGCCGGCACGCCCCCGCCACCGGTGCCGGTGGTCGCCGTCGACCCGGCCCCGCAGCCGGCCACGGCCGCGCAGCCGGCCACGGCCGCCGCCAGCAGCGCCGCGGCCGCCGCCGTCAGGGGCCGGTCCGTCACGCCTTGACCACGTCCTCCGGTGCTGGGTCTGTCCCCGCGGGGCGCCCCCGGCGCGCGCGGCCCGGACGCTCGGCCATGGCGAACACGACCGCCACCAGCCCCAAGCCGGCGCTGACCGCCGTGACGACGGCGGCCCGGACGACAAACGCCGGGAGCGCCAGCAGCACGAACCCGTCGGCCAGAACGCCGATCAGCGACGCTCCCTCAAACACGGCCACCGCGCCGATCAGGAAGAACGTGAACCATCCATGACGCCGTCGCACGAGCTGCGACGCCGCCCAGGCGACGAACGCCAGGGCGACCGCCAGCGTCAATCCCTGCCCCACCGACACGGACGGCCGGCCGTGCAACTGTTGGGCGATCGCGGCCACCGCGAAGCCGGCCAGCGCCACCGCGGCCAGCCCCCGCGCCAGCCGCAGGTCGAGCGCCGGGCGACGCAGCCGTAGCGCCGCCGCCACGCAGGCCAGGCACACGACGATCGGCCAGAACCACACGATCGACGGGCTCGGCGCGTAGTAGAGCCCGCCGGCCAGGGCCGACGGGGACCCGTCGGCGCGGACCGCGATCCGCCACTGGCCGAGGTAGCGAGCGCCCGGCGCCAACGCCGTCGCGGCCAGATCGCTCAGCCGCCCGTCATGCCATTCGTAGACGTGCCCCGTGGTGACTGTGACCCAATGCGGCGGCGTCCGCGGGCCGTCGCCGGCCGGCACGAGCTCGGCCGGCACCTGGTTGAGGTAGAACATCTCGGAGTTGCGGTTGACCTGGACGCCCGCCTGGTCAAAGCGCAGGTACGGCGCCTGGCGGTAATCAAGGACGACGAGCGTCCGCGCCGGGTCGACCTGGAGCCACATGCGCTGATCGCCGTCGACGACCTGGGCCGTCACTCCGGGCGGGGCGTGGCCGACCCGGGCGAGAAAGCTGCTAGCCGGTGGATTGACCGGGCCGTGCGCCAACGCCGGAGCCGGCAGCGCCAGAGCCGCCACAATGACGACGAGCGCCGTGAGCGCTCGCGTTCGCTGACTGACCTGACGCATCTCGATTGCCAGACTGTACGCCCAGGATTCGCCCGCTCCGCGCCGCCACCCTACTGGCGCTGACGGCCTGCCTGGCCCTGCTGGCCGGGGCGACGTCCCCGCCGCTGGCGCGCGCCGACGGCGATCCGGCCAGCGACGTGCTCGCCGCCCAATCGCTGTTCCTGCCCGCCGACGGCGGGTTCTCGCAGTCCGAGCAGGCCCGTCTGACCGGGCTGCTGGCGTCGGCCCGGCGCAGCGGCTATCCGATCCGGCTGGCGCTCATTGCCACTCCGTCGGACCTCGGCTCGATCAGCCAGCTGTGGGGCAGGCCCGGCGCCTACGCCCGGTTTCTCGGCGCCGAGCTATCGCTCCTTTTCCACGGGACCCTGCTCGTCGTCATGCCGGCCGGCTTCGGCGTCGCCGACATCGGCTCCGGTTCGGCCACTCACTCCACCCCGGCCTCGGCGCTCAGCCCGCCGCCGCGGGGCACGCCGATGGTGGCGGCGGCGCTCGGCGCGGTCCAGAGGCTGGCCGCCGGCGCCGGTCACCGGCTGGCCATCCCGAGCGCCGCGGCGGCCTCCCCCAGCGGCGGATCGGCCCTGGGCTCGGTCGATCTCGGCTCCTGGGTGGCGCTGGCCGCCGGGGCCGCCGCCATCGCCGCTGCCTGGGCGCTCAGTCTCCGCGCCCGCCCGCCCCGCCTGCGGCGCGCCCGCTGACTCAGATAGGCTGCTGGGAGCCATGGAGCCCGAACGAGCACGAGAGTTGCTGGCGCGCGAGCGGGCGCGGATCGAAAAGGCGCTCCGCGTGCATTCCGGCGCGCCGCTGGAGGGCGACGACAGTGTCGAGCCGGGCGACGAGGGCGACGAGGACCTCTACCAGGACGAGCTGGACGAGGGCCGCGTCCAGGATCTCCAGGCGGAGCTGGCCGCCGTCGAGCGCGCGGAGCAACGGCTGCGCGACGGGACGTACGGCCTGTCCATCGTCAGCGGCGAGCCGATTCCGGACGGACGGCTCGAGGCCCGTCCCACGGCGGAGATGACCGTCGAGGAACAGCAGCGCGCCGGGCAATAGCCCGCTCCGGCCAGCCCCATCAGGCCCGCTACGAGCCGAGTCCCAGCGCTGCCGCCAGTGCGCTCCACTCGGCGCGCGGCAGACCGCTGCCGCCGACCGGCTGAACGCAGACGTGATCGGCGCCGGCGGCCAGATGCTCGTGGGCGACCGCCGCGATGTCGTCCGCGGTCCCATGCGGGATGACCGCATCGATCAGCCGGTCAGAGCCGCCGCCGGCGATGTCGTCCTCGGTGAAGCCGAGTTCGAGCAGGTTGCTCGTGTAGTTGCGCAGACCCAGGTACATCTGGGCGTACGCGCGCGCGACGTCCCGGGCGGCGGCCGCGTCGGTGTCGAGGACGCAGGCCAGCTCCGGGGCGAGCAGGGCGCCCGGGCCGAGCCGCCGGCGCGCCTCGATCGTGTGCTGGACGGGGACGAAGTACGTGTGAGCCCCGCGGGAGCGGGAGGCCGCCACCTCCAGCATGCGCGGCCGCAGCGCGGCCAGGCACCGGCCCTCGGCGGGCAGCGGAGACGGCGCGGCGTCCAGGCCGTCGAGGAACGCGCACATCGCCCGCAGGGGATGCGCGTAGTCGCTCGTCGCCTCCGGGTGGCCGATTCCGATGCCGACCAGCAGCCGCGCGCGGAGCGCCGGCTCCAACTCCGCGTACTCGGCCGCCAGCTGCTCCGGCGTGTACCCCCAGACGTTGACGATCCCGGTCGCCACGGTCAGGCGGTGGGTGGCCTGGAGCATCGGCTGCACCGAGGGCAGCCGCGGTGAGCCGCCGAGCCAGAGCGCGCCGAACCCGAGGTCCTGGGCGAGCGCCGCAGCCTCGGCGGCGTTCTGCTCGCCGATCCGGCGAAACGAGGTCCAGACTCCGAAGCGGCCGAGGTCCATGCTCGCCCCAACCCATAGCAGATCGCCCCCGATCCGCCTCCGGGCGTATGCTGCCCCGACCGTGGACTTCTGGCAACTGGACTCCGAACAGGTGGAGGCGCACGCGCCGCGTGTCCTGCGCTCGGACGACGACGCCCTGCGCGTCATCCTGCTCGTCCTGCCCCAGGGCGAGAGCCTGGCCGACCATCAGGTCCACGAGCACGCGCTCGTCGTCGTCCTGGACGGCGAGGTGGTCATGCGGGCCGGGAGCACGGAGCAGCGCCTCGGGCCCCACGGCCTCGTCCACTTCACGCCGGCCGAGCGCCACGAGGTGGAGGCGGTCAGCGATTCACGGCTGCTGCTGTGCCTGGCCCCCTGGCCGGGGCCGGGCCATCCCAGCCGCACCGACTGAGCGCCCGCTCACCAGTTCCGCGGCGACCTCGTCGAGCGCGGCCAGCGTGGGCTCCACCAGTTCATGCCGGCGGCCCGGCGGCAGCAGCGCGTAGACGTCGCGCTCGACGGTCATCCCGGCGATCGGGCGCAGGGCCAGGTCCTTGAACGGGTCGGCCAGGAGCTCGGCGACCAACGTCACCGCCAGCCCCCGGATGATCAGCCCGCGGATCGCCAGCTGGTCGTGCGTGATGGAGACCAGGTGGGGCTCGAACCCGGCCGCCCGGCATGCCCGGACGATCACGCCGTCGGTCAGCGCCGCCGTCCAGTCGTCGCCGCGCAGGTCGGCCAGCGCCACCTCGTCCTGCCCGGCCAGCCGGTGCTGCGGGGGCAGGGCGACCGTGAAGCGCTCGTGGAGCAGGTGGTGGCGCTGGACGCCCGGCGGGTCCGGCCGGGGCCACGTCGAGTCCCGATAGGCGATCGCCAGGTCAAGCTCCCCGGAGGCGACCCCGGCGGCCATCTCGGCCGAGGTCCCCTCCTCGAACGTGACGCTCATGTCGGCATGCGTCCGGCGCAGGCGGGCGATCGCCTCGGGCACTAATCCGGCCAGCGCGCTCGGCAGCGCGCCGATCCGCAGCCGGGTGCGCCGCCGCTCGGCCGCCGACGCCAGCTGGGTCTCGGCCAGCTGGAATCGCTCGGCGATGGCGTCCGCGTGCTCCAGGAGCACTTGTCCCTCACGGGTGAGCCGCAGTCCGCCGGGGCGCCGCTCCAGCAACCGGGTCCCGACCTCGCGCTCCAGCGCGGCCACCTGGTTTGACACCGAGGGCTGAGACAGCGACAGCTCGCGCGCGGCCCGGGAGAAGGACCGGTGGTGGGCCACCGCGCGGAACGTCAGCACCCGCTTCAGGTCCATAGCTTCAGGCTATCGAACTACCGAAACCATCATTTTATGTTATGGGCTTCAGCGGGAACACTCACACCAAGCGATACCCGCTAATGACAGGAGCACCCGACACCATGAGCACCGTTTCCACCGTTCCCGACGTGGCCCTCAACGACGGCCATCGGATTCCGCAGCTTGGCTTCGGCGTCTTCCAGATCCCGCCGGAGGACACCGCCAAGGCCGTCACCGAGGCGCTCGAGATCGGCTACCGCCACATCGACACCGCCGAGATGTACCGCAACGAGCGCGGCGTCGGCGAGGGCGTGCGCGCCGCCGGGCTCGACCGTGACCAGGTCTTCATCACCAGCAAGCTCAACAACGGCTACCACCGGCCTGACGACGCCCGCCAGGCGTTCGACCAGACGCTGGCCGAGCTCGGCTTCGAGTACGTGGACCTGTTCCTCATCCACTGGCCGCTGCCCACCCTGTACGACGGCGACTTCGTCTCGACCTGGAAGGTCATGGAGGAGTTCCGGCAGCAGGGGCGCGCCCGGTCGATCGGCGTCTCCAACTTCCAGGTGCCCCACCTGGAGCGGCTGGCGCAGGAGACCGAGGTCACTCCGGCCGTCAACCAGATCGAGCTGCACCCCTACTTCCTCAACGACGAGGTCCGCTCGTTTGGCGAGGAGCACGGGATCCGCACCGAGGCCTGGTCGCCCATCGCCCAGGGCGCCGTGCTCGACGATCCGGCCATCACCGACATCGCGGCCCGGCTTGATCGGACCCCGGCCCAGGTGGTGCTGCGCTGGCACATCCAGCGAAACAGCATCGTCTTCCCCAAGTCGACGACCCCGTCGCGCATTCAGGAGAACTTCGAGCTGTTCGATTTCGAGCTCGGTGACGACGACATGGCGGCGATCACCGCGCTGGGCAAGGGCGAGAAGGGTCGCCAGGGCCCCGACCCCGACAGCTTCGCCTTCATTCCGGACTGAGGGGCGCACGCACCCGGCGCCCCGCGCTCCCGTCACCATGCGTGCGCTGCCGTGCGCCGGTGGCCGGGGCGCGGAGCGTCTACGACCGCCCCCTCCTCATCGCGCCGTCGCCGCACGACCGGCGGCGACGGTTGCGCCGCCGGGCCCGGGCCGCTAGACCATGGGCTCGTCCATCGAACGAAAGGGGTCAGATGGTCCGCAACATGCTCGCCCGCCGACGGGGCACCGCCGCCGAGACCACGCCCGCCCACCTGACCGGCGCGACGGTAACCGGGGCCCGCCTGATCGGCCCCACCGCGATGGCGCCGGTGTCGCTGGCGGCGTTTGCCATCGGCGCGCTCGCCATCGGCCGGCTGGCGATCGCCAACGCCGTCATCCGCAAGCTCAAGGCTGGCGAGGTCGAGATCGGCTCGCTGAAGGTGGGCGAGCTGGAGGTGGCCGGCCGCCGGTGGCCCGAGTCGCCGGCCGGCCCGGCGGTGTCCGAGTCCCCCGCGGGACCGGCGGTGGCCTGACTCCGCGGCCGGCTGAGATCACCGATCGTCGGCGTCGGCATTGTGGGCCCGGCGTGCGTGCTCACCGCTGCGCTCATGCCGGGGCAGCCCGTCGGCCGGCAGCTCGTAGTAGTCGCCGGCCTGGCTCACGTACCAGTGGCTGGCCGTCCGCAGGCCGGTGGGGCCGTCGAGCGTGCCGGCGGCGATGCTGACCGCCGGCCGGCGCGGCGGGTCCCAGAACAGGCTGGAGCCGCACTCGGCGCAGAACCCGCGCCGCGCGTCGGCATCGCTGTGGGGGCTGTCGATCCAGCGCAGCCCGCGGTCCTCGAGCAGCACCAGGTCCTGGCGGGCCACCGCCGTGCTGGCCGAGGCGTGCCCGTGCCACCGGCGGCATTCCTCGCAGTGGCAGATCAGTACGTCGCGGAGCGGCCCGCGCACCTCGTAGCGCACCGCGCCGCACAGGCATCGGCCGGTCGCCACCCTCACCCCCGCTCCGGCTCGGCCGCACCGGCCGCTCGCACCGCGGCCGCCTGTGCGGCGTCCATCCACATCTCCCAGCGCCCCGAGCGCGCCGAGCGCTCGTCCAGGAACCGGTAGGGCCGCCGTCCGCCGAACTCCAGCTGCCGGACCCGGGCCACCCCGCCGAGCACCGAGGCGATGCGCCGGCGGGGCCAGCCGAGCTGATCCTCGATCTCCGGAAACGGCCGCGGCCGGTCCGGGGCGGCGGCCAGCCCGTCGAGCAGTTCGCGCATCAGCGGGCTGCACCGGTCGTGGAAGCGAGCGATCTCCCCGGGATCACTCATCGCGTTCTCGGGGGCATGCTGGACGAGCACCCTTCAAACGTTAACCCGGCCGGGTGGCCGGTCCCACTCTGAGCACGAGGGCGCCGTTTTCCGACCCTTTGGTGCTCAGAGTGATCCCCGGGTACGGCGCGGCTCAGAAGCTGAGCGGCAGGCTGGTCACCGCCCGCAGGTACGGGTCGGTCTGCCACTGCGGATCGCCGTCCAGCGCCAGGTTCGGGAATGCGTCGAGCAGCATCTGGATGGCGATCGGGGCGACGAGCCGGGCCAGGGGCGCGCCGATGCAGTAGTGGATGCCGTCGCCGAACGCCAGGTGCTTGTCACTGTTGGCGCGCCGGATCTGGAAGGCCTCCGGGTTCTTGAACACCGCGGGGTCGTGGTCGGCTGAGCCAATGACTGCGGTCACCTTCGAGTTCTTCGGGTACCGGCGACCGCCGACCTTGGTGTCCATCTTGGCGTACCGGTCGATGACCTGGACGGGGCCGTCGAACCGGAGCATCTCCTCGACGGCGCGGTTCATGAGGTTCGGTTTCGCCCCCGGCTTGCGCAGCTCCCGCAGCTGGCCGGGGTGCCGGAGGAGGTTGAGAATCCCGGTGCCGATGATGAACGTCGTCGACAGGTACCCCGCCACCAGGAAGTCGACGGCGCACATCTGGACCTCCTGGGGGCTCAGGCCGGCGGCGTCGAATGCGGTGCAGATCGCCGCGAACAGGCCGGGCTCCGGCTGCGTGCGGTTGGCCAGCAGGAGCGCCTCGAAGTAGGAGTTCAGCGCCATCGAGGAGGTCGCACCCATCGCCAGGACGGTCTGGGTCTGCGTGATGTCATGGGCGGCCACGATCGCGTCCTCCCATCGCATCAGGAAGCCCCGGATCACCTGATCGTCCGGGATCCCCAGCAGGGTGAACAGAACGTTGGCCGGAAGCGGCAGGGCGTAGTCGCTGATGAGCTCCATCCGCCCCTGCTGCCGGGCCTTGGTCAGCAGCTGTGTGCCGATCGCCTGGGCCAGCTGGGGCGCGTCAGTGATAGCCGCCTTGAACAGCGGTTCCAGGATGTCGCGCAGCTGTGTGTGCGGCGGAGGGTCGGACGAGAACAGCCCCTTCGGGAAGTTGGACACGTACGTCCCGTACGGTCCGGCCACCGGGTCGGGGCCGCTGGGGCGGTTCTTGATCCACACATCGGTCTCGGTCAGGACCTGAACGCAGTCCGCATAGCAGAACATCCAGTCGCTGTCATACGTATTGACGTAGGCGATCGGCGCCTGCGTACGGAACTCCTCGTACGTCGGATACGGATTTTTCAGGAACGCCGGGTCGTGCGGGTTGAACGTGCTCGGATCGAAGCCATTGGTCATCGGCCCAAACCGCCTGTCTGCTCGGGGTTTGCCAAGCGCGCCGAGCAGCCAGTTGCTGAGCTCCGGCGTGATCGTGAGGTGCGGCTGGTTGGCCGAGCACCACGCGTAGTCGTGAAACGGCCCGTGGCCAGAGCCCGGCGCGGGCACCGGCTCGAACGGATCCTGGTCAAGTCCCAGTGCGCTGACGGTCGGAACGGTGCAAGCCGCGTCCGACTGGTGGGTCACCTGCCCGCACCCGACGCCGGCCGCCAGCGCGGCCACGAGGGCGTTATACGGCTCCTGTCCGCCGGGGGCGCCGTCCCAGGTGATCTTGGAATCAACCGCCAGTGGCCGCAGCTCCGGGCGGGCCAGGAACCAGTGCCCGGAGCCGATCGTCCCGCCGCCGGCCGACAGCGTCGACGTCTGCGCCGAGACCCATGGCTCGCCCGACCAGGTGAGCAGCTGGGTGCCGGGCGCCGTCTCACGCACACCGTCGCCCCGCCCGCACGACATGGCCAGCCGGCGCGGGCGGTCCGGGTACCCGCCGACTGCGGCCAGATCCCGCACCCATTGCTTGCGCAACCGGCTCATCGCAGCCGCTCCGTCGTGCACCCACCACAGGTCGAACTGCTGGTTGGCGGCCGAGTCAAGTAGCTCCGCGTACGCACCCAACGCCGGCAGGTACGGCCGGTAGGTCTGCACGAACCACTGCGCGGCCAGTGACGTGTACGTGCCGCCGTGCGGTGTGTCGAGCGTCACGAACACGGTCGTGTGGTGGTCCTCGCCCCGCTTCTCCATCGCCGCCAGCGCGTACCGGCTGATCAGGCCGCCCATGCTCATGCCGCCCACGATCAGCGGCGCGTCGGTGCGTCCCATCGCGTTCCGCAGGCACGCCACCAGCACGTCGGCGTTGTGCTGGATCTTGTCCATGCCCTGGTCGAGGCCGACGAGGACGATGTCGTAGCCGGCGGCCCGCAGCGAGGTGGCGGTCCGCTGCTGGTCCAGCGTGTCGTACAGGTAGTCGGCCGGGTGGCCGCCGGGGAAGCCCTCGACCATGATCAGCGGGTGGCGGAACGGTGCCCGGGGCGAGGCGAGGTAGACGTAGGCCGTCCCGGTGTTGCCGTTCGCGCCCCGCAGCGGCCAGGTCTCGTCAGGCAGCGGCGCGGCCGGCTGGTCGGAGAGCGCAACCTCGAAGCGGGCCGTGAGCGTCTCGGCGCCGTACTGGCAGCGCACCGTCACCGTGGCCGCCGGCGCCGAGTCGGGATACGTCGCCTCGACCGGCACCCCCATCGACGCCACCTGGAACCCCCCGCCGTCACCCGGATCGATCTCGACGTGGTCCGGTGGCGAATCCCCCAGGCACAGCTCCTCGGTGACCAGCCAGGGCACCCTCCGTCCCCGGTAGGCCGGGACGGCCATCCCCCACTGGTCGTGCAGCAGCCCTCCCGCCAGGAACGCCATCCGCTCGTCCAGCTGACCGGCCAGGCTGCGCGGGGGGTTGGCCAGGGCCCTCCCCTTCGCCGCGGCCCGCTGCACGTCCGCCGCCAGCTTCGCGCGCGGGACGGCGTACCGTTGCCGCGCGATCACGATCGGCAGCGGGCCATCCGGCCGATACGCGGCGGCCGCCGCGGCCAGCGCGGCCAACGGCCGCACGACGCCGGGCCCCGTCGCGCCGTTCTCCAGGCGCATGTACGCCCCCTGAAACGACGGCCAACTGAGCGCCGGCGCGCCGGCGCCCCCGTCCGGCAGCGCGGTCGTCCCCCACCACAGCAGCACACCGCCCGGCACGGTGGTCGGCGAAGCCTGGTCCAGGAGACGACGGATCTGCGCGGTCAGGGCCGGAGCCACCGAGGCCGGCGCCGTCACGCGCCCGCTCCGCCCCGCAGCGCCGACAGGTAGCGCAGGCCGCCGATCCCGGGGATGAAGCAGTACAGGCTGCCGCGCGTCTGCACCAGATTCGGCAGGCCAGTCATGACGATCGGGTCGCGGCTGTCCTCGGTGCGCACGGTGAAGCTGCCGGTACCGCCGGGCTGGGCGCCGAGGATCGGATCCCGGGTCCCCCGCAGGCCGTGGGTGGCGAAGTCCTGGTTGGCCCACACCCGCATCAGGAACTCGTACTGCATCTCCAGATCGCCGCACAGGAACAGACCCATCAGCCCCCGCTCCTTGCCGTCGTCCGGCAGTGCCGGGTCATAGGGCGGCCCGTAGGGCATCCCCCGCCGGACGATGCGGCGCGTATGGGGCTTGCCCGCCACGAGCGAGCTGCGCGGGTTGAGCCGGCGGATGTGCGAGCCGACGGGGCACCGCACGCCGTCCACATCGTCGAAGTACGTCGGATAGCGATCCGACTGCGCGAAGTCGAAGTTGTTGAGGCGGGGCTCGTCGACCGGCGGCAGGCCTGGACCCGTCCAGCCGGAGGTCAGCGTGAGCGGCGGGCCGTTGCGCCACCGCCCCAGGATCTTGGCGGCCACCAGCTCACGGTCCAGCCCCCAGGTCGTCGCCCAGGCGCCGAGCAGCTGCTCGAATCCGGCCACGTCCTGGCGGAGGATTCGGAAGGCCCCGTAGGTGGCGTTGTCGGCCAGCGCGGCCGGCAGCGATCCGATGTAGTTGCCGCCGTACGAGTTGACGTAGCCGCGCCCCAGCAGGAAGTCGCCGGTCGGCGACTTGGGCTGCATGTCGGGGATCGGCCGGTCGTGCGCGCCCTCGATCTCCGGCTGGGCGATCCCATCCCGGTAGCCGAAGTGCACTGTCTGGTCGGGCAGGGCGGTGGCGTCATCGGCCCAGATCTCGGTCAGCTTGGCCGTGGCAAAACGCCTGCGCAGCTGCCCGCTCACCGTCGCCAGCTGACGGGTACGGCTCTCCTCGGTGTAGAGGGAGACGAGGATGTGCACGGCCGGAGTCGCGGTGCCGCCCAGCTTCCAGTTCGCCGGCGCGCTCTCGTCCACGTCGCCGAGTCCCACGCTGCCGGGGAAGTCCGGGTCGACCTGACCGGCCCGGACCGCGGGCCCCTGCACAAACGCGTCGGGAAACGCGTCAAGCGTTCCCTGCGGCAGACCGAGCGCCGCCAGGCCCTCATAGGTCAGGCCGATGTTCAGGGCGTACCTCGGCTTGATTGTCTTGTTCTCGTCGGTGGTGGGCCAGTGCTCGTCGGTGGTGATCTGAGGGCCGGCCCCGCGTTTGCCGGAGACCAGATCGCCGAGGAACCGGCGCGCGCCGGAGCCGTCGCCGGTGATCTTCAGCGCGAAGTGGCGCGCGTCGCCGAAGCGATAGCCCCGCAGCAGGTTGCCCTGAATGTCGGCGAGATCGAGAGGCATCAGAGGCTCCTGGCGGTCCGCTGGATGTCGATCACCGTGGCCGTCGGATAGGCCGACCACACCCTGACCGGGAGGTTGTGCTGGCGGACGAAGGCGACGAATTCCCGCGCGTGCTTCTGGACGGGCAGCGGCGGAGCCCCTTGGACGAACTCCAGGATCATGTTGAACGCATCGCCAAGGACTGCCACGAAGTCCATGACGTAGCTCTCCAGGCCACCGTCGAATTCGGTGATCACCCACAGCGCCGACCCGTCCGGCATCGGCAGGAAGCGGGCGAAATGGACGTAGTGCAAGGACTTGAGCGCGTAATCGATCTTGGGCTGCCCGGCCAGCAGCATCGTCACCAGCCCCGGCATCTGGGTGGGGTTCTTCAGCGGCAGGTACAGATTCAGCGCGTTCTGGACCTGGGGCACCAAGCTGACCTCCACCCCGGGCAGAGCCGCCTCCACCCCGGGCAGAACCGCCGGAGTCGCCGTCGGCACCGCCTTCGTCTGGATCGTCCGCATGTGCATCAGCTCGCCTCCACTCGTGTCAGCCAGCGCAGCGCCCCCAGCCGGTCGAGCGCGCCGACCGCCTGCCGGCGCCGCTCCGGGGTCCCCGCCGCCACGCCGTGCCGGACCATTTCCAGCCGGGCGCGCGCGACGTCGTAGTCCATGCCCATGCGCAGCGCCAGGCGCTCGGCCTCCAGCCAGCACTTCTCGGCCTGCTCCGGCTTGCCCTGCTCCCATGCCAGCCAGCCTTCCAGGAGCAGCCTCCGCGGGCGGATGCCGTGGAAGGTCCAGCCGATCCGGCGCAGCGCCCGGCAGCCCCGCCGCGCCCGCTGGACGAGTTGGCGGCGCTCCGCGCCGTCGTCCGCCGTCTCCAGCATCTCCAGGTAGATCTCGACCGTCCCGGCCGCAAAGTCGGCCCAGTGAAATCCGGTGACGGGTTGCCCGGTCACCATCCGGATCACGGCGTCGGCTCCCTGCAGCGCCTCCGCCCGGCGCCCCTCCGCCAGCCGGGTGGCGGAGGTCGCGTAATGCTTCTCGATCAGCGTCCCGCCGTCGCTGGCCGGTGTGTCGATGGCCAGTGCCGCCTCGAGCGCCTGGGCGGCGTGTTCGGTGGCGCCGCGGCCGACGTGCGTCTCCACCTCGTCAAGCAATGACCAGGCCTCGAGCTGAGGATTGCGGTTGCGAGCGGCCAGCTCACGCGTGCGCCGCCAGCAGGCATCGGCGCCCCGGAAGTCTCCGGCGCAGATGTGCAGTGCCGATCGGGTCTGCCACAGCTCGGCCTCCAGGTTGTAGTCGCCGATCTCGCCGAACACCTGGAGCGCGCGGCTCGAGTCCTCGATGGCCCGGCGCCACTGACCCCGCTGCGCCATCATCAGCGCGTGGACGTTCCACACGTACGCGAGCGCCTCGGACTGGCCCTCGCGGTCGGCCATCTGGACCGCCCGTGCCGCGTAGCCGTCGGCCAGGCGGCGCAGGTTCAGGATGCTGGTGGCGGTGGCGGCGTTGGCCAACGCCCGGGCCAGGGCGGGCGATGAGCCGGCCTCCTCGCCCAGGTTGAGCCCGGCCAGCATCAGGTAGAACAGCTCGGCGCCGGACTCGCCGTTGAGATAGCAGATCTGGACGAGCGTCTTGTAGCCCTCCACCGCCTGGTCGAGCAGCTCCTTCTGCGCCATCCGCCGGTCTCGATATCGCCCGGGCGCGATCAGGTGCGTCGCCTGGCGCGCGGCCACCGCCGCCAGGTTCGCGGCCAGCGAGCGCGGCTGCTTGGGCACGGTCCGGTCCAGGCGCGACACGCTGTCCTCGATCAGCGCCCGGGCCCGCTCGAAGTCCCCGAGGAAGTAGTAGGCGGCCGCCTCCCCCTGCTGGCACAGGACCCGCAGCCGCAGGTCGGTCGTCCAGCGCAGGCCCCGCTGCGCCTGGGCGCGAAGCTCGGCGTAGAACTGCGCGGCCTCCTGAAAGGCGCCGCTGTGCAGCGCCGAGCGCCCGGCCTGCTCCAGGTAGATGATCGCCTTGGGCGCGTCCTCGGCCTGGGCCCAGTGGTGGGCGAGGAGCGCATGATGGGGCTCGAGCTCCTGAGGCGAATGGTTGCGCTCGTACCACTCGGCCACCGCGCGGTGCAGCGGCCGGCGCTGGGACTCGGTCAGCAGGCCGTAGGCGACGTCGCGCATGATCTCGTGGCGGAACGCGTAGGAGTGGTCACGCTCCGCCTGGCGGGGGACCACCAGATCGAGCGTGGCCAGCGCCTCCAGATCCGCGGCCACGCTCGAGCGCGCCGAGCCCACGGGATGCACCTCACTGACCGTCTCCAGCGAGAACGTTGGCCCCACCACGGCCGCCACCTTGAGCGACAGCTGCTGCTGCGGCGTGAGGCGGTCGACGAGGCTGAGCACCGCCCCCTCCACCGTGGACGGGACGTCGAGCCGCGACAGGTCGCCCACGACCGTGGTCCCGGATTCCACCCGAACGACGCCGCCCTCCTGCATCGTCTTGACCAGCGCCTCGCAGAAGAACGGATGCCCGGCCACGCGCGCCTCGACAAAGCGGCTGAGATGGGGCGGGATGCGGCTCACCCCCAGCCGCTTGCTCACGAGCGCGGCCGTGTGCTCGGGCGCCAGTGTCGTCAGCCGCACCGGCCCGTCGCTGGCCAGCGCCACGACGGTGTCGTGGTCGTCGCTGGGCGTCGGCGCCGGGCGGGTGGTGACGATCGTCAGCAGGCGCGGCACCGACCCCACCACGCGACGCAGCACCGCCCGCGAGCTGGAGTCCAGCCAGTGGGCGTCCTCCACCACCAGCAGCGCCGGTGCCTCCGCGGTCAGGAGCGACAGCATGCGCGTGAACAGCATTGCGGTGTTGTCGGCCCGCACGTCGCCGGTCATGGCCGCCGTCCACTCGTTGTCCGGAATCGTGGCGGGCAGCACGCTGGACAGCAGCGGGATGAGTCGCTCCACCTCGGGCAGACCGCCGATCTGCTGCAGCGCGCGACGCTCCAGCTCGCCGGAATCCAGGGATTCGCCGTTGAGCGCCAGGGCGGAGGTGAACACCGGCCGCCATGCGTAGTAGGCGGTGGTGCGCTCAATCGCGTCGGCCGCCGCGGTCAGCACCCGCACGTCCGCGGCCCGGGCCAGACGGACCGCCTCGGCGACGAGCGCCGACTTGCCGATGCCGGCGTCCCCCTCCACGACGATCACGCCCGGCTCGCCGCTCTCGGTCAATCGGCTCAGGCGACGGGCGATCTCGGTCCGCTCGGTCGTGCGGTCGACGAGCTCGCCGTGGCGGGCCGGCGGCGCGCCCGCCTCCATCCCCACGAAGCGCGCCACCGGGACCGGGTCGGCCCACCCCTTGACGGGGATCGGGGGCAGCGCCTCAAAGCGGAACCGCTCCCCGACCAGCCGGGTCGTCGCGTCGTCGCACAGGATCTCGTCTTGGGCGGCGTGGGCCAGCCGAGACGCCAGGTTCGTGACGTCGCCGTACAGCGCGTACTCGCGCCGCAGGTCGGTGCCGAACAGGCCGCAGAACGCGCGGCCGCTCGCCACGCCCACCGAGCACGGCAGATCGAGCCCGTCGAGCTCGGCGCGCAGCGCCTCGGCCGCGCGCAGCGCCCGCTCGACGTCGTCCTCGTGCGCCCGCGGGGGCAGGCCGAAGACGGCGGACAGCGTCAGGCCCTTGTTGTCCATCCCCGGCTTGGTCGCCCCCTCGAACCGGGCCATCGTCTCCTGGAACGCCCGGATCGCCCGCTGGCTGCGTTCGATCGCCTTGACCGGGTCGACCTCCCGGTTGAGCAGCGTGGCCATCATGACCGTGACGTGGCGGAGCTCGGCCAGCCACTCGGTCCCGGAGTCGACGGTCCAGGCCCGCACCGGCGCGGGCACGAACGGGGCGATGACATCGGCCGGGATCTCGGGCACGGGATCGGCCGGGACACCTGGCGCCACGGACGCGTCGACGGCGGTCACCACCACCAGGTCACCGCCGGGGACGATCACGCCCTCGGCCCGGTCGACCACCAGCTCCCAGGTCGACAGCGGCAGCGCGACGCTGCCGGCGGGAGCGGCCACCTCGGTCGCGATCACGTCGTCGAACGCCTGGCCGGCCGGCAGGACCTCCCACCGGCCGTTGATCCCACCCACCAAAGAAAGATGGAGCTCTCCCGCCGCCACGCCGATGCGGGTCATGACCGGGGTGCCGCCCGGAGCCGGCAGGCCGGGCGACGCCGCCTGAAAGGCCAGGCCGGCCGCGATCGCACGCGCGGTGGCGTCGGCGGCGCCGGCCTCGTCCTCGGCGGGCCAGAAGCACAGGAACGCGTCTCCGGCGATGGTCAGCACGTCCCCGCCGTGGGCGTAGACGATCTCACCGATCTCGGCGAAGTAGGCGTTGAGCGCCCGGGCGAGCTCGTCGAGCCCCTCCGATCCCAGCCCGCGCAGCTGCTCGACCCGGGCGGTCCACCCCTCAATGTCGCTCAGCAGCAGCGCTCCCTGCGCGGTGAGCGACTCCACCTCCACCAGCGGATCGCCGGAGGCCAGGCGTCGCCTGAGGAAGGCCGAGATGTAGCTCCGAGCGTGTTCAGAGGCGCTGGGCCCAGCGGCCAGCTCCGGTACTTCGCTCACGGCATTCCATACCCGTTCAAGACGCCCGCCCCTTGTCTCTCCAGCGTTGGCTCAGCCTAAATCAGCCGCGTCACACGCGCAACCGGGCCGGTCTGCGCACCGACGGCGGCTAGTCGCTGACTGAACGAAGGGTGAGCGATGGGACTCGAACCCACGACCGCCTGGACCACAACCAGGAGCTCTACCAACTGAGCTACGCCCACCGTGGGACAGCTGAATCTACCAGTGCGCCGCCCTGGTCGAACGAGTCCTTGAGCGGCGGTGCGCCGGGACCTACGATGGGCCGCCATGGAGCAGCGGGTCAGCCTGGTCACCCTGGGAGTGGACGACCTGGCCCGCGCCCGTTCGTTCTACGAGGCGCTGGGCTGGGCCGGCGCCCACCAGCCTGACAACGAGGTGTGCTTCTTCCAGGCCGGGGGCATGGTGTTCGGCCTGTGGACCGCGCTAGGGGGTCACGGCGCGCCGGGCATCGAACTGGCCCACAACGTGCGGTCGCCGGCGGAGGTGGACGCGGTGCTGGCCGAGGCCGAGCGGGCGGGAGGGCGCATCGTCCGCCCCGCCGAGGTCGCCGAGTGGGGCGGCACGACGGGAGCATTCGCCGATCCGGACGGCTACGTCTGGGAGGTCGCCCACAACCCCGGCTGGACGCTGCGCCCGGACGGCACCGTCCAGATCTAGATCTGGACGGACGGAAAGGAACTCCGCCGGCGGCGCGTCTTGCGGCGCATGGACGGCGGTCACCACCACCGCGCAGCGCCGGCACCGAACTCGAACTGGCGCCCGTTCTGTCACCGGCCGCCGCGCGGGTGCGCCGGGGGCGGCGGGACACGTAATCAGGGATCGATTCAGGGGATCTCCGGATACCGGGATCAGGGACTCTGGGTCAGGCTGCGTGCATGCCGACGTTCGTGCTCACCCACCAGCACGATCCGGACGAGTGCGCCGTCGCGGTCGCCGCCTGGAAGGGCTTCGTCAGCCCGCTGCGCCACGGCCGGCCCCTGGGATCCTGCGCGGTCGGCGGCCATCGCGTGTGGTGGACCGTCGAGGCGGTCGACGGCGAGGCCGCGCTGGCCCTGCTGCCCGGCTATGTCGCGCGCCGGACCGTCGCTGAAGAGGTGCGCCAGGTGCCGATCCCATGAGCGCCTGCACCTCCGTCATCGCCGGCCGTCCCGTGGTCGCGGCGGCCGTGCCGCGCACGGTCGCGCCCCGCACGACGACGCTGGGCCAGGGCCCGGCCCGGCCGCACGTGCTGGACCCGCAGGCCCTGGCCAGCTACATCGATCCCCTGTACCGGGCGGCGTGGGCTCTCAGCGGGTCGTCGCACGACGCCGAGGATCTCGTCCAGGAGACGTTTGTCAACGTCCTGCGCCGGCCGCGGTTGCTGCGCGACGGCAATGAACTGGCGTACCTGATGCGGGCACTGCGCAACACATATGCCAGCCGCTACCGGAAGCGGGCCCAACGACCCCGGGAGCACAGCCTGACCGAGGATGACGTCCCGGTCCACGACGAGCCAGGCGTCAGCGCCCGGGAGATCATGGAGGCCATCGCCAGCGCTCCGGAGCCGTACCGGGCGGCGGTCGTCGCCGTCGACGTGCTCGGACTGTCGTATCGCGAGGCCGCCCGCTCCCTGCAGACGCGCGAGGCGACGATCACCACCCGCGTGTACCGCGGCCGCCGGCACGTGGCCCAGGTGCTGCGGGGCGACGAGGACGCGGAGTCCTAATCGGCCGGCGTCGTCGCCGGCGCCGGCGATCGCTCGGCCTCGGCGGCGACGATGGCGGCCAGCGCCGCGCGGGACCGGACCCCCAGCTTGTCGTAGATGCGGGCCAAGTGGCTCTCCACGGTCTTCTCCGACACGAACAGAGCGGCCGCGACGTCGCGGTTGCGCTTCCCGGCCGCGACCAGGACCGCCACCTCGCGCTCGCGAGCACTGAGGGCATCGGTACCCGCGCGCGTCGACGCGCTCCGCGGCCGCCGCGGGCTCCGGCGGCCGAGCCGGCGCAGCTCCCGGGCGGCCCGGTCGGCCTCACGCAACGCGCCACCGGCAAACAGCGTCCGCTCGGCCTGCTCCAGCTCGGCGATCGCGGCCCCGCGATCACCGAGGCGGCCGAGCGCGGCGCCCATCAGTGCGCGGGCGCGAGCAGTGAGGACCGGGTTCCCGGCCGGCCCCGCCTCGGCCTGCGCCGCGCGGGCCTCCCGCAGCGCACCCGCCGCGTCGTCGCGGGCGAGCAGGACGGCCGCCCGCGCGCACGCCGCGGTCGCGATCCGCTGGGGCAGGCCGCTGGCCCGGGCGCGCGCCTCGGCCGTCTCGGCCGAGCGCGCGGCGGCCGCCAGGTCCTCCAGCGCCAGCTGGGTCCCGACCAGGAGCTCCCAGCCGTGGCCGCCGCGCAGGTCGAGCAACCGCTGATCCGGGCCGGCTTCGAACGCGGCCAGCTCGGCCCGCGCCGCGGCCGCATCGCCGGCGGCGCTCAGGGCGGCGGCCAGGTGGAGCCGCGACAGGCTGGAGAAGAACGTCTCGGCGCCGCGCGCGGCGCGGGCGACGGCCTCCCGGGCGCCGGCCAGCGCCCGGTCGGTCTCCCCCGCGGCCGACGAGACGATCGCGTCGGCCCACAGCGCCCATACGGCGAACTGGTCGTTCCCGGTGAGGATCGCGGCCTCGGTGGCGTTCTCGGCGACGGCGAGCGCATCGGCGATGCGGCCCTTCATGAACAGCGCGTTCGTCTCCAACACCAGCAGGCCGGGAATGAACGGGCTCTGACCGGTGGCCTCGGCCAGACCCAGGGCCCGACGGGCGTGGGCCAGCGCGTCATCGCTTCGCTCCAGCATCGCCGCTGCCTGGGCGACGTAGCCGGCGACGTCGATCTGCTCCGCGAGCTCCTCGTCTGGCAGTCCGGCGCAGATCGCCTCCGCCTCCTCCAGCTGGGCGATCCCGTCGGCCAGGCGGTGCAGCGAGGTGCTGGCCAGGCTGCACAATGCGGCCGCCCAGGCGGTCGCCAGCCGCGCCCCGGTGGCGCGGGCCCGTTCCAGGACCCCCCGGGAGACGTCATGCATCGACGCGAACTCGCCGCGCCAGTAGTGGTCGAGGGCCAGTTCCAGGGTCAGGGTCAGCGTCCCCGGCGCGTCCGCCGGCAGTGAGGCGAGGGCGCGCTGCACCAGTTGGCGCGACTGGAGCGGATGTCCGCTCATCCGGTTGGCGAACGCGATCCGGGCGGCCAGCCTGGCCCGCTCGCCGAACCGGTCGGCGGACAGTCGGAGCGCGGCCTCGTCCAACGCCGCCAGCCCCTCGTGGTAGGCGCCGGCGTAGACCAGCGCGGTCGCCGCCTCGGCCAGCAGCGACACCCGCCGGGACTCGTCTCCGTCCGGGGCGAGCAAGCGCGTGGCCGCCAGCAGCCAGCGTCCGGCCGTCTCCGGCGCCCGCGGCGCGGCCTCGCGGCCGGCCTCCAGGAGCTGGGCGATGGCGGCCTCGTCGCCGACGACCGCGGAGCTCTCGACGTGGTGGGCGAGCACGCGCGCCGGGACGTGGGCGGCGGCGAGCGCCCGGGCGGCCCGGGCGTGGGCACCGATGCTCCAGCCGGGCGGCGCGCCGTCGTACACCGCACGGCGCACGATCGGATGGCGGAAGCGAAATCGGCGCGGTACATCCGTCGGCCGGATGACGTCGACGGCCAGGAGCTCATCGAGCGCGGTCAGCGTCGACGCCGGGTCGCACTCCGCGATGGCGCTGACCAGCTCCGGCTCGAACGACTCGCCGGCGACGGCGGCCGACCACAGCGTGACCTGCGCGGTCTCGGACACCGCCTGCAACTCCCGGTCGATGGCCGCGGTCACTGCGCGGGGTACCGTGTCCCGCGGGTCCGGAGGGGCGCCGGGACCGGCGAGCGAGCCCGCCCGGCGGGGCCGGCCGCTGCGTACCAGCTGCTCGATGTAGAACGGGTTCCCCCCGGTCTCGCGGTGAAGCGAGCGGCTGGTGGCGTCGTCCACGTCGGAGCGCAGGAGCGTCCGGACCTCCGCGGTGGTGAGCGGCGCGGGCTCGAGCCGGGTTCCCGGGCCTCCGCGAGCCGCTGCGTCCAGCGCGCCGAGCAGCCGCGTCGGCGTCGGCCGGTAGGCCACGGCGATCAGCAGCGGTCCCCGGAACCGGCGGAGCAGATGGGTGAGCACCTCCACCGACGCGGCATCGGCCCAGTGCACGTCGTCGAGCACGAGGAGCATCGGCTGGCGCGCGGCCAGGCGTTCCAGGACGCTCCGGATCGCGTAGTGCACGCGGTAGCGACCGATCGCGTCGCCGTGAGCGCTTCCGGGCGCCGCCTGATACGCCAGCGACGGGAAGACGGAGGCCAGTTCGACGAGCAGCGCGTCATCGAGGGCGCGGAGGACGGCCGGCTCCAGCGACCCCAGGTAGTCGTTGAGCGCATCGACGATCGGTCCGAACGGCAGGTCCTGCTCGAACTCGGCGGCGCACCCGTCCAGGACCAGGTAGCCCCGGTCCTCCCCGCGCCGGCACAGCTCGGCCAGCAACCGGGACTTGCCGATCCCCGGCTCGCCGACCACCTGCACCAGCCCGGACCCTCCCACGGCGAGCCGATCGAGCGCCGCCTCGACCTCGGCCAGCTCGCGGGCACGACCGACCAGCGCAGGCACAGGCTTTGCGTCCATCGTGGGTCCCCGGTTACCGCGGAGCCTACTCCCCGGCTGCCGGAAAGGTTATGGCGCGTGCCCGCGTCTTGGCTGGCAATGACACCGGAACTCCATCGCCGGCCCCGTGTGCGCTTGATCGTCCGCTTCGTCCCGGCGTTCCTGCGGTTCAGGACCCGGCAGCAGCCTCCAGCTGGGCCACCCGTTTGCGCAGCTCCTTCTCGGCCCGGAAGCGCTGGGTGATGTCCCTCGCCACCGCCACCGAGCCCAGGACGCGTCCGGCGTCATCCCTGACCAGCGCAAAGCTGAGATCCACGTACAGGACGCTGCCGTCCTTGTGGACCGAGCGGGTCGTCATCGACTCGCGGCCGTGCTTCATGCGGCCGGTGTCGATCGCCGCGTCGAATGCGGCCCAGTGCGCCGGCCGGAGATGCTCCGGGATGAGCACGTCCAGGCGCCGCCCGATGACCTCGTCCGCGGAATAGCCGAAGACCGCCTCGGCCCCGGGGTTCCACACCCGGATCAGCCCCTGGCGGTCCGCGAAGATGACCGCGTCGGCAAGGTTCTCGATCAGGGCGTGAGAGAGATCGGATGGCGTCTTGGTTGACATGCGACGAGTGAGCCTTCTGAAGTGAGCCATGATGCCGAAATTCCAAGCGACACGACGGACCACGCCCGCCACAGCGTTCGGCGAGGGATTGAAGGTCACGCCCGGGCTCTCGGACGGATCCTCCGTGTCGGGGGGAGCGCCGCCTGATGACCGGCACGGCCGTCCTGAGGTGTAAGAAACGAGCCAGCAGGGAAAGCTACATAGGCGGATTTCGGGCCGCTGCCGGCTGGGCGTGGCGGCGAACCGGCAAACTCGCGCAGGGTCGCGGCTGACGAAGAGGACCGCGGATGACAGTCGAGCTGAAGGAGATCGTGGTTGAGACGGGCGAGCATGTCGTCCAGTTCTACGAGCGCGACAGCGAGCTCGCGGAGACGATCGGCCGGTATCTGACTGCTGCGATCGAGGACGGCGCGGTCGCGGTCGCCATCGCGACCGAGCCCCATCTCCACATGCTCGAGGCCGAGCTGGAGGGCGCGGGCCTGGACCCGGCGGAGTGCCGCCTCAATGGTTCTCTGATCGTCCTCGACGCGGCCGCGACCATGGCGCAGTTCGTCCACCAGGGCGCCGTTGACCATGCCGGGTTCCGGCGCGTGTTGGGGGCGGTCGTGCGCCAGGCCACCGAGACCGGAAAGGCCGTCCGCGCCTTCGGCGAGATGGTGGCGCTTCTCTGGGAGGACGGGGATGTGCTGGCGGCGATCGAGCTCGAGAAGGCGTGGAACGAGCTCGCGCGCGAGCTCCCGTTTGCCCTGGTGTGCGGCTATCGCAGCGAATCCGTGCAGGGCGACGAGCTCGCCCAGGCGCTGGAGCAGGTGTGCCATCTGCACTCCTCCGTGGTGTCCGCGCCCCACGGCCACGACGATGCCCTCGATGGGATATCCGCCCGGTTCCCCGCCGCCGGCGACGCTCCCCGCCGCGCCCGATATTTCGTCGCGACGGCGCTGAAGCGCTGGGTCGGGCGCGCCAGCTTGCTCGACGATGCTCAGCTCGTGGTGACGGAACTCGCGGCGAACGCTGTGGTCCACGCGCGCTCCAGCTTCTCGGTCGAGCTCCGGCAGCGGTGCGACGGCGTGCGCCTGGCGGTCCGCGACGCCAGCCTCGCCCGACCGGTCCTCCAAGACCCGGACCCGCTGGCCACCTCTGGTCGCGGCTTGCGCATCGTCGCTGCCCTGGCCACCGAATGGGGTGTCCTGCCGGACGCCGACGGCAAGACGGTCTGGGCCGAGCTTCGATACTGACCCGTGCCGCACGGCCGGGCGGCCCTGCGCACGGACGCGCTAGCCCCCGACCGTGCGGGCGCTGTGCGTCGGTTCGAGACCCCAGCTGACGATCCGCTCCGGGTGGATGCGGATCAGCGGCGTCGGCAGCGTGATCGCCTCGGCCCGCCCGCGGACCTCGACCCCCCGCGGGCGCCACGGGTCGCTGCTCTGGAGGTCGTCGATCACGATCGCGGCGCGCCCGCTGCGGGCGATGTCACGGAACTTCTTGGTCCGCTCCAGCTCGTAGCCTCCTATGTCGATGGTGTCGCGCGCCGCGTTGTAGATCCACGCCACCGGGACGACATGCGGCGTGCCGTCGGCGCCGACCGTGGCCAGCCGGCCAAGCTGCCGGCCTCCGGCCAGGTACCGCAACTCGGACTCGGTGAACACGCTCACGGGGTCCCCCTGGCGGAGCCACGGTCGGCCGCGACGGCTACCGCCGCCGCCAGGTCGTCCGTGCCTCGTAGTCCTTCGCCGGCCCCGTGACGCGCCAGTGCTCAAGCAGGAGATCGGAAGAGCCCACCTCGAACCGGAGCTCGTAGCGGTCCAGACGGCACGGGTGAACGGCGCGCCAGGTCCCGTCGACCAGATTGAGCTCGATGAACGGGCGCCCGTCGGCGAAGCGCACGGCGACAGCGCCGCCGTCCGTGCCGACGAACTCCAGGGCACGGTGGGTGCTCCCGTCGTAGCCGGCGAGGCGCAGCCGGCCCCGTTCCTCGTAGCGTCCTCGGCGCCCGACGGTCCGCACCTCACCGCCTCCGGCGAAGGAGCCGGTCGCCCCGGTCCGGTGATCGGTGATCGTCCGCTCCAGCTCCCAGGCCCCGGTCAGATAGGCGAGCGTGTCGTCGATCTCCATCGCGGCCATTCTGGCTCATCGCATGGCGCGGGTCGCTCCGGACGTCGGAGCGAGCCGGTCGCCGGCGCTGGTAGCGTCCACGACCCTCGTCGGGACCGGGGTACATGACCGTGCCTGATTTCGCCCGCAAGGAGACACCATGACCACCGCTGCGACACTCCCGCGCCGCACGCCGCTCGTGCTCGCCGACCTCATACCCGGAACCGTCGCGCGCGACGCGCTGCTGGTCGTCGGCGGCGCGTGTCTCGTCGGACTGCTGGCCCAGGTCTCGATCCACCTGTCGTTCACCCCGGTTCCGATCACCGGTCAGACGCTCGGGGTGCTGCTGACCGGGACCGCGCTGGGCTGGCGCCGCGGGCTGGCCGCGATGCTGCTCTACGCCGCCGCTGGGCTCGTCGGCGTCCCGTGGTTCGCCGGACACGCCAGCGGCTACGTCGGCGCCTCGTTCGGCTACGTCGTCGGGTTCATGCTGTGCGCGGTGGTGTGCGGCGCGCTGGCCGAGCGCGGCGCCGATCGCTCGCTGCTCGGCTCGATCCCGGCCATGGCCGCCGGCGAGGTCGTCATGTACGGCGTCGGGGTCACCTGGCTGGCCCTTGACCTCCACGTCGGCGCTTCGCAGGCGATCGCCCTCGGGCTCACCCCGTTCCTGGTCGGCGATGCCATCAAGGCGGCCCTGGCCGCGCTGCTCCTGCCGGCGGCCTGGTCGCTCGGCCGTGCGCAGACCCGCGCGCGGTAGCCGTCGCTCAGATCCAGTCCCCCGGGCGCCGCCGGGGACCTGCCAGCCAGTGCCGGCGGCGCCACCAGGACATCCTCCAGACGAGGAACACCAGCGGGATCCACAGCCAGAAGGCGTGGTGTCCTGCCGCCGCCGATACGACGATCAGCGCAACCAGGATCGGCGCTAACGACGCCAGGCGCCAGCGCCACGGCCCCAGGAACCGGAACGCGCGCTGCTGGTCCCGCTCCTCCTGCCGCGGTAGGTCCCTGACCAGCTCGCCGAGCTGGCCGAGCGTCTTGGCCTCGTAGCAGCGCTCGAGGCGCTCCTGGAACTCGGACAGATCCAGACGGCCCTCGGCATGGCCGGTCCGCAGGCGGTCGGCTGTTCGTTCGCGATCCGCGTCGGCGGCGCGGAGATTGGAGTCGCGACCCGCGAGACGATCCCAGACGTACTGGCTGCTCATGTACGCCTCCCTTCGATCGATGTGATTGACACTCCCCTGCGTGAGGCGCAGGGTGGTTTTCGATAGCTCAACGATATATCGAGACTGTTCTTCTGTCAAGACGTCGCGCAGCAACCAGACACGAGTCGGGCGGTGGGGCCGTCTGCCACCCTGTCCGAGTGGAGCGAGCGATCGAGATCCAGGGCGACATGATCAGGCTTGGCCAGCTCCTCAAGCTGGCCGGCGCTGCCGCGGGGGGAGCGGACGCCAAGGCGCTCATTGCCGAGGGCCAGGTGACCGTCAACGGGGAGCGCGAACTCCGGCGCGGACGTCAGCTCCACCCCGGTGACGTCGTCGGCGTCGGCGAGGACGCGGTGCACATCGTCGGCGCGTAACTGCACGCCAACCCCCACCTCCCAATTTATACCAGTCAAGAGGCTCTCATGAGGCTCTGATTTGTGCCGCATAATCGCCCGCCGCACGCTGCAATCAATGATCAGGAGTGGGGTTTTGAGGTGTCACTCCGAGGGAGGTGAGTGGATGGGCGGCTACGTGTTGGATTTCCAGGAGATCGATCGCACTCGGGCTGCGGTCGTCGGCGGCAAGGGTGCGGCCCTGGGGGAGCTTTCGCGGATCGAAGGCGTCTGCGTGCCACCCGGGTTCTGCGTGACGACGGACGCCTTCCGGCGGGTGATGGCGCAGGCGTCGTCGCTTGACGATCGGCTCGGTCGGCTGTCGCGCCTGAAGCCGGACGACCGGGAGGCGATCCGTACGCTCAGCGCCGAGGTTCGCCGGGCCGTCGAGGAAATCGCCATGCCCGACGATCTGGCGGCGGCGATCACCGGCTCACTTGCCCGGCTGGGCGAGCACGGCGCCTACGCCGTCCGATCCAGCGCAACGGCGGAGGACCTGCCGACGGCCTCGTTTGCCGGCCAGCAGGACACGTACCTGGACGTCAGCGGCCCCGCGGCGGTCCTGGCGCACGTCAGCCGGTGCTGGGCCTCGCTGTTCACCGAGCGGGCCGTGACCTACCGCCTGCGCAACGGCTTCGATCACCGGAAGGTCCACATGGCCGTGGTCGTGCAGCGGATGGTCGTCCCAGACGCGGCCGGCGTCCTGTTCACGGCCGATCCCGTCACCTCCAATCGGATGGTGGCCTCGGTGGAGGCCGGCCTCGGCCTCGGCGAGGGTCTGGTCTCCGGCCTGATCAACGCGGACACCTTCACGGTGCGCGACGGCGAGGTCGTCGCCAGGACGGTCGCGCCGGAGCGGCAGGGGGAACCGGCGCTGACGGACGCGCAGGTCGTGCGGCTCGTGCGACTAGGCCGGCGGATCGAAGCGCACTTCGGTCACCCCCAGGACATCGAATGGTGCCTGGTCGACGATGGGTTCCAGATCGTGCAGAGCCGGCCGATCACCACGCTGTTTCCGATCCCCGCGGCGGACGATCACGAGAACCACGTCTACGTCTCGGTCGGCCATCAGCAGATGATGACCGACGCCATGAAACCGCTGGGGCTGTCCGTGTGGCAGCACACTGCGCTCATCCCGATGCACGCGGCCGGTGGCCGGCTGTTCGTCGACGTCACCCAACGACTGGCGTCGCCGGCGGCCCGGGAAGGTCTTCTGGAGGTCATGGGCAGAGGCGATCCGCTGATCGCGGACGCGCTGCGGACCGTCCTGGAGCGCGACGGCTTCATCCCGTTGCAGCCGGATTCGAGCCCGCCGGCGCCGGGGAGCCCGGCCGCCCCGGGCAGGCCCCCGGGGGGCGGCCCCGCCGCTCCGGTCGAGACCGATCCGGCCGTCGTCGCCGAGCTGATCAAGCACACCCAGGCGTCGATCGCCGCCGTGAAGCGCGACATCGAGACGAAGTCCGGGCCCGCGCTGCTCGATTTCATCCTGGCCGACTTCCAGGAGCTCAAGCGGATCCTGTTCGATCGGCGAAGCCATGCCGTGTTCATGTCGGCGATGGAGGCCACCTGGTGGCTCAACGAGCGGCTGGAGGCGTGGCTGGGCGAGAAGAACGCCGTCGACACGCTCACGCAGTCCGTCCCCCACAACATCACCTCGGAAATGGGGCTGGCGCTTCTGGACGTCGCCGACGTGATCCGCCCGCATCGCGACGTGGTGGCGTTCCTGGAGAACGTCGAGCACGAGAGCTTCCTGAACGAATTGCCCACGCTCACGGGCGGGCGAGAAGCGCGCGACGCCATTCAGGGCTGGCTTGACCAGTACGGGATGCGGTGCGTCGGCGAGATCGATATCACCCGGCCGCGGTGGAGCGAACGCCCCAGCACGCTCGTTCCCATGATCCTCAGCAACGTCGACAACTTCGAGCCCGGCGCCGGCCCGCGGCGCTTCGAGCAGGGGCGCCAGGCGGCGTGGGCGAAGGAGCAGGACCTGCTGGCGCGCCTGCGGGTGCTGCCGGACGGGGAGCGCAAGGCCGGCGAGGCCAAGCGGGCGATCGACCGGGTCCGGACCTTCATCGGCTACCGGGAGTATCCGAAGTACGGCCTGGTCAGCCGCCACTTCGTCTACAAGCAGGCGTTGCTGAAGGAAGCCGAGCGCCTCGCTGAGGCCCACGTCCTTCGGGACCCGGAGGACATCTTCTTCCTCACCCTCCAGGAGCTCCACGACGTCACGCGCACGCAGCACGTCGATGACGAGCTCATCGGCCGGCGCAAGGACGCCTTCAGGTCCTACCAGGCGTTCACTCCGCCCCGGGTGCTCACATCCGATGGGGAGGCGATCGCCGGGACCTACCGACGCGACGATGTCCCCGCCGGCGCACTCGTCGGCGTGGCGGTCTCCGCCGGGACCGTCGAGGGGCGGGCTCGCGTCATCCTCGACATGGCCGAGGCGGATCTCGCACCGGGCGACATCCTGGTCACCGCCTACACCGACCCCAGTTGGACGCCCGTGTTCGTCGCGGTCAACGGCCTGGTGACCGAGGTGGGAGGCCTGATGACCCACGGCGCGGTGATCGCGCGCGAGTACGGCTTGCCCGCCGTCGTGGGGGTGGAGCATGCCACCCAGCGGATCCGGGATGGGCAGCGGATCCGCGTGCACGGAACGGACGGGTATGTGGAGATCCTGGCCTAACCCACTCCGCGCCGAGGCCGCCGCGCCTCCGTCGCTTTCCCGCGGCGGGTGGGTCGTGGGTGTGAGCGAGCTCCGGGGCGGAAAAACGGCGGGCAACGAAGGAAGCGAGATCGGGCGTTTGTCACGATGTGATAACCGCTCATGGTCATGATCGGAGGGGGCTTTGGGGACTTTCACGTCCCCGTAGGGGTGAAAGTCCCCTGAGCCCCGTCGCTCGACGCCCGTCGGTGGCTCCCCGGCCCCCCAAACGGCGCTGATCGACGGTTCACAGGCGCCAAACCGGCCTGCTGGTTATCACATTTTGATAACGAGCAGGCGTGGCCCCGAACGGTGGCGCCAGGCAGGCCCGGCGAGCTACTCGTTCCAGAAGCGCTCGTAGAACCGCAGCCACTCGTCCGCGCCGGCCAGCGGTCCCGGATCGAGCCGGCACATGTGGCGCCGGCCGGTCACGGTGCGCCGGACGAGACCGACGCCCTCCAGGACCTGCAGGTGCTTGGAGGCCGCGGGCAGCGACATGTCCAACGGCTCGGCCAGCTCGCCCACGCTCAGCTCCTGGCCGGCCAGGCGGCGAAGCATGTCCCGTCGCGCGCGGTGCGCCAGCGCGTGGAACACCGCGTCCAGCTGCGCCGCTCGTTCAACCATGTGGTTTAAGAATAAGCCCGCGCGGGCGTACTGTCAACCAAGCGGTTATCTATTGGCCGCGGCC
>JBPYFQ010000027.1:0-24070 GCA_051985625.1 Solirubrobacteraceae bacterium
CCGTCGCGCGCGGTGCGCCAGCGCGTGGAACACCGCGTCCAGCTGCGCCGCTCGTTCAACCATGTGGTTTAAGAATAAGCCCGCGCGGGCGTACTGTCAACCAAGCGGTTATCTATTGGCCGCGGCCAGGTGTTGGCGAACGAGGCCTTTTCGCCCCGTCCGGGCATCACTTTCTCCAATCGGCTGACATGCGGGCTCGCCGCGTTCGCGAACCTGCTCAGGCTGGCACCCCGGCCTCGTGCCAGTCAGGGGTTGGCGAGCAGACTACGATTGCGGACTATGGACGACGAAAGCATCGCGGAGCGCATCGACCGGCTGGTCGCAGAGGAGCAGGACCTCCGGCGTCGTGAGCAGAGCGACCGCTCGGATCGGGACGCCCTTGAGGCCGACCAGCAGCGACTGCGCTCGGTGGAGGTCGAGCTTGATCGCTGTTGGGATCTCCTGCGCCAGCGCAAGGCCAGGGAGGAGTTCGGTCAGGACCCCGACGAGGCGCAGGCCCGCGACTCCGACACCGTCGAGCGTTACCTCCAGTAGGCGCCCGCTCCGGGAGGAGATTTGCCGGCCGCGGCGAAAGCGCGGCCGATGGAAGGTTTTGGGCAGGCGCCCCCGCCCCCGCCGGGAGATCTCGGGCCCCCGAGCGGTTATCCGCTGACCCTGTCGGTCGATTACCCAGACCGCAGCCTCGACCGTGTCAGCACCGCCTTCCGGATCTTCTGGGTGATTCCGATTGGGATCGTCGCCGCGGCGATCGAGGGCGGCGGCTACAGCGGACAGGCCGGCGGCACGGGCGCCCGCTACGCCGGCGGCGGCATCGGCATCCTCGTCGTCCCCGTGCTGCTGATGCTCCTATTCCGCAAGAAGTACCCGCGGTGGTGGTACGACTGGAACCTGCAACTGACGCGCTTCACCACCCGCATCGTGGTCTACCTGGCGCTGATGGACGACCACTACCCGTCCACCGACGAAGAGCAGGCCGTCCACCTCCACTTCCCCTACCCCGACGCCGAGCACGACCTCAGCCGCGGCCTGCCGCTGATCAAATGGCTTCTCGCCATCCCCCACTACATCGTGCTGTTCTTCCTCGACATCGGCGCGGTCCTGGCCGCGATCTTCGCCTGGTTCGCGATCGTGTTCACCGGCCGCTACCCGCGCGGGGTGTTCGACTACATCGAGGGCGTGCTCCGCTGGCAGAACCGAGTCGGCGCCTACGCCTTCCTCCTGATCACCGACCGCTATCCGCCATTCAGCCTGGACCCCTAGACGTCGCCGACTACGCCCACCTGCGCTTCGAGCGCCGTGACGGCGGGGTCCTGCTGATCACGATCGACCGCCCCGAGCAGATGAACGCCACGGACGAGCGGCTGCACACCGAGTTGGCGACCGTGTGGCGCGACGTGTCGGCCGACGAGGCGACGCGCGTGGCGGTCGTCACGGGCGCCGGCCGGGCGTTCTCGGCCGGCGGCGATCTGGACATGCTCCAGCGGATGGCCGGCGACTACCGCCGGGTCGCCGCCATGGCCACCGAGGCCGCCGACCTCGTGCTCAACATGCTCGACTGCGAGACGCCGATCGTCTCGGCGATCAACGGCACGGCGGTGGGCGCCGGCCTGGCAGTCGCGCTGATGGCCGACATCAGCATCATCGCGGAGGACGCCCGCCTGACCGACGGGCACCTGCGCCTGGGCGTCGCGGCCGGCGATCATGCGGCGATCCTGTGGCCGCTTCTGTGCGGGATGGCCAAGGCCAAGTACTACCTGCTCACCGCGGACTTCATCGACGGCGTGGAGGCTGAACGGATCGGCCTGGTCAGCCGCTGCGTGCCCGGCGAGGAGGTACTGGACACCGCCCTCGACGTGGCCGGGCGGATCGCCGCCGGCCCCCAGCACGCCGCCCGCTGGACCAAGCGAACGCTCAATCACTGGCTGCGTGCCGCGATCCCCGCCTTCGACGCCAGCGTCGCCTACGAGATGCTCTCGTTCCTCGGTGATGATGTCCGGGAGGGAGCGCAGGCCATCCGGGAGCGCCGCCCGCCGCGGTTCCCGTAGCGCGATGGGTCTGCCCGTCCCGTCCGCCCTGGCGCGCACCCGGAGCTCGGCGTGATAATCCTGCACCGGCATCGCGCCCGACACGATCGCGGAGCGGTAGCGGCGTTGCGCAGGGTCAGCCTCCTGGAGGGTGAGCGTCAGCTCAGAACGCCGTGACGAGCGCCCGGTCCCGGAGGAGCGCATTGAGCTCGTCGCGCAGGTCTGTGACGAGCGGAGATGCGGGGATGCGCTCCTCGAGCAGCGCCAGCGAGCGGCGATAGTGACGCAGGCGGCGCGCACGTAGCTTCCGGACCTGACCCGGTGGGACGCGCTGCCGAGAATCCGCCGTCGTCTCGCGGCGCAGCTCGCGCAGTTTCGAGAGCTTGTCAGCGGCAAACAACGTCAGCGCATCCCCGCCCGCGTCCCCCACCTGGCGACGAAGCCCCGCTTTGCGGGCCTCGTAGCCGACGATTCGATCGTCATCACTGACCGAGAGCACCAGTGAACTGATCCGCGGTCCGAACCGCTCCCGCAGCTCCCCAGCGGCTACGTTGGCCTTCTCCACCACGTCGTGCAAGACCCCCGCCGCGATCAGGTAGTCCCCAGCTCCGGCGGAGTACAGCAGTGACGCCACCTCCAGCGGGTGCAGGATGAACAGCGTGCCGTCGCCGCGATACTGCCCATCGTGCGCTTGCTCGGCGAATTCGATCGCCGCGTGCGTCTGCGGAAACCCGTCTGGGAACGTCGGCATTCGACGAAATCCCGTCACCGGCGACAGCGTACTCAAGCCGCAAACTGCGTGTTTAAAGATTGCTTGTGACTCTTGACACGCGCCGCCGGATCTGTCCCGACACCGGGATCCCGTGCTCGGCCGGTCCCTTCGAGGGGCGCCGCGTCGGGTCGGTCCCGGCGCCTCCGCAACTACGACGAGTCCCAGGAGTTTCGAGAAAGCGCGGACCGGGGGAGATCTGGACGGACGAATGCCGGCCGCCCTCACATCGAACCCCTGCCCAGCGTGAGCCACCGACCCCCCAGCGACCGCAACCCACTGATCACCCGGCGTGATCTGCTCGGGGCTGGGGCCGTGAGCGGCGCGGCGCTGGCGCTCGGGGTGCCGGCGGCCCAGGCGCTGACGAACAGGCGGCCCAAGAAGCTGCCGCCGTCGCTGCCGCCGATCACCCAGACCTACGACTTCAATCGGGGCTGGCGGTTCGGCGGCGTCTACCGGCCCGGGTCGGAGAGCCCGGGCTACAAGATCTCGAGCTTCAGCCGGATCAACCTCCCCCACACCGTCGTCCCGCTGTCCTGGTGCAGCTGGAACCCGGCCTCCTGGGAGCGGCTGTGGATCTACCGCAAGCGGTTCCGCCTTGACGCGCCGTTCGACGGCCGGGTGTTCCTCGACTTCGACGGGGTGATGACCAACGCGACGGTCTACGTCAACGGGTTCGCCGCCGGCCATCACATCGGCGGCTTCCTGCCGTTCACGGTCGAGCTGACCGATCTGCTGGTGCCGGGCCTGAACGACCTCGCGGTCGTCGTCGACGGCCAGTTGCTCGACGTCCCGCCTCTCGGCAACGTCAATGGCGCCGCCGCGATCGACTTCCTCACGCCGGCCGGCATCTACCGGGACGCACGGCTCCGCGTCGTCCCCCAAAGCTATGTCGCCGACGTGTTCGCCAAGCCGGTCAACGTGCTCAGCCCCCGCCCCAGCCTCGACCTGGCGATCACCATCGACTCCGCGGTCAAGGTCAAGAACAAGATGACGCTCGCGATCGAGGTGCTCGACGGGTCCAAGAAGATCGCCACCAAGACGCTCACCCATCGGATCAGCCGCGGCAGCCAGGTCATCCGCACCAAGCTCTCCAACCTGCGGGTCTCGCTATGGTCGCCGGACTCGCCCAAGCTCTACACCGTCCGGGTCACGCTGAAGGGCAGTGCCGTCCCCACCCACACCGTCAACGTGCGCACCGGCTTCCGACAGGCGACGTTCGAGGTCGGCGGCTTCTTCCTCAACGGCCAGCGGGTGCAGATCATGGGGATCAGCCGCCACCAGATGTTCCCCTACACCGGGATGGCCGCCTCGGCGCGGCTACAGGCCCATGACGCGCAGCTGCTCAAGAACGAGCTCAACTGCAACATGGTCCGGTGCTCGCACTACCCGCCCTCCCCCCACTTCCTCGACGCATGCGACCAAGCGGGGCTGATGGTGTGGGAGGAGCCGCCAGGCTGGGACTACATCGGCGATGAGAACTTCAAGGCGATCTTCCTGCAGAACGTCCGCGACATGGTGCTGCGCGACCGCAACCGGCCCTCAGTGGTCGTCTGGGCGACGCGCCTGAACGAGACCCAGAGCTTTCCCACGCTGTACGCCGAGGCACGGCAGCTTGCGCATTCGCTCGACGGCACCCGCGCCACCAGCGGGGCGATGGCCGCCCCGTCGCCCTCTCAGGGGCTCGCCGGGTGGGCCGAGGACCTGTTCGCCTACAACGACTACGGATCGACCCGTCACGGCTCGGTCAACGCCGACGCCCGGCTCTCGCCGCCGCTGCCCAACCTCCCCTACCTGGTCAGTGAGGCGGTCGGCGCGATCACGGGACCGCCGAACTACCGGTGGATCGACCCCTCGGCCACCCTGCAGGAGCAGACCAAGCTGCACGCTCAGGTCAACCAGCAGGCCCGCTCGGACCCGGCGTACTCCGGCGTGCTCGCCTGGGCCGGGATCGACTACGACTCGCTCACGGGCGGCAACCGGGTGTGGAACAACCTGCGCACGCCCGGGGTGATCGACATCTTCCGTGTGCCCAAGCCCGGGGCGGCCTTCTACCGGTCGCAGGTGAACCCGCTGGTGCGGCCGGTGATCATCCCCGCGTTCTTCTGGGACTTCGGGCCCGACTCGCCGGCCCTCGGGCCGGGCCCCGGGTCGATCTTCGCCACCAACTGCGATGAGCTGCAGGTGTACGTCAACGGCGAGCTGCTGACCACGGCGACGCCGGACAGGACCGGTTTCGGCAACCTGGCCTTTCCGCCGGTGGTGGTGGATCTCACCGTCGACGGCGCCAGCCGGCCGGCGCTGACGGTCGCCGGCTTCGTCCAGGGACGCCGGGTGGCCACGTTGCAGATGTCGTCGAACCCCGCGACCGACCGCCTCGCCGTCAACCTCCAGGACAAGCGGATCGTCGGCGACGGCTCGGACACGACGCGGCTGACCTTCCGCGCCACCGACGCGTTCGGCAACCAGCGCCCCTACCCCTCCGGAAACGTCTCGATCTCCCTGCGCGGCCCCGCGGCGATCGTCGGGCAGAACCCCTTCGCGTTTGCCCAGTTCGGCGGCGTGGGAGGCGTGATCCTCCGCTCCGAGGCCGGTCGCTCCGGCACCGCCCACATCGCCGTGAGCCACCCCACGCTTGGCAGCGCCCAGGCCACGCTCACGGTCGCCAAGGCGACCGGCAAGCACCTCTGAGCTGCTACCTGCGCTTGCGCTTCTTGGGCTTGGGCGGGTGGGTGAAGCTGAGCCGGCGAGTCGTCCGCAGCGTGCCGGTGGAGGCGGTGAAAGTCGCGACGCCCGTGACCATCAGGCGCTGGGTCGCGGCCCGGAACCGCCGCACGCCCGTGCGGTTGAGCCGCAGCGTCAGCGTGGCTGTGCCCGGGCCACGGAACCGGTGGCTGGTGGTGCCGAGCGTCACCGGCGGCGACGCCGGCCGAGCGCCGGGCACGGTCCAGGCGAGCGTCACCTTGCCGGCGATGGGCGTGGCGACGACGTATCGCTGGCGCGGATTGCGGTCCAGCCTGGCGATCGTCGGCAGCCGGCGCGGGCTCAGCACCGTGTTGCGCAGCAGGCCGGTCAGGCCGCGCGTCGTCTCCCCGGCGGCGATGCCCCCCTCGTCGTCGCCGGCGATGCAGACCGACGGCGACGGGCAGGCGATGGCGTTGACGGCCCCGAGCGGGCTCGACGTCCAGGTGGGCTTGCGGGCGCCGGGGTTGTAGGACCCCACGACCGACGAGAGCCCGCCGCGCGGCTGGGCCGATGCCTGGCACAGCGACGCCGACCGGCACCAGATCCCGTAGGCGTTGGCCGGCAGCGAGTGGGCCTGCTGCAGGCCCGGGGTGGCGGGATTGAACGTGATGGCCTGGCCTCCGGTCCCGTCGACGGTGGCGCAGAAGCCGAGCGTGGGGCATGAGATCCCCCACAACGACCCCAGCGCACCGGGGTGGGCGGAGACGCTTGTCCACGCGCCGGGCGCCGTCGGCGTGCGCGTGGTGAGCACGTTGCCGGAAAAGTCCACCGCGGCGCACAACAGGGTCGATGGACACGAGATCCCGACCAGCGGGGGCTGACAGGCCAGTCCCCCACCGCCGCAGCCGTAGCTGCGGTTGGTGTCGGCGTGCGTGAGCGTCCAGGCAGTCGGCCCGCCCGCCGGATTCGTCGACGACAAGACGTTGCCGGCCGCGTCGACGGCGACGCACAGCGATATCGAGGGGCATGACACGCCACGCAGGCGCACCGAGCCGGCGTTGTCGCTGTTGCTCGACGCGGGGCTGGAGTCGACCTTGGAGACCGCCCAGGCGCCGGCGCCCGCGGTGGGGCTCTCCGAGGTGACGACGTTGCCGGCGGCGTCGACCGCCACGCACAAGGTGGTGGCGGGACAGGACACCGAAGTCAGCTCGGTGGCGCCGTCGACGCCGGCGGCGAACCACGCTCGCCGGCCGCCGGTCGGGTTGGCCGACCAGAGCACGCCGCCCGTCCGGTCGACCGCCACACAGAGCCCGAGCGACGGGCACGAGACCGAGTCGATCGGCGCGTCATCGACGGCGCTCGGAACGGTCCACAGCACCGGTCCGGGGCTGCTGGTGGCCGCGGGCCGGTGGCGGCTGGTGCTCGCCGCGCGCGCCGTCGGGGCGGCGGACAGCAGGAGCGCGGCCGCGGCACAGAGCGCGACCGCAGCGAGCAACTGACGGACGAGACGAGACATCACCCAGCCGCCAGGCTACTGGGCGGCGGCCGGTACGCGCGCTGCCCGGGCGAGCCGCCGCGGCACGGCGACCCGGCGCAGCTCCGGCAGCAGCAGCAGCGCGCATCCGGCGAGCAGGCCGATCAGCCCCCAGTCCATCTCGACCGGCACGAACCTGAACGTGATCCGGTGCGTGCCCGCCGGCACCGTCACCGACTGGAACAGCCCCTTGACGCGGCCGATGGGGACCACATGCCCGTCGACCCGCGCGGTCCAGCCGGGCAGCGAGGTCTCGCGGCGAATGAGACGCGTCGGCCGCGGACAGCTCACCTGCGCGCCGTCGAAGGAGACCGCGCTCACCCGGCAGCCGGCGGCGGTGATGAACGGCGCCGCATCCGTGATCTCGTAGATCCACGTCGTCCGGGTGCGATCGACCAGCTTGAGCCTCCCCCGCTCAGTCGGCAGCCGCTGGCCGGCCGGTGCCAGCACGTAGCGGACGCCCGCCAGCCCGTAGCTGACGAGATGGCGGATGAGCTCCTGCTGGGCCGAGGGCACCCCCGGCCTGCGGAAGCCGACGAACGGCGCGGCCGGATCGAGCCGGTGGTGCACGTAGCCGGCGTAGCTCTTGGGCGGGAAGTCGTCGACGCCGAGTTCGGCCAGGGCGAAATAGGACCCGTAGTTGGGCAAGATCGGGCCGAGTGAGTAGAAGCGCTGGAGGCCGAGGTGGCGTTGCAGGTAGGCGACCGGTGCGCGGTCGATCGTGGCCTCCTTGGGTGCCGCGAACTGCGGCACGGCAAACAGCACCACCGCCTCGACGGCGATGACCAGCGTCAGCAGGCCGGCCCGCAGATGTGAGGACGGCACGGCGGCGATGAGCACCACGGCGCCGGCCGTGGCGAGCCCCCAGATGAGCGAGATGCGGAAGTAGTCATGGCCGTGGAGGACGGTGTGGCGCAGCGAATCGATCACCGGCTGGGCCGCCAGGGCGGCGCCGCCGACCGCGACCAGCGCCACCAGCGCCCCGGCGAGCAGCCGGCGCCGGGGCGCCGGAGCGTGGGTGATCCCGTCGATGCCCACCGCCGCGAGGACGATCACCGGTAGCTCGAGCGCCGCGGTCGCGTACCGGTAGAACTGGATCTGGCTCATCCTGGGGATCACGCCGAGCACCTGATCGAGCACCGGCACCCCGTAGATGCGGGAGAAGACGAGCAGAGCCCAGGCGACCATCGTGATCTTCAGACCGCGGCGGCCCGGCGCGGTGAGGCCGACGAGAGCCAGCAGCACCAGCGCGACGGTGAGGTACCCGCCGACCATGATCCAGATCCTGGAGTGCGGCGCGCCGTTGACCGGCCCGTAGACGTAGGGCAACAGGAGCTGGGGCAGCTGCGAGAACGGCAGGTGGCGGGAGCCGATCCCGTTGCCAACGTGGTTGACCAGGTCGGCATGGCCGACGTAATCGAGCATCGCCACGAGCATCGGGGCGGCCAGCAGGAGTCCGGCGACGGCGCCGAGCGCCGCCTTGGCCACCAGCCGGCCGATGTCGCGCCCGCGCAGGCAGCCGCAGCGCCACAGCAGCCACGGGACCGCCATCAGTCCGTTGACGAACGCCACCTCCGGAAACCCGGCGTAGATGGAGAGCGCCACCGCGACCGCCACCAGCCGCCAGCCGCGGCCGCGTCGCTCCACGGTCGCGGCGTACGCGCGTTCCAGGCCCAACAGCAGCATCGGCAGGAACGCCAGCGGGTTGACGCCGGCATCCGAGAACCAGGCGAACTTGCCGTTGAGCGCGTAGGCCACCCCACCGGCGAGCGCGGCGGCGCGGATCAGGCCGATACGGCGCAGCAGGCGGTAGGTGCAGATCCCGGCGACCAGCTCGAACAGGATGTGCTCGTAGAGCTGGCCGTTACTGAAGTAGAGGAGCAGCGTCGGCGGGAACAGCGCGGCGGCCTGCGTCTCCCCCGTCAGCGGCATCCCGGTCCCCTCGTACGGGTTCCACCACGGCAGATGCAGGTGCAGCCAGTCCAGCGCAGCCAGGTGACCGATCGCCTGGGAGTCGAACCCGTTGGACGGGTCGATCGTCGGCCGGCCGCTGATCAGGCCGGGCGTGACCGTCTTGATCAGCCCGCTGCGGAAGTCGAGCGCGTTGGGGTCGACGAACCCCACCAGCGCCGGCAGGTTGGCCAGCACGACCGCGAGGACGATCACCAGCAGCGCAATCGTGTCCGGATGATCACGGGCACGACCGACCGCCGTCCGCCCCCTGGCGGCCATCTCATGCATCAGGCGAGCGTAAACGCGCAGGCCCCCTGATGAGCAGATTGCAGGCTAGCCGTCAGTTAGGACTTCATGAACGCGCCGGCGGGTGCGGCTCCGCCACCGGTCCCCGCGTCAGGAGACTTCGTACTTGATATGCGTGACGCCGGGCGCGTCGACGGCCCGGATCTGGCGGAGCTTGACCGTCCCGCGCTCGAGGTTCTCGAATAGGCGAGCGCCGCCGCCCAGGATCAGCGGGGCGATGGAGACGTCGATCTCGTCGACCAGTCCGGCGGCCAGGTACTGGTTGACCGCCGATGCGCCGCCGGCCAGCCAGATGTCCCGGCCCCGGGCGGCGTCCCGGGCCTGCCCCAGTGCGGACTCGATCCCGTCGCTGACGAAGTGAAACGTGGTCCCGCCGTCCATCTCCAGCGGCTTGCGCGGGTGGTGGGTGAGCACGAAGACCGGGTGGTGGTAGGGCGGATCCTCGCCCCACCAGCCCCGCCAGGACTCATCCGGCCACGGCCCGCGCACGGGCCCGAACATGTTGCGGCCCATGATCGTGGCGCCGACGTTTGCCTGGCGCTCCTCGACGACGGCCGAGCTGGCGTTGACCTCGCCCCCCTCCCCGCCGTGCGCCTCCCGGAACGCCTTCAGTGGAAAGACCCACTGGTGCAGATCCATCCCACCGACGCCGAGCGGGTTCTCCTCGCTCTGGTCTGGGCCGGCCGCGTACCCGTCCAGCGACATCGTGATGCTGAGTCTCAGCTTGCTCATCTCCACTCCTTTCGGTCGCAGTCCAGCTGTGAGAGAGACTGCCGCGGTGGGCCAGACTCATCGGCACACCGACGCGATGCGCCGGCCCCGTCATCTGGGCAGCGCGCCCCGCGAGGAGTACCTTGACCGCCAGATGTCCGACACCGCCGACCTCGCCGAACTGGTGGGCTGCCACCCGGACGAGCGCCTCCTGTCCGAGGATCTGGACAAGCTCCCCGAGGCAGTGGGGCGTCCGGAGGCGATCCCGCCGAGCCGCGCCCGCGGACCGATCGTCGCCACGGGCGCGACGCTCACCGGCGTCTCGCTCGTCGCCGGAATCGGGCTGATCGCGCTCGGGGTGATCGTCGGCATATCGGACGGCTTCGGCGTCGCCGCCATCCTCGCGCTCGTGGTGGGGATCGCCCTCGCCGTCACCCATTGGGGCTGGGTCCACGTCGCCGAGCTCACCGCCAATCGGCTCGAGGGCCGGACCCAGGCCGAGATCGGCGCCCGCCGCGGCCAGTGGCTCGCCATGATCGCGCCGTACACGCGCTACGAGGTCTCGACGAGGGTGCAGGACGACGGCTCGATCGAGATCGAGTGCGTCCGCTTCCGGCCGATGCGCAGCGGCCCGGACTCGTTCACGTTTGCCCGGGAGATCCACCAGAGCGAGGTGCATGCTCCCGACGAGCCGGCAGCGGTGGTGAGCGAGCGCGCCGAGGAACTCCGCCGCCAGGCTGCTCTGGCCACCGAGCGCGAGCGGGAGAGCTACGAAGTCGCGGCGGAGGCCTACAACCTCGCGCTGGTCGATGATGCCGACGAGGAGCAGCGGCGTCTCGCTCAGCGCGCGGCGTCCGAGGCGCTCTCGCGCCAGATCAACGCGCACCTCCGCGATCCGCCACTGATCGAGTAGCTCCTCAGCTGCCGGCCGGCTTCGCCTTGTTGTTGTCGTGCGCGTTGTCGGCGGCCAGGTCGCCGACCAGAATCCCGTCGCGGATCTGAGCCATCAGATCGCCGACAGCGCTCGGGGAGTGCGGGAGCAGGATCGTGTTGGTCTTGGCTCCCTCCCCCAGGGCCCGGATCATGTCGGTGTACTGGGTGAGGGCCACGAGGGCCATCGCCTCACGCGGGTCGAGCCCATGCTGGGCGATGATCTCCAGCGACTCGTGCAGGCCCTCGGCGATCGCCTTGCGCTCGGCGGCGACGCCTTCGCCCTGCAGCCGCATGGTCTCCCTCTCGCCCTCCGCCTTCTTGACCGCCAGCGTCTTCTGCGCGTCGCCCTGGGCGGCGGCGGCGATCTGGTTGCGCTGCGAGGCGTTGATGTTGTTCATCGCGTCCTTGACCCGCTGGTCGGGCTCGATATTGGTCACCAGCGCCTTGACGATCTCGTAGCCGTAGTCGGCCATCTGCCGGTGCAGCGTCTCCTGGATATGCATGGCGATCGTGTCCGCGTCCGCGTAGGCCTCGTCCAGCTCCATGCTGGGAATGTGCGAGCGGACCACGTCAAACGCGTAGGACTGGATCTGGACCTCCGGGTCGTCGAGCTTGTAGTAGGCGTCCTGAACCTGCTGCTCGGAGACGCCGACCTTGTACTGGACGGCAAGCTTGACCCGGACAAACACGTTGTCCTTGGTCTTGGTCTCGATCTCCGCGTTCAGCTGCTCGACCTGGAGGCTCATCCGCCCGGCCACCCGCTCAACGAACGGGGTCTTGGTCTGGAGGCCCGGTCCCGCGACGCGGACGAACTTGCCGAAGCGCTCGACAATCGCGCGCTCCTGCTGCTCGACGGTGAAAAAGAAGACTGGCATTTTGGAAGCACCCTCCCCTTGGTTGCACTGATTCATACCCCATTTTCAGGCCCGCCGGGAGATCTGCAACGGGGGCGAACCCCCCTCTCGCCGATCAGCCCAGCACGACGGGCTCGCCGTAGTCGCGCCAGTCGCAGAACGCGTCCTCGACCGCCCACAATGCGCGGTGGACTGACTCGTGCAGGCGCGCCAGCGGCGCTCCGTTGGCGCGGACGAGCGTCTGGAGCGCGCCCTCGATGGCCCCGAGCCGCACACCGGCCCCGGCGTGAGGCAGCGGCGGCTCGTACACCTGGAGAAAGCGATCCAGCAGCGCGGGCTCCTCGCCGACCAGGAACGCCCACTCCCGCAGCTTGGGGTGGGCGCTGAGCACGTCGGCGATGTGCTGGGGCTTGGGCCACGTGAGCTCGTCGAACCTCGGAGGCTCCGGAGGCGCCCACTCGGCCAGGAATCGGCGGGCGATCTCCGACCGGGCGGTCTCGGGGTTGTCGAGCGCCTCGACGTCGGGCGCCATCGCGGCCTGCAGCTGCTCCAGCCGCCTCCGGGCCGCGCGCTCAGAGCGGGCCAGACCCGCCTCGGTCACCGAGGTGAGAAGCAGCTTGAACTCCACCGCCTCGGCCATCCCCCATAACAGCGCGAACTCCAGGCCGAGCTCGCTCGGCGGGTAGCCGAACCACCGCTCAAACCGCTCACGCCGCTCCCGTTCCTCGGCCTCAACCGAGCTGCTGTCCTTGGGGAACACGCGCGGCGCGCGAGCAGTGGCGCGATGCTCTGCCGGCTGTGTCCACGCCCATCGGAGCACGTCCACCAGCGGGGTGTCGCTTCCGCTATCGACCCACTCGTCGTCGATGACGGCCACGGCCCCGACGCCGCGCGCGTACTGCAGGTTCGCGGCGGTCGGAATATCGCTCCAGATCACGGGCCGGGTTGCCCGCCGCAGACTCGGATGGCGGGCGATCCGGTCGCAGACCTTGAAGCCGATCTGCTCAAGATCGCCGGTCTCGGCGCGCAGGTCGATCAGCGTGACGGACGCGCGCGCGGGTCGTTGGGCGGCATCGGCGTAGAGCGACATGAGCAGCGCGTTGCGGCTGGGCGTCGCTCTCACCTCCCACTCGTCCAGCACCTCGGCTCGGCGCAGCTGATCCTGGAGCAGAACCCTACGGTCGCGCACATCGATCCGACTGGCGTCGTACAGATACACGAGGCAAGGAGGCATCGGCGCAAGAGTAGGCAGCGGCGGGGATAAGTCGAGCCGGTTTGCGCCTCGATGAATTCCCACGTCGACGGCGGTCTAGCCAGAAGAGCAGACCGCTCCCGCTCAAACCAATCCAAAGGAGACCACGATGGGCAAGATCGCGGCACACGAATTCATCAGCCTGGACGGCGTGATCGAGAATCCGAAGTGGACATTCGAGTACGGGTTCGACCCGAAGATGGGCGACACGATCGCCGCCGTCGTGAAGCCGTGCCGCGCGATCCTGCTGGGCCGCCAGACCTACGAGGAGTTCTACCCTGCCTGGTCGACGCGCACCGCCGAGCAGGATCCGGGCGCACCGTTCTTCAACGAGACGCCCAAGTACGTCGTGTCCGAGACGTTGCGGCAGGTCGACTGGCAGAACTCGACCCTTCTGGGTGGCTATGACGCCGCTGCGATCAGCGCGCTCAAGGACCGTCTCGACGGCGACATCTACATCAGCGGCAGCGGGACGCTGGTGCGAGCGCTGCTGGCGGACGCGCTTATCGACGAGCTGCATCTGTTCGTGTTCCCGGTTGCGCTCGGCGCCGGCCAGCGGCTGTTCGGCGAGGCCGCGACGATCAAGCTGGCGCTCGCCGAGACCGACGTCTACGACAACGGGGTCGTCCACCTGGCCTATCGTCCGGCCAAGTAGACCGATGCACCCCGCCGAGCCGCAGGACTGACCTCGCTAGCCGAGCGAATCGATCCAGCGCTCCAGCCGGCGCGCCTCACGGTTCATCAGCTCGGGGTCGCGGAAGGTGTTCGTGAGCAGCGCGATCCCCTGGTAGGCCGCGATCAGCGCGAACGCCAGCTCGCCCGCGTCGCGCCGTCCCATGGCGCGGAATTGCCCTTCCGCCCATTCGACGGGCAACCGCATCATGTCTGCGCAGGCACGACTGAGGCCGTCGTCGCGCTTATCCAGCTCGGAGCACAGCGTGCCCTGCGGGCAGCCGAAGCGCGCCGTGGCCTCGCTCTGATGGGCCAGCATGCGCACCAGCGCCTTGAGGCGAGCCTTGGGGGTGCGGTGCGTCTCGAGCGACTCGAGCGTGGCCCGGATCTCCCGCTCATGGTCACCGATGGCCGCCTGCACGAGCTGATCCTTGGTCTTGAAGTAGTAGTAGACGTTGCCCGCGGGCACGTCGGCAGCTTCGGCGACCTCCGCCAGGGTCGTCCGCTCCACGCCCTGCTCATACAGGACCCGGCGGGCGCCGTCGATGAGTCGCTCGCGCTTGCCCGGGCGGGCAGACCCCTGCTCTTTCAAGTCAGTCATCTCACTGAATCCTAGCGGGGCGGTGCCGATCTCTTCAGTCAGTCCACTCACTCAGTCTGGTAAGTTAGTCCTCTGACTAACTTCGTGAGCCTGGAGGTCGCCCGATGGAATCCACACCACCTTCGTCTCTGGCCACCCGCCGCGGGAAGATCATGCTCGCGTTTCTGTGCGGCGTCGCCTTCCTGGACTTCGTCGACGCCTCGATCGTCAACGTGGCCCTCCCCTCCATCCGCCACAGCCTGCACTTCTCGATCCAGAGCCTGCAGTGGGTGCTGAGCGGCTACCTGCTGACCTACGGGGGCTTCATGCTGCTCGGAGGCCGGGCCGGGGATCTGGTGGGACGACGCCGCCTGCTCGTGGCCGGCACGACGGTGTTCGGCGTCGCGTCGCTGACGGGCGGGCTGGCGACCAGCGAGGGCATGCTGATTGCTGCGCGCCTGGTCCAGGGCGCCGGGGCCGCGATGATGATCCCCGCCGCCCTGTCGACCCTCACCACCACCTTCACCGAAGGCGCCGATCGGAACACGGCGCTCGGAGCCTGGGGCGCCGTCGCGGGGCTGGCCTCGGCATTCGGGGTGTTCCTCGGCGGAGTGCTGGCCGAGGGACCGGGCTGGCGATGGGTGTTCTTCGTCAACCTACCGGTCTGCGCGCTTGACGTGGTCGCCGCCTTCCGTCTCGTCCCCGGCGAGCGGAAGCGCCCGCGGCTGGCCAACTTCGACATGCTCGGCGCAATCCTGGCGACGGGCGGAATGCTGCTGCTGATCTACGCCCTCGTCAAAGCGCCTGTCGTCGGCTGGGGGAACACGCGGACCCTCGCCGAGCTCGGCGGCGCCGCCGCGCTGCTCTCGGCATTCGTCATCCACGAGCGCCGTCACCCCAACCCCCTGTTCCCGTTCTCGATCCTCCGCATCAACGGACTCGCCGCCGCCGACCTGACTCAGGTGATCGCGATGGCCGGCTTCTACTCGACGTTCTTCTTTCTCACCCTCTACATGCAGAACGTGCTCGGCTTCTCGCAGATTCAGGCCGGCGCCGCCTACGTGCCGACCACATTCGGCGTCGCGATCGCATCGGTGGTCGCCTCGCAGCTGCTCCTGCGCACCGGCACCCGACCGGTCATCGTGGCCGGCGCACTACTTGGCGCCGTCGGCGTGCTCTGGATCTCGCGCATCCCGGTCCACGGCTCGTACGTGAGCGATCTGCTGCCGGGCCTGCTGATCCTGTCCGCGGGTCTCGGGGCGGTGTTCGTGGGCGTCACGACCGCCGCACAGGCGGGCGTCCCACCCGACAAGGCCGGGCTGGCCGCCGCCCTGATCAACACCTCCACCTGGCTGGGCGGCGCGCTTGGCATCGCGATCTTCTCCGCGATCTCCACCTCCCGCGCCGATGACCTCCTCAGAGCCCACGCGCCCGTCGACGAGGCGCTCACCGCCGGCTTCCAGCGCGCGCTGCTGGCCTGCGGCATCGCGATGCTGACCGCCGCCGTGATCGCGCTGCGGGCGACCAACACTCGCGGCGCGCCGGCCCCCAGCCCCGCACTCGAGGCAATCCCGGTCCCGGAAGACGCGTGACCGCTCCGCCCGACCACGACCGGCGCTCACGGGCACGCCGAAGGTGCGGCGCTCACCAACCGAGCAGGAATCGAGAAGCGCGGCGGCACCGTGCGGCTTAGCCTCGCCGGTATGAACATCACCATCACATCGCTCAATCTGGAAGTGGCTGATCCGGCTGCTTCGCAACACTTCTACGAGGCCGCTCTGGGGGTCGGATCACAGGTCCGTGCCCGCACGGCAGACACGCCGGCCACGGGCTTCCGCGGCTTCACCATCTCGCTTGTCGTCGGCCAACCATCCACCGTCAATTCGCTCCTGGAGACGTCGCTGGCCAGCGGGGCCACGACGATCAAGCCCGCCGAGAAGGGGATGTGGGGCTACGGGGCCGTGGTGCAGGACGCCGACGGCGTGATCTGGAAGCTCGCCACCAGCGCCAAGAAGGACAAGGGCCCGGCCACCCGGACGATCGACGACCTGGTGCTGCTCATCGGCGCCGCGGATCTGCGCGCCAGCAAGCGCTTCTACGTCGAGCGCGGCCTGTCGGTGAAGCGCAGCTTCCCAGGCCGCTACGTGGAGTTCGACGCGCCCGCGGGCGGCATCAAGCTGGCGCTCTACCCGGGACGGGCCGGGCTGGCCAAGGACGCGGGCGTCTCCCCGGACGGCGACGGGCCGCACGGCATCGCGGTGAACAGCGGCGCGGGGCAGTTCAGCGACCCTGACGGATTTGCCTGGGAGGCCGCCTAGGTTCTCGCCGGGTCATTACAGTCCGCGGCATGGGCAGCCGGTTCGCTGACTGGATCGCGGCGTACGAGACCGCGTGGCGCACGGAAGGCACCGCTCCCCTGGGACGGCTGTTCACCGAGGACGCGACCTACCAGGCGGCCCCGTTCGATGAGCCGCTGGTGGGACTCGAGGCGATCGCTCAGTTCTGGGACGACGAGCGCGAAGGCCCAGACGAGGAATTCACGCTCACCTCGGAGATCGTGGCGGCTGACGGGGACACCGCGGTGGCCCGCCTCGAGGTCGTCTACGGAGCTCCGCTACACCGCACCTATCGCGATCTGTGGATCATCACGATCTCCGGCGATGGCCGGTGCCGCCACTTTGAGGAGTGGCCGTTCCATCCCCGCCAGGCGCGAACCGCGCCGTAGCTCCGGGCGACAAGAACGCAGCATCACAGGTAGCGTCTGGAGCATGGGCGAGGAGGGCACCAAGGACGAGAAGGCCACGCACGAGCCGCCGGCCGGAGCGGAGACAACCGGCAGCTGGACGGCTGCCGGCGGTTCGATCGACTACCGGGCCAGCGCGTCCTGGATCGTGCTGCGCAAGAAAGAGAAGCCGGCGGCAGAGATCTTCTCGGTCTCCTACGTCGCCGAGCATCAGAGCGACCGCCCGGTGACGTTCGTCTTCAACGGCGGGCCAGGCGCGTCGTCGGCGTACCTGCACATGGGCGCCCTCGGACCGACGCGGGTGGCATTTCCGGCCGACGGCACGCTCCCGCAGATGCCGCCCCGGCTCGTCCCGAATGAGGAGTCGTGGCTGGCCTTCACCGACCTCGTGTTCGTCGACCCCGTAGGCACCGGCTTCAGCCGGGTCATCGAGAACGACGGCCAGGACGGTTCAGCCCCGAAGGACGGCGAGGACAGAAGGAAGCCGAAGGGGGACGACGACGGCCCCGCCCGCGAATACTTCGGCTACAAGCGCGATCTCGAGTCGCTGTGTGAATTCATGGGCCGATGGCTGTCGGGCCACGGCCGATGGGGCTCTCCGGTGTTCATCGCCGGCGAGAGCTACGGCGGATATCGAGTCGGTCGGCTCGTGCGCATGTTGCAGGAGACGACCGGCATCGGGCTCAGCGGGGCGATCCTCATCTCCCCCGCGCTCGAGTTCGCCTCGCTGGCCCCGACCGACTACGACGTGCTCGGGTGGGTTGACCTTCTGCCGACGATGACACTCGCTGCCGTGCACCACCGTCGCTCCCGCGCGTTCGAGGCCGACACACCACACGAGGTCATCCTCCAGGAGGCGGAGCGGTTCGCCACCGGTGACTACGCCACCCTCCTGACCCGCGGCGCATCAATGCCCGCGGGTGACCGCGCCCGGGTGCTTGAGCGCCTTGCGGACCTCATCGGCCTGCCCGCCGACATCGTGGTACGCGCCGAGGGCCGAGTCACGATGGACATGTTCGCGCGGGAGCTGCTGCGCGACGAGCGAAGGGTGCTCGGGCTATACGACGCGACGATCACCACCAGCGACCCGTTCCCCGATCGCGAGACATTCGACGGTCCCGACCCGACGCTCGCCGCCATCGCTCCGGCGTACACGACGGCGATCAACCGGCAGCTCCGGTCGGAAATCGGCGTGGAAACCGATCGCGAGTACCTGGTCCTGAGCTACGAGGTCAACACCCTGTGGCGCAACGACGCGCCGGAGCACTTCTTCACGCCGCCCGTCGGCGCCACTGACGACTTCCGCTACGGCATGGCGCTCAACCCGCACATGAAGGCGTTCATCACGCACGGCCGCTACGACCTCGTGACGCCGTACTACGCGAGCGACCGCCTGCGCAACCTCATGCGCCTGGACCCGGAAATGGCGCGCCGGCTCACAGTCCGTCACTTTTCCGGCGGTCACATGTTCTACGCCTGGGAGGCCAGCCGGCGCGAGTTCAGCGCGGCGATCGCCGCGTTTGTCGCCGACGTGGTCGGAAGCGCGTAGAAGCCGGCAGGCCCCTGGCGGGGCACCTGCTCTTGCCCGACACGGCCCATCTGTTCATGGTCCACAGGTCATTGCCGAGCTGGGTCGATTACGTCGTCAACTGGCTCGGGGCGCACGGGCTGGCCGGCCCGTAGGCCCGCCCCCTGGAATCTTGAGTCGCCGATCCGGCCGCGAAGCGGAACCGGCAGTCCGAGGGTCCCCTTTTGTGTAGGTTTGAGCGGCTCAATTGACGCACTCGGCACTGCACATGTGGGCGAACTCTGCGCCGCGCTGGCTGGGCTGCTCATCCCGCCTGCTGCTCGATGCCCTCGGCAACGAACCGAGCCTCAGGCGCGCCGCCGATCACAGTCCTGTGCCCATCGTCCTGGTCGACGACGACCGAGGTTTTCGTGAGGCCAACGCCGCGGCACGACTGGCCCTCCGGCTGCCCCTCCAGGATCTACGTTGTCTGCAGATCGACGACGTGACCGCCGCGAGCCATATGCCGGTCCTGTTCGCCGACTGGGCCCGGCTGACCGACGCTGGTTTCGCTGCGGGGCGCCACGAGGTGAGCCTGCCCGACGGCGGATGCTTTGGCGTGACCTACCACGCGCTCGCCGGGGCGGTTCCGGGCGGCCACCTGGTCGCGTTCGCCCCGGCGGAGTGGCCCGAGGACGAACTCAGCCCGGGCTGGGACTCGAATGCCGGCGAGCTCAAGGCCCCCCTCACGCCACGGGAGCGCGAGCTGCTGGGGCTGGCGGCGAACGGCTGCACCGGCCCCATGATCGCCAAGCAGCTGTGGGTCAGCCCGGCGACAGTCCGCACCCACTTCGAGCACATCTACGAGAAACTCGACGCGCGGGACCGCGCGGCCGCCGTGGCCAAGGCGATGCGACTCGGGCTGATCGACTGATCGGAATGGCCGGAGGTCCGTCGCGGATCGTGCCTCGTGGCGGAGCAGGACCAGGAGTTAGGAAAGCGCGTGACGCGAACTGGGGTCGTCCCTCCCGACGCGGGGGATGGCGAAACCGCAGGCGGAGAGGTGGGAGATCACGCCGATGCCCCATCCCATGATCGGCCAGGCAGGCCAGAAGTATCGGCCGCCGGTGGCTGCCCAGATCGCAATCATCGCCAGCGAGACGCAGAGGTAGGCCATGGCGTGGATTCCCATCCCGGCTCGATTGGCCTGCCCGCGACGCTTGTGGTGAGCGCGTGGCGCTCGGGGCAGGTCGGCGAACAGCTGGTCGAGTTCCGCTTGCGTGCTGGCCGTGAGTGCCGCCTGGAGGCGGTCGCTGAGTTCGTCGAGCGTGAGGCGACCGGCGCCGGCGTGTTCGCGAAGCGTCTCCGCAGCCTGTTCCCGATCCGAGTCAGACACGCGCAGGCGACCGCGGCTCGGTTGCGCTGATTGTCGCCCCCGCCTTGAAGCCACGATGGCCGAACTGGTGGATGAGTGTCGTGAGCACATCGTGCCCCCTCTCAGGTTGCTAGGTCTAAATTGGACCATTCAAAGTTTACCGTCTATAATGGACTAATGCAAGCACCGCCATTGAACCCCACTTCCTACATCGTGCTCGGCCTGCTTGAGCAAGCGGGCGAGGCCACCCCCTACGAGCTCAAACGGATGGTCGGGGCGAGCGTCGGAAACCTGTGGTCGATGCAACACGCCCAGCTCTACACCGAGCCCGAGCGGCTCATGGCGGCCGGTCTGGTTTCGGTGCAGCGCGAGCAGGAAGGCCGTCGCCGCAAGCGCTACAAGCTCACCGACGCCGGCCGTCAGGCGCTACACGCATGGCTCGCCCAACCCACAAGCGACCTCGCCGAGCTACGCGACCCGGGCCTGCTGCAACTGTTCTTCGGCGCCGACCCACAGGCGCTCGCTGACGCCCAGATCTCAGCCCACCGGGCCAAGCTCGACGAATACGAACGCCTTCGCGCCGCCGCGGGCGGCCAACCCGCATCTGGGCCGCTTCTCACCCTCGAAGCCGGCATCGGCCACGAACGCGAGTGGATCCGCTTCTGGTCTGGCCTCCGGGACTCCCGTCAGGGCAGCGGGAGTCGGTCGGGCTCCAGGTAACACGCGCGCGCTTCCTCGCTCCACAGCCGCGGTTCGCTGTAGTGCCTGAGAAGCAGCCGTCGATCTTGGAGCTCCGGGTGAGCCGTGACGAACGCCGGGAACGTGATGCCAGGGCTGACAGCCGCCAGATGGGCAATGATCCGAGCCCACGCCACGGTCAGGGTGTCGTGGTACTTGCCGGCGGCGCCGGCGTCCGCGGCGAACCCGCGGATCTGTCTCGCCCCCGCCACGGCTGCCTGGACGCCGCCGCGGCGCGCGTAGATGAAGGCAAGCCGGATGTGATCGTGGTGAGAGAACGAGTTGAACGCTCGCTGTTCGAAGCGCTCAAGGAACTCCTCGTCGGTCAGCGAGGCGGTTGAGGCGCGGATGAGAGACACGGCAGGCCTTCCCGGTCCAATGCAGTTATTACGCTCTCGTACTATACGAGCCCGCAACTTCTGCTGTCAACCCGCAGGACGTCTGCGCTTCAGCGCTGCGCAGACAGCTCAGCGAGGCGCCCCAGCACCTCGAAATAGCCGTCGAGCGAACGCCGCGAAACACCCTGCTGCGCCAGCGCGTCCAGATCAGCGAAGGTCTTCCGGACCCGCCTACTCGCTGTCACCCCGGCCTCGGTCAGGATGACCGTGAACGAGCGACGATCCTCCGGGTTGAGCGCCCGCTCCACCAACCCCCGACCCTCCAAGCGGTCGAGCACCCCCGTCATCGTCGACGCACGCTGGCCGGTCGCGGCCTGCAGCCGAGCCACGGTCACCGGCACGCCCTCATCGAGCTGGAGAAGCGCGTTCACCTCGCCCTGACTCAGCCCGAGGTCGGCGAGCTCCTCAGCGAGATGATCAAGCACGAGGTGCACCGTCGCCTCGAGCGCCGCGATCGCGCTCTCGTGCCGCGGGGTCATTACTCGACGATACCAAGTACTTCGGGCTCGTACTATATTCCTCGCCGACCCGACGGGCGCTCGCCGCCCCCGGTGGCGTGGAGGTTGCCGGCGCCAGCGATTCTGCCGGCTCGCGACCTATCGGCTGGCCAAGCGGCGGTCGACCGTTAGTTCGTAGTACTCGATCGAGCTGATCTCACCCTTGGCCTCTGGCGGGCGGTCCATGGCCTTCAGCGCCGCATCTCCCGTGCGCAGATCGTCTTGGGTGTCGAAGAGTCCGATCACCAGGCTCCGGCCGTTTTCCGCGTCGCTCAGAACGAGGATTCCGGAAGAGGGCACGCCTTCTGGCGGAGCCTCCGATGAGTTGATCATCTCCGCGAATTGACGGATTCCGTCCTGATCGAGTCCTTCCCAGCGGGCTACCCGGGCGTACATGTGTCGCCTCCTCTGGCGTGGTTTGACACTGCGCCCTGCCTCCGGCGCAGGGCGCAAGCCAAACGCTAGTCAGATCGATCAGGGTCGGAGATGGGGTCAAGACCCCATCTCCGCCGTGGCTCCGTGAACGTGCGCTCAGCCGATGAACGAGTGGAAGTCGCCGAGGGGCTCGCGTAGGGTCGGCGCGAATGGCTTGAACTTGTACGGTTTGCTCGTAGCCATTGTTGTTCGGCGGGTCGTCGCTCTCGGCCTTGCCTTGGATCCCAGTCACCTTCTCGATCGGGCCGTCGGATCACCGGCCGCAACACGGGCCACCGGGCTCGTTACGGCTGCGCCGCCGCGGGGGCCGCAGTCAGGCCTTCGACAGAACTTATCCACGGCCGGGAAGCATTTGCGCGGCCACGTGTCCTTGCTTGATGTAGACAGTTGAACCGGCGACGTCCCGCCGTTGCGCGGCGAAGCGGCGACACCGGTCTTATCTCCCATCGTGAAGGAGCCACAAACGATGACCACGCCCATCAAACATCGGCTGTCCGCGCTGCTGGCTACCGCGGCGATCCTCGCTGCGCTCGTCGTCGCCGGATGCGGATCCTCCCCGGGTAGCGCATCGAATGCGTCGGGACGGTCCAGTGGTTCGACGACGCAGACTCACGCTCAGACCCCGGCGCAGTCAGGGACATCTGGCTCCAGCGCTGGCATTCCGCAAGGGAACGGCGGCGATCAAGACGCCGACAACAACGGTGGCCCCAGCGACGGCGATGGCAACATCTAAAGTCACGCTGCGCGCGACCGCGGCCGTCGCCGCAGTCTCCGGTCTCCTCGCCATCGGACTCCTGGCGGCGGGCGCACGTCCTGCCCGAACCCACGCTACTGCCCGTGCGTCGAACCGTGCCGCCGCGCCAGGGGCCGCGGTGGCGGCGTGGCCCCGTCCGGCACGTCCGCCGGCCGGGTGGTCGCGGGTGACCACCCTGTCGACTGACGCGACGCTGTTCTATCCCCGGGGCTGGAGCGCGGTTGCCGGTGACCATGGGACGGTAACCAGAACGCTGCGAAACAGTGCTGGACAATACCTGGGGTACCTGAACGTGACCCCCCGTCAGGGCGCAGAGCCACTGCACGGATGGGCAGCATTCCGCACCCGTCACAACGCCGACGAGGGCGACACGCAGGTGCGTACCATCGCCGCCTCCAGCGCCGTCCGGTTCCGGTGGGCACACGGCTCCTGCGTTGTCGACGACTATCTCTCCAGAGTCGGAGCCAACCCCTACCGGGAGCTCGCCTGCCTGGTCATTGGCGATCGGCACGCGGACGTCTTCGTCGGCGCTACCGCACAAGCGAGCTGGTCGACCCTCGGGCCGATCATCCAACGGTCAGCCGCGGCGTTTCTGCAGCGCTGACCCGGCCATGACCCTCAAACTGGCAGAAAGAAGCTGATCACGATGCACATAGGTCTCACATCATTGATCCGGTCACCGCGTACCAGGTTGACCGTGCGCGTTGTCGGCGCACTCTGCCTGCTGTTCGTGGGAGCCGATCACTACTACGAGTACGCCGTGGACGACTACTCGGCCCTACCCACGATCGGGACCCTGTTTCTGCTGAATTTCATATCGGCCACAGCGCTCGGCCTGATCCTGCTCATGCCCCTTGCTCGCGTCCGACACCGCTCCGCTGCCATGGTGCGGGAGGCCGTCACCTTGAGCGGCTTCGGCATAGCAGCGACGTCACTGGCAGCGCTCCTCGCCAGTGAGCACGTCAAGCTGTTTGGCTTCATGGAGTCGAACTACCGTCCGATGATCATCGTTGCGATTGCATCCGAGGCGGCGGCTGCGCTCACGCTCGCGCTCCTGTTCGCGCTTGACCACCAGCACAATCGACGGAGCCGTGCTCTCGCGCACCGGGCCACCGCAGACGTCGGCGCCCCAACCGGATCCCCGGCACGTCCTGACGGATCGAGCCCACACTCAGCGAACGTGGGTGCTGGCCCAAGCTGCGCGGGCGCACGATAGCCGCCAGCCCTGGCGCAGGGCCCGCGGTTTCATCCGATCCAAGGACCTGATCGGGTCCCGCGTGGGCGTCTTACGCGGCCGCACGTGCCCGTGCGCGGGCGTGACGCCGGAAGCGGCCAGGGGCGACGCCACGA
>JBPYFQ010000028.1:0-5711 GCA_051985625.1 Solirubrobacteraceae bacterium
GACCGGCTCCGCTCATCAGGTGAAGGGCCTCGACAGGCGCGGCCCGTGACACCAGGAGAACCACCATGCCCAAGTACCTGCTCCTCAAGCACTATCGCGGCGGCCCGGAGCCGCACCGTCCGGTTCCGCCGATCGACCAGTGGGCCCCCGAGGACGTCGAGGCGCACATGGCCTTCCAGCACCACGTGAGCGAGCTGCTCGAGCAAAACGGCGAGTACGTCGACGCCAGGGCACTCACGTCGACGCAGACCTGGGTGCGCTACGGCGGCCCGGACGCCGCGCCCGTCACCACCGACGGCCCCCATCCCGAGACCAGCGACCTGGTCGCCGGCTGGTGGATGATCGACGTCGATTCGCACGAGCGTGCGCTCGAGCTCGCGGCCTACGTCTCCTCCGAGCCCGGCCCGGGTGGGGAGCCGCTGTATGAGTGGATCGGCGTCCGGGAGGTCATGTGGGAGCGCTCTGAGGCGACTGACGGCGCGTGACCGACGAGCCGAGCCGGCGACTGGACGAGGGCGCGCTGCGTGCCCTCGTCCCTCGCGTCCTGGCGGGTCTGGTCCGCCGGGGTGAGGATTTCGACACCGCCGAGGACGCGCTGCAGGAGGCCCTGCTGGAGGCGCTGCGCGTCTGGCCCGAGCACCCGGCGGATGACCCACGGGCGTGGCTGACGACGGTGGCCACCCGGCGGCTCGTCGACGCTCGCCGGAGCGAGGCGGCCCGGGCGCGTCGCGAGGAGGTCGTCCATGCCGAGCCTCCCCCGGGCCCCACCGAGGAGGGCGACGACTCCCTCTTCCTGCTGTTCTGCTGTTCGCACCCCGATCTCCCGCCCGCCTCCCAGGTGGCGCTGACCCTGCGCGCCGTCGGTGGCCTCACCACCCGGGAGATCGCCGACGCGTTCTACGTGCCGGAGGCCACCATGGCGCAGCGGATCAGCCGGGCCAAGCGCGCGCTGCGGGGGCGCCGCCTGGATCAGCCCGGCGACCTCGCCGTCGTGCTGCGCGTCCTCTACCTCATCTACACGACCGGTCACGCGGGCCGGGTGGACCTGACCCGCGAGGCGATCCGGCTGGCCCGCCAGCTCACCCTCGCCACCGATGAACCGGAGGCGCGCGGGCTGCTCGCGCTGATGCTGCTCAACCACGCCCGCCTCCCGGCGCGATTCGACCCCAAGGGCCGCATCGTCACCCTCGACCGCCAAGACCGTGGCCTGTGGGACACCCGGGAGATCGCCGAAGGGGTGCGCGTCCTGCAGTCGGCGTTGGCCGTCCAGCGTCCGGGCCGCTATCAGATCGAGGCCGCCATCGCCGCCCTGCACGACGACGCGGCCTGCGCCGAGGAGACCGACTGGCCGCAGATCCTCGCCTGGTACGACGATCTGGTCGGCCTCGCTGACCACCCGGTGCGCCAGGATCCCGCCGCGGTGCTCGGCCGCGCGGTCGCGGTCGGCCACGTCGTCGGTCCCACCGCAGGGCTGCTCGAGACCGATCGGCTGCGCGAGGTGCTCGGCGACCGTCACCGGTGGCATGCCGTACGCGGCCACCTGCACGAACTCGACGGCGACCTTCCCGCCGCCGCTGCGGCCTACGCCGAGGCTGCCCGGCGCGCGACCAACGTCGCCGAGCGCGACCACCTGGTCCGTCAAGCCGCCCGCGCGCGGGCGTCCTGAGCTTCACAACGCGTTCACATCTGTGCCACGCCTCGGTCACAGGTGCGCCGCAGTTCGCGCATATGTTGCGATCCCCCAATCCTCACCAAGGAGGGCCATCCATGCACGTACGCGCGAAGGTCGCATCCGCGGCCATCGCCGCCGCTGCGATCGGAGGGACCGTCGCCATCCCGGCGTCGAGCGCATCCACCCATCGCGACGGCCGGATCAAACATGTACTCCTGATCTCGGTCGACGGTATGCACCAGTCCGACCTCAACTGGTACATCGCACACCATCCGAACTCCGCACTCGCCAAGCTCGCCTCCGGCGGCGCCGAGTTCACCAACAACCACACGTCGGACCCGTCCGACTCCGATCCGGGCGGCACCGCGCTGATGACGGGCGGCGATCCGCGCGCGACCGGCGTCTACTACGACGTCGAGTACGGCCACCAGGTCGACGAGGCGGGCGCTGCCTGCACTCCGGGGCAGCCGGCGACCGGCGGCGACGTCATCTACGACTCGCCGGACGACACGCTCAACGCCGTGCCTGACCTGATCGCCGGCGGCACCGGCGGACCGTTCCCATCCTTCGACGAGGGCGGCTCGATCTTCCCGGGCGGCCACGACAAGAACCCGGGGGCGATCATGAAGCTGTCCCCGCACCCACAGTCGGGCCTGAACTTCGGGAGCTTCCCGGTCGATCCGAAGACCTGCAAGCCGATCACGCCGTGGGACTACCTGAAGGTCAACACGATCTTCCAGGTGATCCAGAAGGCCCGCATGCGCACTGCGTGGTCTGACAAGCACGCGATCTATTCGTCGTTCAACGGTCCTGGCTCCGGCGGCATGAGCATCGACGACCTCTTCGCCCCGGAGATCGACTCGCAGGCCGTCGAGCCCAACGGCGTGCCCTACCCGACCGACACAGATTGGGCGCACGATGACGCGGCGACCAAGCAGTACGACGGCTACAAGGTGCAGGCGGTCCTCAACGAGCTCAACGGCTTCGACCACAGCGGTAGCGAGAAAGTCGGCGCCCCGGCGGTCCTCGGGATGAACTTCCAGACCGTGTCGGTCGCCGAGAAGGTCGACTCGCCCAGCACCCTCACCAAGAACCCGGACGGTTCCTACACGGAGGGTCCGACCGAGCTCGCCGGTTATTACCCCGGCGGCAAGACACCGCGCCCGCTGCTCTCCAGCGCATTGGACTACGTCAACGATCAGCTCGGGCAGATGGTCGCCACGATCAATCGTGACGGTTTGGCGTCGTCCACGGCGATCATCATCACCGCCAAGCACGGCCAGTCGCCGCAGGACCCGCTGGCGCTCAAGCGGATCAAGGACGGGCCGATCATCTCCGCGATCAACGCGGCCTGGACCGCGAAGACCGGTGACAAGAACAACCTGATCGTCGCCGGCACCGACGATGACCTCTGGCAGAGCTACCTGTCGGTCAAGACGCAGGACGCGGCCGACTTCGTCAAGCACTATCTGTGGGAACACAGCGCGACGGCGCAGCTCTACAACAACGATGGGGTGAATCGCGGCACCGTCCAGGTCCCGCACTCCGGCCTGGCGCGGATCTACGCCGGTCATGAGGCCGCCAAGTTCTTCGGCGTGCCCTATTCGGACCCGCGCTACCCGGACGTGTTCGGTCGCGTGCAGGTCGGCACCGTGTACACCGGCGGCACCAAGATCGCCGAGCACGGTGGGGACAACCCGGGCGACCGCGACGTGCCGCTGCTCGTCTTCGCGCCCGGCACCGTTCACCACTCGACGGCCGGCTCCTGGGTGGAGACGACCCAGGTGGCACCGACGATCCTGCATCTCCTCGGACTGGATCCGAGCGCGCTGGACGCCGTCCGGCAAGAGGGCACGCAGGTCCTCCCCGGCATCGGCTAGACACTCCAATCCCTCCCGGGGTGCCGCCTGACAGTGGCGGCACCCCGGGCCGGGGGCTTGGCGTCTTGGTAGGTTGCCCGCGTGTTCGCCGTCGCCGTGAGGTTCGTTACGGTCGACCCGCGGCCCACCGCCGTGGTCAAACAGACCACGACCTGGGCGGAATTCCCGGGGCTGTGGGGGCAGCTGCTGGGCGAGGTGTACGCGTTCGTGCGGCCCCGCGCCGAGCTGGCCACAGGCAGCGGCGGCGAGCGGTGGCAGAACGTCATGCTCTACAAGGACCAGCGGCCTGACGTCGAGGTCGGTGTCCTCGTCTCGGCGTCATTTGAGCCCGAAACCCGGGTCGTCCTGTCTGCGCTACCCGGGGGAGAGGTCGCGACGGCGACTCACCGGGGCGACTACGCGCGGCTCGGTGTGACTCACGACGCCGTGCGCGACTTCGCCACCGCCGCAGGACGTGAGCTTGCCGGGCCGTGCTGGGAGATCTACGGGCATGCGCCGCCGGACCCCAGCGAGGCTGAGACCGAGGTGTTCTGGCTGCTGCGCTGATCGTGATCGGCGTTCCGTACGCGTTCAACAGGCCGCGCCGAGATGGTTCCAGTACGTGATTCCACGGCCGACGTGGACGAAGCCCTCGGCTGAGTACAACCGCTCGCCGTCGGGTGTCGCGTTGAGGACCGCGCGGGTGGCGCCGGCCGCTTGCGCGGCTCCACAGACGGCACGCAAGAGCGCACGGCCAAGTCCGCGCCGCTGGAACTCCGGCCAGACCTCCATGTCGTAGACACCGCCGATGTCACCACCCACCAGACTCCAGGCTCGTCCGGCAAGTCGGCCGTCCACGCGCGCGGCTGCGTGCCATGCTCGCGGCCGCTCGCCGCGCGCGAGCGAAAGCAGCCGCTGACCGTTGGGACCGTACTCCGGGATATCGGTGCTGAGCGCGATGCGCGGATCGTCTGGCGCCGCAATGGCGTCGAGCGGTGCCGCCATCCACCACGGCTCCCACCCGCGCTCGAACCCGAGTGCCTCAAGTGGCGCGGCGTCCGTCTCCGGCGAGAGCCAGGCACCGATGAGCGACACATCGTGCTCGCGCGCGAACTGCACCCCTCGCTTCGCCGCCGCCAGATCGATCATCCGGGGGAAGCTGAGCATCAACTGCGCGTCGTGCGCTTGCCAGGCCCACTTCAGACCTCCGTCCTCCCAGGCCAACCCGCCGCCTGCGATCGCCAGCGCCTGATTCCACTGGGTCTGGCTGGCCTCGCACTCAGCGACTGTCGCCAGCACGCCCGCCACCTTACCGCCGGCCTCTCGGCCGCCCAACCGGCGCTCGCAAGCGAGACGGGGCGGAGTCCGGACGGCTATGCGAGGTGGTAGGTCAGGACCACGTTGCCGGACGTCAGTGGCGTCGTGTCGACGAGCTCGAAGCGTCCGGTGCGCTCGGGACGGAACAGCAGGTCGCTGGGCCTGCCGGAGCCGAGCATGAACGGGTGCACCCAGAGTCGGAGTTCATCGAGCAGGCCGTGGGTCAGCAGGAGGTCGGTCACGGGCCCGAAGCCGTATTGCACGATGTTGGCGCCGTCCTGGCTCTTGCGCCGGGCGATCTCAGCGGCGACGTCTCCGCTGAGCACCTCGGAGTTGTTCCACGTCGGGTCGGTCAGCGTGTGTGAAACGACCCATTTCTCCATCGCGTTGATGTGATCGGAGTACGGGTCACCTGACATCGCGGTCCAGACCGGGACAAACCCCTCATACGTACGGCGCCCCAGGAGCAGGGCGTCGCAGCTGAGGAGCAGTTCGGTTTGGATCTCGCCGCCGCGGCCGTCGTCGGTGTGGCGGCCCGACGGCCAGTCCTGCGGGTCCTCGATGATCCCGTCAAGCGTGATGTAGGTCGAGTTGATGATGCGTCGCATCCTGCCGCTCCCTTCTCAGTGCGCGCTCGGGGGCGATGTTGTGGTTGAGGTGAAAGACGTTGTCCGGGTCCCAGGTGTCCTTGACGGCGGTCAGACGCGCGCGCTTGGCGTCCGGGTAGGCGCGGCGGACGCCGGCTGCCCCCTCATCGCTGAGCGCGTTGACGTAGGCGCCCGAGGCGAATGGGGCCAGCTTGGCTGCCGCATGCCGTGCGGCGCCGATGCGCACGGCGTCCTCGTCGGGATCGCTCCACTTCA
>JBPYFQ010000029.1:0-19325 GCA_051985625.1 Solirubrobacteraceae bacterium
CCCAGCAGCTCCATGATCCGCCGCGGCGTGTCGTACTCGCCCTGGAGGCGGCCGAGATGGCACGGGTCGTGGTAGGTGACGCGGTAGTTCAGCCGGCTCTGCACGTCGAGCCGGCCCGATTCGATCAGCTCCAGCAGGAGCGTGGTGTGGTGCAGGACCGTCCAGTTGCCGCCCAGGTCGGGGTACTCGTTGCGCAAGGTGTTGAGTGAGTGCGGGTCGGTGGTGACGATGCGGTTGAACTCACAGCCGTCCAGGGTGGCGATGTTCTGCTCGGCCAGCGACTCGAACAGGCCCTCCTCCCCGACCCGCCGGACGTCGTTGCCGGAGTTGCGCTCGCCGTCGTACAGGATCCCGAAGTCGACCTCGGCCGCGTTGAGCAGCCGGGCCAGCGACCGGGTCACCCGTTGCGAGCGTGGGTCAAACGAGGCGTAGTCGCCGACGAACCACAACACGTCGACCGGCTGCTTGCGCGCATCGGGGACGTCGAAGTCAAGCTCCTGGGTCCACCGCCCGCGGCGCCGCTTGTTCTCGCCGAACGAGTTGCCGGACTTGTGGATGACCTCCAGGGTGGACTGGAGGTTGGAGTCCAGCTCTCCCTCCTCCACCAGCCGGCGGCGCAATTGGTTGATGATCGGGGCCTGCTCGATCCCGACCGGGCAGATCTCGACGCATGCGTTGCACTGCATGCACGCCCAGACGGTGTCGACGTGCACGCCGTCCTCGCCGATCACGGCGGCGTCAAAGCCGGTCCCGTCGGCGTGGCCGTCGAGCAGTGAGCCGAGCAGGCCGCCGATCCCCGAGGCTCCAGCGCCGCCCGGGTGCTGGGAGTGCTCGCGCAGTTCCAGGATCACGTCACGCGGGGACAGCGGGCGGCCGGTGGCGTTGGCCGGACACGCCTCGTGGCAGCGACCGCACTTGGTGCACGCGTCGAGTTGGAGCAGGTGCAGCGGGCTGAAGTCGGCCAGTGTGCCGTAGCCGGCCGGCTCGGAGGCGCGGTCGGGCGGGATGGGCGCCAATCGCTTGCCCGCCAGCGGGTCGCGTAGCGAGAGCGAGACGTAGCTGGACAGCATGTGCGCGGCCTTGGTGTACGGGATGCTGGCCACGAACGTGATCGCCAGCAGCCCGTGAAACCACCACAACCCGTGGCGCAGGCCGCCCAGCACCGGCTGGCTGACCCCGGTCAGCGCCTGGGCGATGATCCAGCCGCCGAACTGGGTCCAGCCGTATCCCGGATCGGACATCGCGATCCGCACGCCCTCCAGCACGAACCCGGTGACCGCGATCACCAGCAGCGTGCCCACGAACACCCAATCGCCGATCTCGTACACCCGCCGGTCGTACTGCGGCTCCCCCGCAGCGCGGTCCGGGCGCGCGTAGTCGAGCTTGGCCGGGCGCACGATTGCCCGCCGGATCATCATCACCAACACTCCGGCGATCAACGCCGTGCCGAAGATGTTGAGGATCTCCTTGTAGATCAGGTAGAAGTTCCCGTGGAAGTAGCTGACGCCGAATACCGGGTCCAGGAAGTCGGTGTCGAACCCCAGCACCACGGTGCCGGCAAACAGCACGATGAACCCGAAGAAGATCCCGCTGTGCGCCCACCCCGCCGTGTGATCGCGCCGTCCGATCGTCCGGTGGGAGACCAGCAGCCTCAGGCCGCCGGCCAGGCGCCCGGGCAGCTCACGCCAGGGCACCGGCGGCCACGGCCCGCCCTGCCCGCGGCGATACCGGCGGATCGGGCGCCAGCAACCCCAGAGGAACACCCCCACCGACGCCACGGCCAGCACGTACCACAGGACCTTCAGCGGGGTGGTGAAATCCCAGAAGACCGCCCGCGTCTTTGTCGCCGCCAGAACCAGAGCCACGATGGCTAGCCCAGCGCCTGCTCCAGTTCGTCGGCGACCTTGAACAGGTCGGCGACGGCGCCGTAGTGGGCGACACCGAAGATGGGAGCCTCGGGATCGGTGTTCACGGCGATGATCGTCTCGGCGGTGCGCATCCCGGCCAGGTGCTGGACGGCGCCGGAGATCCCCAGCGCCAGGTACACGCGCGGCTTGACCGTCTTGCCCGACTGGCCGACCTGACGGAAGCTCGGCATCCAGCCCGCGTCGACCAGCGGGCGGGACGAGCTCAGCGTTGCGCCCAAGCGGTCGGCCAGCGCCTCGAAGCGCGGGATCTCGTCCTTGTCCTCGATGCCCCGGCCGATGGAGAACAGGAACGACGCCTTGGTGATGTCGACCCCGGTGTCCTCGGCCTCCTCAAAGCCGACATGCTCGGTCATCGCCGCCCCGTCAAGGGCCACCGCCACCTCCCGCGCGGCGACCGCCGGCCCGCCGGCCGCAGCCGGCTCGAACATGCCCGCCCGCACCATGACCACGGTGCACTCCTTGCCCGGGAACTCCAGGTCGGCGATCAGCTTGTCGCCATACGCCCCGCGGCCCACCACCGGACCGTCCTCCCAGCCCAGCGAAACGGCATCGCTGGCGAAGCCCAGCCCGCCCTTGGCGGCCAGGGCCGGGCCGAAGCCCAGCGCGTCGATGGTGTGGCCGAGCAGCACCAGGTCCGGCTGCTCGGACTCGATCAGCGGCTCCAGGGCCCGCTGCGCCACGTGGGCCTCGAACTGCTCGGACGGGGTCGCCACCAGCAGCACCTCGTCGACGCCGTCGACCGACAGCGGCTCGACGAACCGACCCGGCTCGGAGTCGATCACCACCACCTTCAACGGCCCGCCAGACGCGTCCTTGACCTGCAGGCCGGCGCTGATCAGCTCCAGCGACACGTCGCGCAGCTCTCCGCGCCGGGTCTCGGCCACCACCAATACGCCGCTCATGCGACCACCGCTCGCCATCCGGGCTCGCCGATATCGGTGCTCGCATGAGTCATCCGGCCGACATCCGATCACGCACGATCTCGACGATCCGGGCGGCGATGTCGGCCGGCGAGCCGTCGATCATCTCGGCGCCCTCGCCGCGGTCCGGATGGCGCAGCCCACGCCGGCGCGACCCACGGGCCGCCTCGAGCGCCACCGGCTCCAGCTCCAGCTCGGCCGGGGACGTCACATCCAGGGGCTTCTCGCGGGCCTGCTTGATGGCCCGCAGATTCGCGTAGCGCGGCTCGTTGATCCCGGTCTGAATCGTCAGCAGCGCCGGCGACCGGACCTTCAGCACCTCAATCAAACCACCCTCCAGCTCGCGCTTGACCGTGACCGTCCCCGACGCCGGGTCGTACTCCAGTTGCTTGACCACCGCGACGTGCGGCAGGTCCAGGTACCCGGCCACCGCCACTCCCGTGGCCCCGTTGACCGCGTCGGACGACTGCACGCCGCACAGCACCAGATCGGGCGACTCGCGCCCGACCGCCGCCGCCAGCACGCAGGCCACCGTCAGCACGTCGGCGTCCTGGAGCGATTCGTCCCACACCCGGACGGCGCGGTCGGCGCCCCGGGCCAGGCAGCCCAGCAGGGCCTCCTCGGACTCGTCGTCGCCGACGGTCACGACGACCACCTCCCCATCGGAGTCGGTCTGCTCACGCAACTGCAGCGCGGCCTCCAGCGAGAACGCGTCCCACTCGTTGAGGTCGAACTCCAGGAAATCCGGGTCGACGCCGGAACCGTCGTCGAGCAGCTCGAACTCGTCGTCGAGCGCGGCGACCTGTTTGACCGGGACGACGATCTTCATGGCGACCGCCGTCCCGGGTTGTGGTGAACGCGACCGCTAGCCAACATCAACCGTGTTGAGCAGCTGGGCGCGGTAGTCCTCGTTGGTGGTGTCGCCCCACAGACGGCGCTCGCGGATCCACGGGAGCGGCATCTCCGGATGCGGCGAGTCGATCTCCCGGGCCAGCCGGTGGCCGTCGAAGATCGAGTCGACGATCATCCGCGGCGCGGCGGCGTCGCCGATCAGGTACAGGCCCTCGATGCCCTCCGCCGCCAGCCGGGCCGGATCGGCCTTGAGCTGGCGATACAGCGCGTCGTCGGAGATCCGGGCCGTGCACAGCACAACCGTGTCGACCTCGAACCGCTCCTTGTGGGCCGGGTTCCACACGTCGTAGGCGTGGCACACGCCGGGCTCGATCTTCTCAAGCATCGTGTACGTGTGGATGTCCACGCCCAGGCGGTCGAGATCGCGATGGAGCATCGGCGCCTCGAGCGTGTAATCCATGTAGTTGGCGATCTCGGCGGCCTGCGTGACGAACGTGACCTCGTGGCCCTCGCCGGCCAGCTTCTGGGCCACCGAGACGCCCATGAAGTAGGCCTCGTTCTCCAGGATGAGGACGCGCTTGCCGACCTGCTTGGTGCCGGCCACCACCTCGTCGGGGGTCATCTGCCAGTCCAGCGACGCGTCGGCGCCCTCAATCGGCTCGTGCGTCGCCGCGTTGAGTCCGTCGGTGGCGAAGTGACAGCCGGTGGCGACGACGACGATCTCGGCGCCGTAGTTGAACACGTCCTCGGCGGTGAGCATCGAGTTGGGGTGAACCTCGACGTTGGACAGCTTGTCCAGCTGGATCTGGCGGTAGTTGACGATCCGGCTCCACTCCCCCAGGCCGCGGGCCGTGCCGCGGAACAGGTTCGGCTTGCCGTCGGAGTGCCCCATCTTGGAGATCCAGTTCACGCAGCCGCCGATCTCCTTGGCGCCCTCCACCAGGTGCACGGCCGACATCTGGCGCTTGCCCAGCACCATCGCGCACTCCATTCCGGCCGGCCCGGCGCCGATCACCAGCACGCCCTTGTCGCGGTTGGCCGCCGGATGGAACTTCTCGGGATGCCAGCCGCGCCGGTACTCCTCGCCGGCGGTGGCGTTCTGGGTGCAGACCATCGGCGGGCCGCCGATCTCCCAGCGCGAGATGCACTGGTTGCAGCCGATGCACTCGCGGATGTCCTCCAGCCGGCCCTCTTCGATCTTCTGGGGCAGGAACGGATCCGAGATCGACGGGCGGGCAGCGCCGATGATGTCGAACTGGCCGGAGTTGATGATCGCCACCATCGTGTCCGGGTTGGTGATCCGCCCCACGCCCACGACCGGCTTGTTGGTGTGGTTGCCGGCCTTGATCTGACCCGTGAACGGCTTCTCGTGGTTCTCCTCGAAGAACCGCGACGGCCCGGCGTTCTGGCCCCACTCGGCGATATCGCCGACGGTGAAGTCCCACAGGTCGACGAGATCGTCGCAGTACTCGACGAACCGCGCACCATCCTCGCCCACCTGGATCGAGACCGGTCCCAGCAGATGGTCGACCGCGAACCGCGACGCGATGGCGCAATCGTCGCCGACCGCCTCGCGGACCTTCTGCAGCGACTCGCGCCAGAAGCGAGCCCGGTTCTCGAACGAGCCGCCGTACTTGTCGGTCCGCCGGTTGTAGAACGGCGACAGGAACTGGAACGGCAGGTAGGCGTGGGCGCCGTAGACGTAGATGATGTCGAAGCCGGCCTCGCGGGCCCGGATGGCCGCGTCGACGTACATCTGCTGGACCGTGTCGATGTCGTCCTGGTCCATGTAGCGGGGGAAGATGTTCAGCTCAAAGTCCGACGCGATCTGGGAGGGGCCGCGCGGCGTAGCCCGTGACTCCATACAGGGCGCGTGCGGGCCGCCGTACCACAGCTCGATCCCGGCCAGCGCGCCGAACGAGTGCAGGCGGTCGCACATGGCGGCCAGGTTGCGGATGTCGCCGTCGTCCCAGATCCGGGCCGACACGCGCGACGTGTCGTCGGATTCCGGGTGGATGGAGCAGTACTCCGTACAGCAGGCGCCCCAGCCGCCCTCGGCCTTCATGCCACGGTGATACGCCTGCATGCCGGGCTTCTCGGATCCGGCCCCGATGCAGTGAGGAACCTGGTAGAAGCGGTTCTTGAGCGTCTTGGGCCCGAGCTGGATCGGCTCGAAGAGAATGTCGTACTTCGGGTCGCGCGGCACCGGCTCTCCTCACGTCGAATCGGACAAATTCGTTCAGCCTGCGTTTTCTACCGCTTTTGCGCAGCCGTGTCCACAGTGCGGTCCGGCAGGGGACTTCCACCCCCGTCCAGCCCCCGTCCAGCCCTCCGTGCTCACCCGTCCGAGACCAGCCAGACCAGGCACGGCGCCTGCCGGCGGATGAGCCGGGATGCCGCCATCAGCCGCCAGCGAGACGTCCGCCTCAGGTCGGGACCGAACACCAGCAGCCCGGCGTTGCGCTCCCGCACCAACTCCAGCAGCGCCCGCACGGGGCGCGGGGTGCGGACCCGCAGCAACTCGGTGCGGATGCCCAGGGCGGCGGCCCGGGCCGCCGTCTCGCGCACCGCCTCGAGGTCCTCCTCGTGGGGCAGCGTCGTGCATTCCGGAGCCAACATCGCGGTCGTGGGATACGCCGGCAGATGGATCATGTTCGCGACGATCAGGCTGACGCCGGCCTCGAGCGCGCTCTCCAGCGCCACCCGCTCGGCGGTCGCATCGACGCGCACCTGGAGCGTGGCGAGCACCACAGGACGCGCTGGACCCACTGCGGCGCTCCGGAGCGTCGCGCTGGTCCGAGCGCGATCCAGGACATCAGCCATCGCTTTTGCAAGATGTTACGCCTCAAAACCGCTGCGAAGTGGCCGGGCAAAGGATTAATTGACCCCTCTTGTACAAGTTGGTATAACGCTCCTCACAGGCCCATATGGGTCCGCCGCGAGACGCCCTACCGGGGGAGTCGACTCAACCTTAGGAGAGGATTGGGCTATGGCTACTGCCGCCGTTGAGGAGCGACAGCTCATCAAGTCCCTGCGCTGGTGGGACGGGTTCACGATCGGACTCTGCCAGCCGGGCTTCCTGCTCGGCTCGCTACTGGCCGCGTACGGGTCGCTGGGGGTGATCGGCGCGACTGTCCTGTGGGGAATCGCGGCCGTGATGGCTCTGCTGTCGGTCTGGATCTACTCCGAGCCGGCGATGATGTTCCCCGGCCGGTCGGGCGGGATCTCGCTGTACGCCAACGAGGGCTGGCGCAAGTACACGACGCTGGTCGGCCCGATCGCCACCTTCGGCTACTGGATCGGCTGGTCGGTGGTGCTCTCCATCTTCGGCAACATCATCGGATCACTGATTCAGGCGCAGTGGTTCCCGAACTCCAACTGGACGGTGTACGACGGCATCGTGCACCTGCAGCTGTTCAACTTCATCGGGATCGGCGCCATCGTCCTCGTGTGGCTGTTCAACATCTTCGGCGTGCGGCCGTTTGCCTGGTTCACCTACGTGACCGGCGTGCTGATGATGATCCCGCTGTTCGTGCTGATCTTCGGCCCGCTGATCTCAGGCAACTGGCACTCCTCCAACGTCCACTGGGCGCTGGCCAGCACTCAGTGGGGCGGCGTGAAGATCGCGCTGGTGTGGCTGTTCATCATGACGTGGTCGGCCGGCGGGGTCGAGGTCTGCGCGACGTTCACTCCCGAGTACAAGACCCGCAAGGACAGCACGATCGCGCTGCGCAGCACCGCAACCTTCTCGCTGTTGATCTTCATCCTCCTGCCACTCGGGCTGGGCGGCTACTCCGGGATCCCGTCGGCGTCGGCGATCCTCGCCAACTCGACCTACGTGACCGCGTTGAACACGATCGTCGGCAAGGGCGTCACGGATGTCCTGCTCATCTTCCTGATCCTCTCGTTCCTGTTGTCGATGGGCAGCTCGACGGCCGACGCCGGGCGTGCCCTGTACGGAATCTCGAAAGCGGGGCTCACGATCAAGTGGCTGGGCAGGCTCAACCGCTACCACGTCCCCGGCAACGCGATGACGGTCGACCTGATCGTCAACACGTGCCTGATCCTGTTCATCTCCAGCAACCTGGCGATCCTCTACATGAGCAACATCGGCTACGTGCTGTGTAACGCGCTGGCGATGAGCGCCTTCCTCCTGCTCCGGAAGGATCGGCCGAACTGGCCGCGGCCGATCAAGGTCAGTGCCCCCTGGGTGGCGGTGGCCGGTTTTCTGACGATCTACTACGTCGTGATCCTGATCGTCGGCGCCGGTTCTCCGAAGCTGACCGGCTACGGGACCTGGGGCGACTTCGCCATCGGCGTCGGCATCTTGGTCGCCTCCGTGCTGCTGTTCTTCTACCGGCGGATCGTCCAGGACAAGGAGAAGATTCACTGGAAGGAGGAGACGCCCACCATGCCCGAGGGCGCCGATCGCGATGCGCTCATCCAGGTTGGCTGGACGCCCGAGGGCACCAGCACAGCGGCCCCTGTCATGCCGGTGACCGGTTGAGGAGAGGATCATGAAGACCATCGTCGTCGGGTATGACGACTCGGAGACCGCGAAGCGGGCCCTGGAGCGGGCGGGCCAACTGGCCAAGGCGTTCGACTCCAAGCTGATCGTCGCCAGCGTGGCGCCGGTCATGACCAGCATCGGGCGATCGGCGGGGCCGGTTGACCCCACCGACTCCCCTCAGGACCATGTCGAGGAGCTCAAGCACGCCCAGGCCTACCTGGACGGCGAGGGTGTGCAGGCCGACTACCTGCCGGGGCTGGGCCATCCAGCCGAGACCCTCGCCGAACTGGCCAACGACCGGAATGCCGACCTGATCGTGGTGGGCCACCATCACAGCGGGATCAGCCGGCTGCTGGGTCAGAGCGTGAGCGAGTCGGTGGCCCACCGGGTGCATTGCGACGTGCTGCTGGTGCACTGAGGGTGCGCGGCCGGCGCCGCGGACGCCGGGGTGTTAGGTCATGAGCTCCACGTCGGTCGATCGCGACGAAGTCGTCCTGACGACGTGTCCACGCGACTGCTACGACGCGTGCGGCATCGCGGTGGTCAAGCGCGACGGCGCCATTCGCCATGTCCGCGGCGATCGCGCTCATCCGGTCAGCCGCGGGCGCCTGTGCGTGAAATGCACCACCGCCTACAACGGCGTGCTGCGCGACCCGCGGGAGCGGCTGCTGGCGCCACTGCGCCGGAGCGGCCCCAAGGGCAGCGGGCGCTTCACCGAGGTCTCGTGGGACAGCGCCCTTGAGGAGATCGCGGAGCGGCTGACGAAGATCGCCGCCGGTCCGGGGGCGGACACGATCCTCAACGCGCACTACACCGGCACCTTCGCCCTGCTCGGCTACTCGTTCGGGCTGCGGTTCTTCAACCGCCTGGGAGCGACCGAGGTCGATCCGGACACGATCTGCAACAAAGCCGGCCACGTGGCGCTCGACTACGTCTATGGCACCTCCGAGGACGGCTTTGATCCGCGCACCGCCCGGGACTCCGCCTGCATCGTGGTCTGGGGGGCCAACCCCTCGGCGTCGGCGCCCCACCAACACGAGCACTGGCTGCCCGAGTCGCCGGCGCGTGTCGTGGTCGTCGACCCGGTGCGCACGCCGACGGCGCGGGAGGCGGACCTGCACCTGCAGCCGTTCCCGGGCAGCGACGCCGCGCTGGCGTTCGCGCTGCTGGGCACGATCCACCGGGAGGGGCTGTGCGACGACGACCTGCTGGCCCGCTGCACGGTCGGCTTCGACGAACTCGAGCCCGTGCTGGCGGACTGCACGCCGGCCTGGGGCGAGCGGGTGACCGGCGTGCCCGCCGAGCTGATCGAGGAGACGGCGCGCCTGTACGCCGCCGGCCCGTCGCTGCTGTGGATCGGCCAGGGCTTCCAGCGCCAGCCGCGCGGAGGCAACGCGGTACGGGCGGTGGCCCTGCTCCCGGCGGTCACCGGCAACCTCGGCCGGCCCGGCACCGGATTGCTGTACCTCAACGGCACGGGCAACCGGCACATCGACGACGACTATCTGGTGGGAGCCGAGCTCGCCGAGGCGGGGCCCGAGCCGATCAGCCACATGGATCTGGCGCAGCGACTGGAGGATCACGACCGGACCCGGGCGCTGTTCTGCTGGAACATCAACATCGCGGCGTCCAACCCGGACCAGGCGCGCCTGCGGCGGGCGCTCGCCCGCGAGGACCTGTTCACGGTGGTGGTCGATCTGTTCGCCACCGACACCGCGGACCTGGCCGACTTCGTGCTGCCGGCCGCCAGCTTTCTGGAGTGCGACGACATCGTGGCCTCGTACTTCCATCACAGCCTGTCGGCGCAGGTCAGGGCTACCGAGCCGTTGGGGAGCTCGCTCCCCAACGCGGAGATCTTCCGCCGGCTGGCCGCGGCCATGGGCTACGACGAGCCCCAGCTGCACGAGACCGACGACGAGGTGATCGCCGAGGTGCTCAGGCGCGCCGACCTCGGCATCGACTTCGCCGAGCTGGCGGCTCGCGGCACCGTGTGGCTGGGCGAGGAGCCTCGCCTTCAGTTCGCCGACCTGCGCTTCCCCACGCCGAGCGGGCGGATCGAGATCGCCTCGGCGCGGGCCCAGGACGACGGCCAGCCGCGGCTGCCGGCGCCGTTCGCCGATCCTCGGCCGGCCGGCGGGCGGCTGCGGCTGCTCAGTCCCGCCTCGCCGTGGATCCTCAACGACAGCTTCGCCAACGATCCCAAGATCGCCCGGCGGGTGGGGTCGGCCAGCGTCGCCCTTCATCCGGACGACGCCGCCGCGCACGGGCTGACCGACGACGACGAGGCGGTGCTGGAGAGCGAGGTCGGCACGCTCACCCTCCGGGTGACCATCTCCGAGAACCTGCCCCGCGGCGTCGCCTATTCACCCAAGGGGCACTGGCCGAAGCGCGCCCCCCAACACGCCAACGTCAACGCCCTGAACCCCGGCATCCCCAGCGACATGGGAGCCAGCACCACGGTGCACGGGATCGAGGTGACCGTGCGGCCGGCGGTTAGTCCGCCTTGATCTCCCAGGTGGGCATGCTCTTGCTCAGCGCGCGCCGGTACCGGGACCGGAAGAACGGGCGGCCGAACACGCCGTAGGAGGCGACCAGGAACGCCACGGCGATCACCGCCGTGAACGCTCGGCCCGCGATCCAGAACAGGATCACCGCCGCCAGCAGGATCAGGCACGAGATCAGTGGGAACAGGCGGTAGCGCACCTGCGTGCGGCGGATCGATGCGTACTCCTCCATCGGGATCTTGTTCGTGTCGTACCGGCGCCCGCACCCTTCGCACTTCCAGCGCTCGCCGTACTGCAGATCACGACGCCGGCCGCACTCACAGCTGACCGTGATGGGGGGTCCCTTGCGGACCGAACGAGGGAGTTCGGCCTGTGACTGCGCCATCACCAAATTATACGCTGGGGTTGGCTCAGATCACGGTCCGGCCGCCGTCCACCAGGAGGTTGTGACCCACGACCATGTCCGACGCGCGCGACGCCAGGAACAGCACCGCGCCGACGATCTCATCCGGCTGGCCCACCCGCCCGGCGGGGATCGCTTCCACGATCCAATTCCGGTATTCAGGCTGGTCGAGGAACGGCCCGATCATCGGGGTGGCGAAGTCACAGGGGGCCACCGCGTTGACGTTGACCCCGTGCTTGATCCACTCGGCCCCGAGCGTCCGGGTCAGCTGCACGATCGCCCCCTTGCTCACGTTGTAGGCCAACTGCTCGGGCACGCCGAGGAACCCATCGGTGGAGGAGAAGTTGACGATCTTGCCTCTCCCCCGCTCAATCATCAGCCGCCCGAACCGCTGACAGAGCAGATAGGTGCTGGTGACGTTGGTGCGCCACAGCGCCTCCCACTCGGCCACCGTCAACTCAACGGCATCGCCGCGGGCGAACACGCCCGCGGCGTTGACCAAGATGTCGATCGGCCCGTGGCGCTCCAGCACCCGGTCGGCCAGCGCGGCCGCCTCCTGCGCATCCGCCACGTCGGCCAGCTCCAGCGCGGCCCGGCCGCCCGCATTCGAAATCTCCGTCACCACGAGCTCGCCCCGGGCCCGGTCCCGGCCGCTCACGATCACCCGGGCGCCGGCAGCGGCCAGCGCTCGCGCGCTGGCCGCCCCCATGCCGCTCGTCCCGCCCGTGACGACCGCCGTGGAGCCATCCAGGCCGAACAGCGAATCGAGGTAGCTCATACCAGCGCGGGGAACATCCGCTCCGCCGCCAGGCGCAGCTGATCCGGGATCGAGGGAACGCCCTGCACCGACTGACCGGAGAAGAACTCCACCAGATGGGCGTCGGCGAGCGCCAGGATGATGTGGTTGATGCCGGCCGGCACGATGTCCCGGTGGATCTGCTCGGCGCACTCCTCGGGCGTTCCGGCCACCGACAGCTTCTCGGCCATCTCCGGGCTGAACATGTTGATCGCCTTGGCCACGTCGCCGGCGGCGAACGCATCGAACATCGGCTGCAGCTCCGCCTGGTCGATGCCGTGGCGGGCGAGTTGCTCGGCGGGCATCGACGGGATGTAGAACGCCACCAGGATCCGCGCCGCCCGCTTCGCCGCCTCCGAGTCCTCGGACACCACCGACACCACCCAGGCGCCGAGGTCCAGATCCTCCCAGTCGCGACCGGCCCGCTTGGCGCCCACCTTGACATGGTCGACGACGTAGTCGTAGGCCGGGCGGGAGTAGGAGAGCGCGTGGTGCAGCCCGTCGGCGATCTCCCCGGCGACCTCGAACGAGCGCGGCCCTTTCATCCCGCCCATCAGCAGCGGGATCCGTTCCTGCACCGGGCGCGCGGCCGTGAACAGCCCGGTGTACTGGAAGAAGTCGCCCTCGAAGTCGATCTTGCCGTCGTCGAGGAACGTGCGCATCACGTGCATCGCCTCGCGCAGGCGCGACAGCGGCTTGCGCTTGGCCCAATCCAGGTGGTACTGGTCCATCATCACGAAGTTGCCGGTCGACACGACCGCCTCCGCCCGCCCGCCCGTGAGCTCGTCGAGCGTCGCCAACTGCTGGCAGATCAACGTCGGCTCACGCAGGAACACGTGCGTCACGTTGGGGCCGAAGCGGATCCGGCTCGTCTTGTCGGCCGCGGCGGCGAACAGGCACCACAGATCCTTGTGCCACGTCTCGTCCACCGAGTAGCACGCGTAGTAGCCGAGCTCGTCGGCGACCTTGATCATCTCGATCGAGTCCGCCAGCGGGTAGTCGGGCAGCATGCAGTAGCTGAACCGCATCGCCCCGGTTGCGTCTGCCATTGGTCCCTCCTGTCGATGCCAGGTGCTAGGTGCTAGGTGCTAGGTGCTGGGTGCTGAGTACTCAGTGCTCTGGTGCTAGTCCTCGGGCCCGCCGCCGAACCCGGTCTCGGAGGCCAGGCCGGCCGTGAGCACGCTGTCGGCGAAGTGCTGGTGCATCCAGTCCAGGTGCTCCCAGCGGCTGTCCACGATCCGGTTGGTGTCCCAGGCCGGAATGTCCTGCTGGGGGAAGGCCTCCATCAGCTCCGGCTTGACCTCGTAGATGTGGTCGAACCGCATGACCACGTCGTCGGTCACCGGCCGCGGATCGGGCGGCCGCTGATCGCCCAGTCGCCAGATGCTCATCCGCCCACCTCCTCGTACGCCTGGTCAAGCGACTGCTTGCCCGGGTTCATGATGTTGTTCGGATCGAGCGTGCGCTTGATCGCCTTGACCACCTGCCAGGCGGAGCCCATCTCGGTGGGGACCAGCTCGGCGTCCCCGGCCCGGGTGGCGCCGTGGCAGGCGGTGATCGAGCCGCCGTGCTTGATCGACACCTCGGCGATCTCGCGCTTGAGGTTCACCCAGGCTGCCCAGTTCTCGTCGTTGAGCTGCTCCTCCCAGATCCCCACGTCGATCTCGACCAGGTAATCGCCCCACGGTTTGAACGAGCCGTTCGTGTAGGCGAACATGCCCCAGTCGTCAAAGATGTCCCAGCGCTCCATGTACCGGGCCACGAGCGCGTGCCACTCCTCACGGACCTGGGGCAGCGCCGAGTACGGGATGGCGGCATCCTCGCAGTGCCAGCACATCGGCACCACCTGGCCGTCGCGACGCCGGCCGTGCAGCGGCGTGGCGTAGCGATCGTGGCGGGAGGCCCAATCGCCGCTGGAGATCTCGTCGCCCAGGTACCGCCCGCCCTCGCTGCGGCCGAGCTCCATCACCAGCCGGCTGGCCGGCTCCACCTCCGCCCGGCGGCCGTACAGCGCCACCGCCGCCACGGCCCGGACGTCCTCCGGCTGCTCGATGTAGGCCTCGTCGTCGCGGCGCAGGTAACGGAGCTTCCATTCGTCGAACAGCACGACGCCGGCCAGCGTGGCGATCCCCGACCGCGCGACCCGGGCGATGGTGCGATAGGCCTTCATGTAGTCGTCGTAGGCGAAGAACGCGGCGAACTCGCACTCGGGCCGGGTGACCAACTCCAGCGTCGCCTCGGTGGCGATGCCCAGCGTCCCCTGGTGGCCCATGAACAGCTGCTTGAGCATGAACCCGGTCGACGACTTGCGCAGCTTGCGCCCGCCGCCGTCGCCCACCTCGATGATCTCGCCGGTGGGCAGCACGAACTGCATCGAGATCACCAGGTCACGCGTGTGGCCGAACCGGCCCCCCAACAGCGACCAGCCGCCCGTCCCGATCCGCCCGCCGACGATCGAGCACGGATACGAGGCCGGATCGTCGGGATAGAACACGCCGTGGGGCCGCAGCTCCTCGTTGAGCTTGAGCATGTTGATCCCGGTCCCCACGGTCACCGTGCGGTCGGCCAGGTCGATCTCCTTGATCTGGTTCATGAGCTTGACGTCGACGAGGATGCCGCCGTGGAGCGGGACGGCGCCGTCGGCCAGGCCGGTGCCCCCGGCACGCGGCACCACCGGGATGCGCAGCCGGTTGGCCAGCTTGAGCACCCCGGAGACCTGCTCGGCGCTGGTCGGCAGGACCGCCACGTCGGGCAGGAACTCGGCCCACCGGTGCACTGGGAACGGTGCCGGCGTGCGGGTGCGGTTGACCCGTGCGCTGATGTTCGGCAGCACGCGCCGCTCGTCGCCGATGATGTCCCGGAGCTCGTCGATGACGGCGTCGTCGATGGCCGCCTTCATGGCCACGCTCATCGCGCCCCCTCCCCGGCCACGGGGACGGCGCCGGTCGAGCCGCCGACCTCGATCCCGGCCGCCTCGGCGACCAGCTCAAACAGGTCCATCACCGAGATCCCCTGATCGCTGCCGGCCGCCGCCAGCGGCCGCTCGGACCACGGGCAGGCGCTGACCAGCGTGTCCACCTCCAGCTCGGCCGCCCGGGCCACCCGCCGCCGGCTGATCTCGGCGGTCAGCTCGGGCTTCTCCACCGGCAGCCCGCCGCCCCCGCCTGAGCAGTAGGACCACTGCGTGACGTGGTCGACATCGACGAACGTGAGCCCCGGCACCGCCCGCAGCAGCTCCCGCGGCGCCGCGTGCACGCCCTTGCGCTTGTTGAGCCGGCACGGGTCGTGGTAGGTGACGACCCGCTCCACCGGGCGACCGAGGGTGATCCGCCCGTCGCGCACCAGCTCGGCGATCAGGTCGACCGCCAGCACGATCTCGAACTCGTAGCTATCTGGAAAGTAGCCGGGGTAGTCCTCGGTGAACGCGATGTAGTCATGCGGATCGGCGGCGATGATCCGGCGGGCACCCACCGCGCGCCAGTCGGCGACGTTGTGCTCGGCGAACGAGCGCGCCTTCTCGACGTACCCCATCTCGGCGGCCGGCCCGCCGCAGCACCACTGCTCCCGCATCAACCCAAACTCCACGCCTCCCGCCTTGAGCAGCTGGGCGACGGCGCGCGCGTACGAGGTGCGGTAGAACGCCGCCTCGCAGTCCACGAACAGCACCGTGTCGCCGCCGACCGGCAGGTCGAGGCCCGCCGCCCAGTCGGCGACGTGCTCCTGCTCCACCGGGATCTCGCCCAGCACGGGCTCGCTGTGAGCGTCCACCAGGCGCTCGATCCAGCGCTTCCACCCCGGCTGCTCGTTCCCGGAGTCGACCATCAGCGCGCGCATCGCCTTGACGACGTCGACCGTCCGCGTGCGGTACCGGTAGAAGTCGCCGGTGAACAGCGTGTTGGGACAGCGCAGCTCGCAGGCGCCGCACTGGGTGCAATGCACGTAGTCGTCGGCCACGTCGCCCACGTCGAGCAGCCCCTTCTCCATCGCCACCACGTTGGCGTGGAACGCCGTCGGGCTGTGGTTCTCGTTCCGGGTGACCTGGGTGACCGGGCACACCTCGCGGCAGAACTTGTGCCCCGAGGAGTAGCAGCTCCAGGCGGCGTCGCGCCAGCGCGCCACGAAGTCGGCGCTGGCCTGGCCGTTCCCACCCCGTCCGTCCGGGCCGGTACCGAGATTCTCCGCCATATTTGTGTCCTCTCTTGAGGTTGCGCCCCCATTGTCGCCCACGAAGCGGGCCATCGGGGGCTTTTTTCAATGGCATGACGGGCCGCGTTATGCTGCCCCCGCCGGTCTGGCGGGAGGCGTCTGATTTTCCGCAAAGTGGAAGGAGAGCCATGAGGCGGATCAAGGCAATCGTGTACGGCGTCGGCGCGATGAACTCGGTGGCCACGCGGCTGATGCTGGAGAAGGGTGTGGACGTCGTCGGGGCGCTCGCCCGGAGCCCGGAGAAGGTGGGTCGCGACCTCGGCGACGTGGCCGGGCTGGGCTTCCAGACCGGGGTGCTGGTTGAGGACGATCCCGAGCGCGTGCTCTCCACGCGCACGGCCGACATCGCCGTGATCGCGGTGGCGAGCTACATGACCGATATGTACGAGCACCTGTACCGCTGCGCCGACCACGGCGTCAATGCGATCACGCTCTCCGAGGAGGCGCTGTATCCCTGGAATACGTCGCCGATGCAGACGGCGGAGCTTGATCGTCTGGCCCGCCGCAACGGCGTCACCATCACCGGCACGGGCCACCAGGACGTGTACTGGGTCAACCTGGTGAGCATGGTCCTGGCCACGTCACATCGGATCGAGACCGTGACCGGCCGAGCGAGCTGGAACGTCGACGACTTCGGCCCCGAGGTGGTGCGCGACCAGCGCGTCGACACGACCGTCGAGGACTTCGAGCGCTGGCTGGCCGAGACCGCCCGGCCGCCGAGCTTCGGCCGCAACACCCTGGGGGCCCTGGTGGAGGATCTGGGCGTGACGGTCGCCGAGCAGTCGACCACGACGCGCCCCGACGTCGCCGAGGAGCGGGTCGAGTCCAAGGCGCTGGGGGTTGTCGTCGAGCCCGGCAAGGTGATCGGTTTCACCGACGTCGACACCGTGCGCACCAACGAGGGGATGACGCTCACCTTCGAGATGACGGGCCGCCTGTACCTCCCGGGCGAGGCCGACACCAATGACTGGACGGTGACCGGCGAGCCCGAGCTCCATCTATCGAACCCGGCCGTGCCGACCGGCATGACCACGGTCACGCAGCTGGTCAACCGGATCCCGGACGTGATCAATGCCCCGCCGGGGTTCGTCACCGTCGAGAAGCTGCCGCGGCCGCGCTACCGCACGTATCCCCTGGGCGCCTACGTGCGCGACCGGGGCGGGGTCAAGTGGCGGCGCCGGCCTGACTAGTGGTCCGGGGGCTCCCAGCCCTCCAGCACCGACGGCGTCCAGTTGGCGCCCACGATGGCCGAGTCCTCCACCCACGGGCCGAGCGCGGGCTGGGCGAACTTGGCGTGGCGCTCCTTGAGGGCGATCCCGTACGAGTTGCCGCTCTGCAGGTGGGTGATCAGCACCTTGCGGGCGATCTCGTCCTCGCGCCCCTCCGGGATGTCGAAGTAGATCTTGATGAACGAATTGCTGTAGCGGTCGAACACCGCGGGGACGCCCTCCTCGGCGAGCAGGGTGATGTCCTCCAGCCAGTTGATGTCCTCGCCCGGCGTGGCGGCGACCAGATCGACGTCCTCCACCAGGCTCATGTCCTCCTGGTAGGGGAAGCGGTGGCCCGACAGGTACTCGGAGTCGATGGCGATGACCTTGTCGGGCTCATGGGGCATGCGGCGGATCTCGTCGGACATCAGTCTCCTCCCACCACGCCGGCCTGCTCCGAGGAGGCCAGGTAGTCGACCGGGTTGGCGATGTGGCGCTCCAGCAGCCGCTCTATCCGCTCAAGCGCCCGTTCCTCGGACACGCCAGGGATGTAGTCGGTCCCGGCCAGCGGCACCCGCGCCATCGCCGCCGCCTCGGTGGTCAGCGCGCACAGGTCCTCCGGCTCCAGCGAGTGCACGTCGGTCTTCCCGCACGCGCGCGCCAGCATCTGGCACTCCAGCGTCAGCGTGTGCAGGAAGTTGTAGACGCGGTGGGCGGCCTCGTCGACGTGCAGCCGCTTGCGCAACTCGGGATCCTGGGTGGCCACTCCGACCGGGCAGCGCCCGGTGTGGCAGTGGTAGCAGCGACCGGCCGGCACACCCACCGTGCCCTCGTAGTCGGTGACGCCGGGGATCTCCTTGTTGCAGTTGAGCGCCATCAGGGCCGAGTGGCCGATCGCGATCGCCGTGGCGCCGAGTGCCAGGGCCTTGGCCACATCGCCGCCGTTGCGGATCCCGCCGGCCACGACGAGGTCGATCTCGTCGGCCATCCCGACGTCCTCCAGTGCCCGCCGCGCCTCCGGGATCGCCGCCATCAGCGGAATCCCGGTCTCCTCGGAGGCGGTGTGGGGACCGGCTCCCGTGCCGCCCTCGGCGCCGTCCAGGTAGATGATGTCCGGCCCGCACTTGGCCGCCATCCGCACGTCGTCGTACACGCGGGCAGCGCCCAGCTTGAGCTGAATGGGGATCTCGTAGTTGGTCGCCTCCCGGACCTCCTGGATCTTCAGCGACAGGTCGTCGGGACCCAGCCAGTCCGGGTGGCGGGCCGGGGAGCGCTGGTCGATGCCGGCCGGCAGCGAGCGCATCTCGGCCACCTGCTCGGTCACCTTCTGGCCCATCAGATGGCCGCCCAGCCCGACCTTGCACCCCTGGCCGATGAAGAACTCGCAGGCATCCGCGAGCATCAGATGGTGCGGGTTGAAGCCATACCGGCTCTGGATGATCTGGTAGTACCACTTGGTCGACAGGTCGCGCTCCGGCGGGATCATCCCGCCCTCGCCTGAGCACGTCGCCGTCCCGGCCATCGACGCGCCCTTGGCCAGCGCCATCTTGGCCTCCAGCGACAGGGCGCCGAACGACATGCCCGTGATGTAGACGGGGATGTCGAGCTCGATCGGCTTGGAGGCGAACCGGGCGCCGAGCACGGTCTTGGTCAGGCACTTCTCCCGGTAGCCCTCGATGACGAACCGGGTCAGCGTGCCCGGCATGAACATCAGCTCGTCCCAGTGCGGGATCTTCTTGAACATCGAGAACCCGCGCATCCGGTAGCGGCCGAGCTCGGACTTGACGTGGATGTCGTCGATGACCTCCGGGGTGAAGATGGAGCTGTGCCCCAGGACGTTGCGGGCCATGGGGGCGTTTTCATCAGTGGCAGCCATTCAAAACACGCCTCCCTAGAGCACGAGCTTGCGCTCGGACGGCTCCAGCTGGTCGTAGTTGTAGAGCTTCTTGCCGCACACGAACTTCTGGAACGAGGGCGGCGCGCCCAGGTCGTAGATTC
>JBPYFQ010000030.1:0-9525 GCA_051985625.1 Solirubrobacteraceae bacterium
ACCTCCTCGCCCGCGGCCACCCGATCCATCCAGTAGCCGAACTCGTCCCGGAAGCGGTTGGCGCCCACCGTCGCCGGTCCGTCCGCGGCGGGTGAAGAAGTGGAGCTAGTGGGGCTCGAACCCACGACCTCCGCCATGCCATGGCGGCGCTCTCCCAGCTGAGCTATAGCCCCGTCGAATGCGAAGTCCTCAGCTAGGTTAATACATGCGCGTTGGCTGTTGCGCGGCGCTGTCAATCGCAGTTGGATTTGGCTTCTCCCGCCGACGATCGCGATCGGCAGCAGGAAGCACCGATCGATCTCCCCGCAGTAGACGCCGAAGAGGTCGACCTCGTCCTCGCCGTACGTCGTCCGGACGAAGCCCGCGGTGGAGAGCCGGAAGCTCCCGGACGTCACGACCACCACGTCCCGCCTGGGTCCGAGCCGCCCCCATTTGCACTGGATCCTCCAGATCCGCCCGCCGACGTCGAACGCGAGGTCGTAGCGGCAGTGCTCCATCGGCGAGAGGACCGGTACCCCGGCCCGCACCGCCGCGAGCCGGATCTCGATCTCGGCGATGAGGCCTTTGTCGTTGGAGGTCAGCATCGAACATATGTTCGCATCAGCGGCGGATGGAATACGCTCGCTGGCACCTCGCGTTTGGCCGGCCGCCCGCGCCAGAGGCGGCCGCGGCCGCGCCAGAGGCGGCCGCGGCCGCTCACGCGGGTGACGCGAAGTAACCTCCGGCCCAGGAGATGGCCGACCGTCGCTACAACCCCGCCGAGATAGAGCCCAGGTGGCAGGCGCTCTGGAATGACGAGCGCACCTGGGAGGTGTCCAACGACGCCCCGGAGCAGGGGGAGAAGGCGTACGTGCTGGAGATGCTGCCGTATCCGAGCGGCGAGCCCCACGTCGGTCACCTGAAGAACTACGCGCTGGGCGATGCCATGGCCCACTTCCAGCGGCGGGCCGGCCGCAGCGTGCTGCATCCGATGGGCTACGACGCCTTCGGGCTGCCGGCGGAGAACAACGCCATCAAGACCGGCGTCCACCCCCGGGTCGCCACCGACCGGTCGATCGCCGCCTACCGCCACTGGTTCCATCGGTGGGGGATCTCGATCGACTGGTCACGGGAGCTGGCCACTCACCAGCCGAGCTACTACCGGTGGACGCAGTGGATCTTCCTCAAGCTGTTCGAGCGCGGGCTGGCCTACCGCAAGGAGGCCGCGGTCAAGTGGTGCCCGTTCGACCAGACCGTGCTGGCCAACGAGCAGGTGATCGACGGGCGCTGCGAGCGGTGCGGCAACGAGGTGGAGCTGCGCCAACTGGAGCAGTGGTTCTTCCGGATCACCGACTACGCCCAGCGGCTGCTCGACGACCTGGACACGATTCACTGGCCCGAGCACGTCAAGGCCATGCAGCGCAACTGGATCGGCCGGAGCGAGGGCGCCGAGGTGACGTTCCGCTGCGACGCCGTCGGCGTGGACTACGCGGTCTTCACCACCCGCCCGGACACGCTGTTCGGCGCCACCTTCTTCGTCATGGCCCCCGAGCACCCCGACGTGCTCCGGCTCGTCGCCGGCACCGAGCAGGAGGCGGCCGTGCGCGAGTACGTCAACCACGCGCTGACCGAGTCCGCCGAGGACCGCGGCGATGCCGACAAGCCCAAGACCGGGGTCCCGCTCGGCCGCACCGTGACCAATCCGGTCAACGGCGAGCAGATCCCCATGTACGTCGCCGACTACGTGCTGATGGAGTACGGAACCGGGGCCATTATGGGCGTCCCGGCCCACGATCAGCGCGACTACGACTTCGCCCGGGCCTTCGACCTGCCGATCCGCCCGGTGGTGGCGCCCGCCGCGGGCGACGCCCCGGAGACCGCCGATCAGGCCTTCACCGCCCACACCGACGACGAGCGCCTGATCAACTCCGGGGAGTTCACCGGGATGGACGCCGTGGCCGGCCGCGAGGCGATCGTGGTCTGGCTGGAGCGACAGGGCGTCGGCCACGCCTCGGTCAACTACCGCCTGCGTGACTGGCTCATCTCCCGCCAGCGCTACTGGGGCTGCCCGATCCCGATCGTGTACTGCGAGAAGGACGGGATGGTGCCCGTCGACGAGGACGACCTCCCGGTGAAGCTGCCGGACATCGACGACTACCAGCCGCGTGGCCGCTCGCCGCTGGCCGCCGCCGAGGACTGGGTGCGCACCAAGTGCCCGCGGTGCGGCGGCGAGGCGCGGCGGGAGACCGACACGATGGACACGTTCGTCGACTCCAGCTGGTACTACCTGCGCTACTGCGACCCGCACAACGACGCGGCGCCCTGGGACCGGCACGTGGCCGACGGCTGGATGCCCGTCGACGTCTACATCGGCGGCGTCGAGCACGCGATCCTGCACCTGATGTACTCGCGCTTCTTCGTCAAGGCGCTGGCTGACATGGACCTGCTCGGCATCCAGGAGCCGTTTCAGACGCTGTTCACGCAGGGGATGATCCTCGGCTCGGACGGCAACAAGATGTCCAGCTCCAAGGGCAACGTGGTGGCGCCGAGCGAGATCGTGGAGCGCTTCGGCGCCGACGCCGCGCGGGTCTACGTCCTGTTCATGGGCCCGCTCGAGCAGGACGCCGCCTGGTCGGACACGGGCGTCCAGGGGGTGTTCCGGTTCCTGTCGCGGCTGTGGCGCCTGGGGGACGGACTGGCCGAGGAGACCGGCCCGGCGGCCGGACCGGCTCCGCAGCCGGTCGACCCGGAGGGCGACGCCCTGACGCTGGTGCGCAAGGCCAACTGGGCGATCCACAAGGTCACCGGCGACATCCGCGACCGCTGGTCGTTCAACACCGCCATCTCAGCGGTCATGGAGCTCGTCAACGAGCTGTACCTCCACCGCGAGGCCGACCTGGAGGCGCGCCGGTTCGCCGTCGCCACGGCGGCGTCGCTGGTGTTCCCGTTCGCCCCCCACCTCGGGGCCGAGGTGTACGAGATGGTGACCGGGCGCCGGGTGTGGGAGGAGCCGTGGCCGGACGCCGACGAGGACATGCTCCAGGCCGAGACGTTCGAGCTCGTCTGCCAGGTCAACGGCCGCGTGCGGGACCGGGTGACGGCCGCCACCGGGGCCTCCCGGGAGGAGCTGGAGCGGCTGTGCCTGGAGGCTCAGGGCGTTCAGGCGCACGTGGACGGCAGCGAGATCGCCAAGGTGATCGTCGTGCCCGACAAGCTGGTCAACATCGTCGTCAAGAAGTAGGCCCGACGTGGCCGCGCCGCCGTACATCGCGGTGGTCGGCGCCTCGCGGCCGACGGCGTTCCAGGAGCGCGCCGCCGAGGAGGTGGGACGGGCGCTGGGCGCCGCTGGGGCCATCGTGATCACCGGCGGGCGCGGCGGCGTCATGGAAGCGGCCAGCCGCGGCGCCCGGGAGGCCGGCGCGGTCGTCGTCGGCGTTCTCCCCGGCGAGGACCGGAGCGAGGCGAACCCGTGGGTGACGGTCGCGCTGCCGACCGGGCTGGGAGAGATGCGCAATGGGCTGGTGGTCCGGTCCGCCGACGCCGTGGTGGCCGTCGGCGGGGCGTACGGGACGCTGTCGGAGATCGCCCTGGCCCTCGTCGCCGGGACGCCCGTGGTGGCGATCGACAGCTGGCCGGTCGACGGGGTGGAGGTCGCCGCGTCGGCGGAGGAAGCGGTCGCGCGCGCCTTGGAGCTGGCCCGCGGCGGGCAGGGCTGACCAGGGCGTGGGGGCTCGGTACGCCACAGGCACACTCAGCCCCCAAAGCCTCCATCGATGCGTCGCGGCCCACGCGTAGACTCGAGCCGACTGTGCCGCCGACGTTCAAGCCCGCCTACCTGATCCATGGCGACGATCACGGCCGGATCGCCGAGCGCCGGGCGCGGCTGCGCGGGCTGGCCGAGATGATCAGCGGGACCGAGGGGCTGGAGCTGCTGGAGGGGGAGGAGGCGACGCCGGACCGGGTGGCGCTGGCGCTGGACTCGATGACGCTGGCCCTGGGGCGGAGGTTCATCATCGTCGACGGGGCAGAGCGCTGGAAGGACAAGGACCTCGATCCGCTGGTCGCCGCGCTCGGTCAGATGGCGCCGGAGACGACCGTGGCGTTCTTCGCCCGGGAGGACGGCCGCGTCAAGGCGTCGGACAAGCTGCACACCGCGGTTCGTGACGCCGGCGGCCAGGTCGATGCCGAGCAGAGCGTCAAGCCGTGGGAGCTGCCCAAGTGGGTCATGGCGCGGGCGAAGGAGCTGGGCGTGGAGCTGGAGCCGGACGGCGCCCGGGCGCTCATCCGGCACGTCGGCGAGCGCCAGCAGCGCCTGCTGCGCGAGCTGGAGAAGCTGGCCCTGGGCGCCGACGAGGACGGCGGCGGGGACGCGCTCGGCGCCGAGCAGGTGGAGGAGCTGACCGCCTCATCGGCCGAGCGCCGGGCCTGGACGGTCGCCGACGCGCTCGTGGCCGGAGATGCCCAGGCGGCCGTCGCCGCCTATCTTCAGCTGCGCGAGCAGGGCGAGCGGCTGCCCGGCCTGATCTACTGGCTGTCCCAGCGGGTCCGCCTGGCCCACGAGGTGGCCGCCGCCCTCGATGCCGGCGAAGCCCCGGCGCAGGTCAAGCGGCGGCTGCGGATGCCGTCGCGAGCCGCCGACCGGCTCATCGCCGACGCCCGGCGGGCCGGGGCCGACCGCCTGGCCGTAGCGACCTGCGAGATCGCGGATCTGGAGCTGGCCTCCCGAGGGGGCGGGCCGGGTGGAGCCGGCGAGGACACGGCGGCGCTCCTGGCGCTCGGCCGGATCGCCGGCTGAGACGGAGCCGGTGGCCGGCGGCTGACCCTGTCCCCGCCCGCCCGGACCGTCAGTGACCGACCGTGCCCTGGATGAGGAGCACGATCACGATGACCACGACGGCGAGGACGACGACGGCCAGCAGCCGTCCGCCCCAGCCCGCCTGGTTGTACAGCGACCGGGAGGCCGGCGGCCGCCCCCCGGACGGCGCGTAGTCGTGAGCCCGGCCGGCCTCGGACCGCTCGCGCTCCAGCGCCTCCCGGGCGGACTCCAGCGCGCCCTTCTGCTCGTGCAGCTCGGTCCGCATCTCGGCGTGGGCCTGCGCTGCCCGTTCGCGCTCGCGGTTGGCGCGCTCCAGCTGCTGGCGGGCCGCGTACAGCTCGCGCTGGACGCGATCGAGCTCGGCGCCCGATTCCGGGTTGTCGGCTCCGGCGGCCCGGGCCAGCTCCAGCTCGGCCCGCAGCTGGCCGAGCTCGATCCGCGCGCGGCGGCTCTCGGCGCGCTCGGACTCCAGCGCCTCCTCGACGGCCTGGCGGCGCTCCCGCTCGCGTTCGGCCGCCTCGGCGGCGGCCGATGCGCGGGCCCGCGCACGCTCTAGCTCGTCACGCAGCCGGTCGGCGCCGGGACGCGCCCGCTCGGCATCGGTGCGCGGCCGCGCCCGCGTCCGGCGGGGGCGGGTGAGCGCCACCGTGATGTCCGGCGCCACCGAGAGGGCGAACCCGGCCACGTCGCCCGGCTTGACGTCGGTGGCGAACGCGGCCAGCCACTCCTCTCCGTCGACGGCCTCCCACGGCTTGTGGTCAAGCTCGGCCAACACGCGGTCCTCGCCTCCGTCGGAGGCGCGGGTGATGATGAGCGTCGGCCGGACGAACCGCCGGCCTCGCACGCCCTGCCAGCGGCCGCAGACCTCCAGCCGGCCCTCAGCGGGGACCGCGATGCGCTCTACGTCGAAGCTGATGCGGTCGGACGGTGTGCTCAGGGCGCGGGGGCAGCCGCGCGCGGGCTACGCGCCGCGACGCAGGCGCGCCGCGCGAGATTTCTTGCGGGCGCCGTTGTTGCGGTGCAGCGCCCCGCGCTTCACGGCCTTGTCGATCGTCTTGACGAGGACCCGGTGCTCGGACTCGGCGACGTCGTCGGCGCCGTCGGCCACCGCACGCTCCAGCCGGCGAAAGTACGTCTTGATCGTCGACGTGTAGCGACGGTTCTCGAGCCGCTCGCGCTCGGCACGCAGGATCCGCTTCTTCTGGGAATGGATGTTGGCCATGACGAAAGGAGCCGCGGGTAGCCGCGGCAACGGCGCGTACTATAGCGCGCTCGTGTCCTTAGAGAGCACTGAAGCCGGCGGCGCGACGCTGTCACCACCGCCGGAGCCGCCGCCGCGGTCGCCGCTTCGCCACCTGGCCGTCAGCACGGCGATCTTCGCGGCGGCGACGGCGCTCTCCCGGGTGGCCGGGCTGGGCCGCGAGGTCGTCCAGGCCAACTACTTCGGCACGGGGGTCCAGGCCAACGCGTTCACCGTCGCGTCCCAGATCCCCAACCTCGTCTCCAACCTGTTCTCGATGGCGGCGCTGTCGGCGGCGTTCGTGCCGGTGTTCACCGAACTGCTGCACGAGGGGCGGCGACGGGAGGCGTTCCGCCTGGCCTCGAACCTGTTCTGGCTGATCCTGATCGTGCTCACGGTGCTCACGCTCCTGTACACGGCGCTGGCCGGCGTGATCATGCCGCTGTTCGCCGGGACGATGCCGCCCAGCGCCGTCCACCTCACGGTGGGGCTGTCCCGGGTGCTGTTCCCGGTCGTGCTGCTCCTGTCGCTGACCGGGCTGTTCGTCGGCATCCTGCAGTCCTACGACCACTTCGGCGCCGCCGCCGTGGCGCCGGCCGTCTGGAACGTGGCGATCGTCGTCGGGCTGGTCGCCCTGCACCCGAAGTTCGGCATCTACGGCTACGCGATCGCCTGGCTGCTGGCCACCGTCATCCAGTTCGTGCTGATCGCCATCGCCCTGCGCGGGGTCGACTTCCGGCCGTCGTTCACGCTGGACTGGAGGGATCCGCGGGTGCGTCAGGTGATGATCCTGTTCGTCCCGGTGACGGTGTCGATCGGGATCATCAACATCGACAGCTTCCTCAACGCCACGCTGGGAACGCTCGTCTCCAAGCACGCGTCGATCGCCATCAACGACGCGTTCCGGCTCTACATGCTCCCCCAGGGGATCTTCAGCGTCGCGGTCGCCACCGTGCTGTTCCCCACCCTGACGCGGATGGCGATCCGCCGGGACGTGAGCGGGATGCGCCACACGCTCGGCACCGGCGTGCGCCAGATAAACCTGCTCCTGATCCCGTCGGCCGCGCTGATCGCCGTGCTGGCCACGCCGATCGTCCGCCTGGTCTACGAGCGCGGCGCGTTCAACAACGCCTCCACGCAGCTCGTCTCCACCGCGCTGCTGTGGTTCGCGTTCAGCCTGCCGTTCTCCGGCGTCAACCTCCTGTTCACGCGGACGTTCTTCGCGCTCAAGCGACCCTGGATCCCGACCAAGCTGGCCGCCATGAACGTGGCGGTCGACATCGTGGTGTCGCTGATCCTGTACAAGCCGCTGGGGATCACCGGCCTGATCATCGGCACGCTCGTGGCGAACATCTTCATGACCTGGCTCCAGGCCCGGCGGCTGCGGATCGGCTTCAACGGCCGGCTGGAAGGGCCGCAGACCGCGATGATCACGGTGCGGATCTGCATCGCCACCGCCATCGCGACGGCGGTCGGCTACTTCATCTGGAAGGCGCTGCACAGCCTGCTCGGCGTCTCGTTTGCCGCCGAGGTCATCGCGGTGGGACTGGCGCTGCTCGTGGCCGCGGCCGTGTACGCCCGGCTCGTCCTGCTCATGCGCATCCCGGAGGCCCGGCAGATCGAGGCCCTGATCCGTAGCCGGCTGCCGGGTGGGAAGGTTGGCCAGGTTTAGGTAGGGTCCGGAATCACGGGCATGGCGTCGTTTCGTGAGACCTACCGCAAGCACTGCCAGACCGCCCGCCAGGAGCGGGCGCTGCTGAGCGCGGTCGGCTTCACGACCGCGTTTGCCACCGCCCGCGCCATCACCCACTCAATCCGGGCCGGGATCGGCCCGTTCCACAACATCAGCGAAGGTGGGACGCACATCCACCACTCCACGTTCGGCATCTTCGGCCTGCTCGGCGTCGGCTACCTGTGGACATACCGGGTCGGCATCGGCGATCGGATGCCGGAGTGGGAGTCGCGGGTGACCGCCACGCTGTACGGGATCGCGGCGGCGCTGACCCTGGACGAGTTCGCGCTCTGGCTCGATCTCCACGACGACTACTGGGACAAGCAGGGGCGCAAGTCGATCGACGCCGTGGCGCTGTTCGGCGGGCTGCTGACGATCACCGTCGCCGGGCGGGACATCATCGACGAACTGGGGCTGTTCCCCAAGCGGATCAGCCGCCTGGTGGAGCGCGATCAGCGGCGCCGCGGCCTGCCGTCCACCGGTGGCTAGCTTGCTGTCCACCGGCGGCTAGCTTGCTGTCCATCGGCGGCTAGCTTGCTGTCCACCGGCGCCTGGGCACCCGCCAACCGGCGGTCGGCGCTTCTACCCTCTAAAGGGCGCATGGCTGACCAGGCCCACATCCGCAACTTCTCGATCATCGCCCACATCGACCACGGCAAGTCGACGCTGGCCGATCGGATCCTGGAGCTGACCCACACCGTCGACCCGCGGTCGATGCGCGCCCAGGTGCTCGACTCGATGGACCTGGAGCGCGAGCGCGGGATCACGATCAAATCGCAGGCCGTGCGCGTCTTCTACGAGTCGGCCCACGACGGCCAGACCTACCAGCTGCACCTGATCGACACCCCCGGCCACGTCGACTTCACCTATGAGGTGTCGCGATCGCTGGCCGCGTGCGAGGGGGCGCTGCTCGTGGTCGACGCCTCCCAGGGCGTGGAGGCCCAGACGGTGGCCAACACCTACCTGGCCGTCGACTCCGGCCTGGAGCTGATCCCGTGCCTGAACAAGGTCGACCTGCCCGGCGCCGAGCCCGAGCGGGTGGCCGAGGAGATCGCCGACCTGCTGGGCGAGCCGGCCGACCAGGTCCGCCGGATCAGCGCCAAGACCGGCGAGGGCGTCACCGACGTGCTCGACGAGCTCATCGCGCGGGTGCCACCGCCCGACGGCGACCCCGACGCGCCGCCCCGGGCGCTCATCTTCGACTCGGAGTTCGACCAGTACCGCGGCGTGATCGCCTACATCCGCGTGGTCGACGGCACCTTCACCAAGGGCGAGGCGATCCGCGCCATGCAGGCCGGCACCGAAGCCGAGATCGACGACATCGGCTTCTTCACGCCGAAGATGACCTCGGCCGACCAGCTGCACGCCGGGGAAGTCGGCTTTCTGATCACCGGCATCAAGGACGTGACCAAGCTGCGCGTCGGCGACACGCTGACGGCCAAGACCCGGCCGGCCGCCGAACCGCTGCCCGGCTATCGCGAGGTCAAGCCGATGGTCTTCTGCGGCCTGTTTCCGATCAACTCCGACGAGTATCCGGACCTGCGCGACGCGCTCGAGAAGCTGACCCTCAACGACGCTGCCCTGAGCTGGGAGCCCGAGACCTCGGATGCGCTCGGTTTCGGCTTCCGCTGCGGCTTCCTCGGCCTGCTGCACATGGACATCGTGCGCGAGCGGCTGGAGCGCGAATACGACCTTGAGCTGCTGGCCACGATGCCGAGCGTGGAGTACGAGGTGACGCTGACGGACGGCAGCGTCGTG
>JBPYFQ010000031.1:0-24988 GCA_051985625.1 Solirubrobacteraceae bacterium
TTCACCGACGACCAGTTCAAGGGCCAGATCGAGCAGGAGACCGGGATCAAGCCCGAGTGGGCGGCCGAGGCGTTCGCCGACCTCGACGCCGACGTGCGCCAGTCAGTGGCGCGCATCCAGGCTTCGCCGTTCATCCCCCGCAAAGACTCGGTGCGCGGCTTTGTCTATGAGGTGGAGAGCGGGCGGCTGCGCGAGGTCGTCTAGCGCCCGGGCATGAACGCGCTCAGCGGACGCACCTGGCGTCCGTCCTGACGCTGGTTCTCGGCGGCCAGCCATTGCCGGAAGGCCGCGGCGATCGCCGGCCACTCGCGATCGGTGATGGCGTACCAGGCGGTGTCGCGGTTGCGCGCCTTGACCACCATGTGCGCGGCGAAGATGCCCTCGAAGCGGAACCCGAACCGGACCGCCGCCGCCCGCGATGCCGCGTTGAGCGCGTCGCATTTCCATTCCAGGCGGCGGTAGCCGAGATCGTCGAAGGCGTGGCTGGCCAGCAGGTAGATGGCCTCGGTGGCCGCGGTCGTGCGCCGCAACGAGGCCCCGAACCAGATGTGGCCGATCTCGATCACACCGTGCTCGGGCACCATGCGCAGAAACGACGCCACGCCGGCCGGACGCCCCACCGCGGTCGGGACCACCGCGTAGTAGAGGGGGTCGCGTGAGGCGGCGAACGCCTCGAGCGCCCGGCGGTACTCGGCCGGGTCGGCAAATGGGCCGTAGGCCATGTAGGTCCACGTGCCGGCCTCACCGCGAGGCGGGTGGGACTCAGCCCACAGCGCCTCGGCGTCCCCGGCCGGGTCCAGGGGGCGCAGGACCACCGAGTCCCCGCGCAGCTCGCGCGGCTCGGGCGCTGGGACGGGCGCCCAGTCCACCGGCTCTCCGAGAGGCTGGCTCATGGCGCTGAGGATCGAAGCACACTGCCCGACAATGGGGTCGTGAGCGGATGGCAACTGCGACCCGCCGGTCCGGACGACGTCGGCGCCATCAACCGCAACGTTCAGGCCGGGTTTGACTCCTACGTCGCGTTTGCGCCTCGCGGCTGGGCGCCGCCCGACGTGACCGATGCCCGCGAGCAGACCCGCGCCCTGCTCGGCGAGCCGGACACCTTCGCACTGCTGGCCTGCGTCGAGGACGCGCCGGTCGGGCACGTGTCGTTTTTCCCCGGCCGCGAGCGCGCCGCCGCGCAGGCCCCCGACGCCTGGCGCACCCGGCCGCTCATCCCCGGCCTGGCTCACCTATGGCAGCTGTTCGTGCTCGCCCCGTGGTGGGGCCGTGGCGTCGCCGACGCCCTGCACGCCGCGGCGGTGGCGGAGATGCGCGAGCGGGCGTTCACCCGCGCCCGGCTCTATACGCCGGCCGCCCATGTGCGGGCGCGGCGCTTCTACGAGCGCCGCGGATGGAGCGTCCGGGAGGAGGCGTTCCACGCCGGGCTCGCGCTGGTGCTGGCCGAGTACCGGCTCGACCTCGGTCGCGCGCAGCCCCGCGCCGGCGAGACGCGCCCACGCGATGTTTAGACTCGCCGGTCCGGTCACTGGACGAGTGCATGTCGAGTCTGCTTGATCTCACAGTGCAGGGTGACGTCGCCACGGTGCGCGACGAGGCGCAGCTTGCCCAGATCAAGCTGATGGGGCCGCTCGAGCTCTATCGGTTGTGGGAGCGCCAGAACTGGGTCTCCCACGCGATCGACCTCGCCCCAGACCGCCGCGATTGGGAGGCGATGCCCGAGCGGCTGCGCGAAGAGATGCTGTTCGGGCTCGCGGCCTTCTTCGTCGGCGAGGAGCGGGTGACCAACCAGTTCTGCGGGCTCGTGCTCGCCGCCGACGACAAGCACGAGGAAGCGTTCCTGATCACCCAGCAGGTCGACGAGGCGCGCCACGCCCAGCACTTCAACCGCCTCTACGAGGAGGTGTTCGCGGTCGACGGCGACTTCGAGGACCGTCTGGCCGCGGCCCGGCGGATGCTGGGTCCCGAGTACCTCGAGTTGTTCGACGGCCACCTGGTCGACGCCCACGCCGCCCTCCTGCGCGATCCGCGTGACCTCGAGGCCAAGGTCGCGTTCGTGACCGTCTACCACATGGTCATCGAAGGGACCCTGGCGCTCACCGGACAGCACTTCCAGACCGCCAACCTGGAGCGCCTCGGAGTGCTGCCCGGACATCTGCGGGCCTTCCGGCTGATCGCCCAGGACGAGCACCGCCACGTCGCCTACGGGACCTGGCTCCTCCAGCGCCACGCGCGCGACCCGGCCCTGGCGGCGCGGGTCCGCGACACGCTGGCCAGGACGCTGCCGGCGGCGGCCGGGGTGCTCGTTCCGACCGACCGCCAAGGCCGCGACGACTATGAGTATCTGGGCCGCAGCGATCGAGAGATCAACCAGTTCGCCTTCACCGCACTGTCGCGGCGCCTGAAGGTCATCGGGATCCCCCTGCCCGCCGTGGCCGCGTGAGGTACTGGTAGCTCGTCGCGCGCGAGGCCTCTGGTAGCGTCGAACCGACGCCGGGGGCAGGGGTCCGGCGAGGCGCTAAACGGGTAGCACACCCTCACATATCCATCGCCGGTGCGCTGGGGTGCGCACCGCAGACATCACAGGGAGGTAGGTCGTGTCGAAGCGGATTGGTCTTCTTACTGCGCTTGTCCTCCTGGCCTTCCCGGCGCTGGCCGGGGCCAAGATCGTGCTCAACCAGTCGATCGCCGGGATCAAGCTCGGAGAGGCAAAGCAGACCGTGCGCAAGCAGTTCGGCCCTCCGGGCCAGGTCATTGCACCCAGCTCAGCCAACCAGAACCAGACCCAGTGGGTGTACAAGACGCGCAAGCTGCTGGTCGGCTTCCAGAAGGGCCATGTCGTCCAGGTGTTCACCATGAACCGCAGCCAGAAGACCGCGGGTGGCATCGGCGTCGGCTCCACCAAGGCCGCGGTGCTGTCACACATCAAGGGCGTCCAGTGCCAGCACGTCCCCGGGTTCACCGGCCAGGAGTGCATCACAGCCGTGCGGCGCGGCGCGAAAGAGTGGACGACGGACTTCCACATCAACAACGGGCACGTGTCCTCGGTGCTGGTCAACATCTTCAGCGGCACGGGCGGTGCTCTGGACCGCGCCCTGAGCGCCCATCTCTGACGACTGGCGTGAGCCTCGCCTGCGCTCGCCGCTCATTGGGCGGCGAGCGGGGCGCCCTCAGACGCCGTTCGACGCGACGAGATCCGCGAAGGCCGTGAAGGCGGGCTTGGGGCTGTAGTCGTCGCGCATGAGCCCGTAGCCGTTCTCGAGCTGGCCACTGGCCGTGTTGGCGTCGCGCAGATCAAACCAGCGCAGGTCGGTGACCCCGAGCGGGCGGCTCACGCTCAGGACCGCGGCCACGAGTGCCCGCAGCACTGCCACCTGCGTGGCCTCGGTGCGGCGCGCGTCCGTCGGATACCCCGTCTCGGCGACCGTGATCGTCACGCCCGGGCCCAGACCGGCGGCCGGCATCTGCAGCGTGCGCAGGCAGCTCAGGCTGCTCTCCACGCTGCTCTGGATCAGTGCGGTGGTGGGGAACACGGACCGCGACGGGGCTGACCAGGTTCCGGGATAGACGTCGATCCCCACCCACTGCGCGGACGCGGCGAACGCCTGACCGCCCGCGCGGCGCAGCGACGCGAAGAACGGGTCCAGTTGGCACGGGCTCTGCCCGGCGGCCCAGTTGAAGCCGATCCGGATGTCCGCTCGACCGGCCGCGATCACCGCGGCGCGCGCCGCCGGGATGCCGGCGGCCAGCGCGGCGACGGCGCCCGGATAGGCGCCATCGCCGGCCGCGGCCGACGCGGTGTTGTTGGCCTCGTTGCCGACCTGGATGGCATGCACTCCCGAGATCGCGGCCAGGCGCCGGGCGACCGTCGCGACCCACGGCACGAACCCGCCGGCCAGCTGCGCGCCGGCCGGGCGGTAGCGCAGGACCATCTCCACCCCCACGCCGTTGGCCGACCACCAAGTCGCGTCGCTGATCAGTGCGTCGGCTTCGCGGGGGTCTGAGCCGGTGTACTGGCCGTAGAGGTGCACGGTCATCGACCGGGATCCCTGCAGCTGCTGGACGGCGCTCAGGGCCTTGAAGGGCTGATCGGCCAGAGCGGGATCGACCTGGGCGATTGCCCCGGCGTTGGCCCAGGGGTAGACGCCGAAGCGCAGGCGACCGGCGTTGGCGGTTCCCGCCACGTGACGAACGCTACGGCGGGCGGGGTGGCGGGCGGCGTGACGCACGGCGGGGCGGAGGTGCAGCCACCGGGCCGCGTCGGCGGCGAGGCGAGCCGAGCGGGCGGCGCCGCCGGCTGGGGACGCCGCCGCGGCGGGGCCCGTGCCGGCGAGGCCCAGCAGGCCGAGCACGCAAACGAGAAGGAAGCGGCGCGCCATGGTCCCTCATCGTCAGTTCTGCCCGGCGACTGAAGATGTCGAACATCCGTCCGGCTTGCCCGGGGCGCGGCCCCCTTCGGGCGCACGGGCACCGACGACCTATGGGTGGAGCCCCCCCTCTCCCAGCCGTTTGCATCTGGTCAGCCTGCCGACAGCGGGCCGACTCCGATCGTCTCCTCGGTTGCCGTCGGCGCCGAGCTCGGCGGCGCGCTGCGCACCCCGCCGTTCGACGCGTCCCCCGCGCCGCCGGCGGTCCCCGCTGCGCCCCGCGTCCCGGCGCCCCCGCACGGCCCCCTCGCGCCCGACGAGCGCCGTCGGCGCGGGCGGCGGCGACAGCGCCACAACCGACACCTGCGCGACGCCCTGACGCACGCCCAGCGGGTCAGCCTGGCCTGCTTCATCGCCAGTTGGAGCGTGCTGAGCGTGTTCGCCTGGGGCTGGTGGTTTGCGCCCGGGCACGGTGGACCGGCGGCGGCGCTGATCGTGAACACGGGGCTGCTGGCGGTCGAGTCGCTGGTCCTGCCGATCTGGTTCTTCTCCTGGCTGTGGCGCATGCGTCGGCCCGACCCCGCCCTCACCGTGCCCAAGCTGCGGGTGGCGATGGTGGTCACCAAGGCGCCGAGCGAGCCCTGGCCGATGGTCCGCCACACGCTCGAGGCGATGCTCGCGCAGGACTTCCCCTTCCCCTATGACACGTGGCTGGCCGATGAGCGGCCGGAGCCCGAGACGCTGCGCTGGTGTGAGGAGCATGGGGTGCGCGTGTCCTCGCGCCACGGCGTGGCCGACTATCACCGCCCGACCTGGCCGCGCCGGACCCGGTGCAAGGAGGGCAACCTGGCCTACTTCTACGACCACTGGGGCTATGACCTCTATGACGTGGTCGCCCAGCTCGACGCCGATCACGTCCCCGAGCCCGACTACCTGCACCACATGGTGACGCCGTTCACCGACCCGCAGGTCGGCTACGTCGCCGCCCCGAGCATCTGCGACCGCAACGCCGCGCGCTCGTGGTCGGGCCGGGCGCGCCTGTACGCCGAGGCCGTCCTGCACGGCCCGATGCAGGCGGGTCACAGCGGCGGCTGCGCGCCCAGCTGCATCGGCTCTCACTACGCGGTGCGCACCGCCGCGCTCCAGGAGATCGGCGGCCTGGGCCCGGAGCTGGCCGAGGACTTCACCACCTCGCTGATGATGAGCTCGCACCGCTGGCAGGGTGTGTTCGCCATCGACGCCCACGCTCACGGCGACGGTCCGGAGACGCTGGCCGACTGCATGACCCAAGAGTTCCAGTGGTCGCGCAGCATGATGAACGTGCTGCTGGGGATCAACCAGCGCTACTGGAGCGGGCTGAGCCGCATGGCCAAGCTCCGGCTCGGGTTCTGCCAAGTCTGGTATCCGCTGTTCGCGGTGCTGATGCTCGCCTCGATCGTGCTCCCGCTCGTGGCGATCGTGACCCGCACGCCGCTGATGCGGGTCACCCTGAGCGGCTTCTACGTGCACTTCGTGCCGCCGACCCTGGTGCTCCTCGGCGTGGTGCTGTGGCTGCGCTCGCTGCAGTGGCTGCGGCCCAACAACGCTAAGGCGGTGTCGTGGGAGCTCGCGCTGTTCCAGCTCGTCCGCTGGCCGTGGGTCCTGATCGGCTGCCTGCACGCGATCGCGGGCCGGATCGCGGGCCGCGAATTCGAGTTCAAGGTCACGCCGAAGGGCGGCAGCGGCGCCCGGGCGCTCCCGCTCCGGGTCATCCTGCCCTACCTGATCATCGGCGCGATCTCCGCCATCCCGGCGGTCCTGCACCTCGACGCCGGTGCGGCGCACGGCTACGACACGCTGGCGCTCATCAACGTGGCGCTCTATCTGTTCGCGGCGGTGGCCGTGGTCGCGCTGCACGTCTACGACCACCCGGTGGATCTCCGGCGCCAGGTGCGCCGCCTGGTGTCGACGAAGCTGCTGGCCACGGCCAGCGCCGCCGGCGCGCTCGGCCTGGCCGCACTGGCCCCGGCGCCCTGGTCGCTGCGCGCGCCGGCGCCGCACCCCCGGCCGGTGCCCGCCAGCGGCTCGCCGCGGCTGGCCCTGGGCGTCACCACCGCCGCCTTGGCCTCGAACTCGACCCGCGCCTGGACCGCCGATGACCTGTTCGAGGTCAACGCCTTCGAGCAGGCAGCCGGCGCGCACGCGTCGGTCGTGCTCTGGTACGCCGACTGGGCCAGCGCGAAGATCGACCCTGCCCAGCTCCGCGCGGTCGCCCAGCGCGGAGCGACGCCCGAGATCACCTGGGAGCCGTGGGACTACCGGGTCGGCCTGCACCACGCCCAGCCCGGCTACACGCTCGCGTCGATCATCAGCGGTCGCCACGACGCCTATATCCGCGGTGTCGCGCGCACGCTGCGGGCATTCGGGCGCCCGGTGCTCCTGCGCTTCGCCCAAGAGATGAACGGCGACTGGTACCCGTGGGGCGTGGGCATCAACGGCAACCGGCCCGGTCAGTTCGCCGCGGCCTGGCGCCACGTGCACGACCTGTTCGGGGCCGCCGGGGCCACCAACGTGCGCTGGGTCTGGAGCCCGGTGGCCCGCTACGGCGTGGCGCTGTCCACCGCGCAGTATCCGGGCGCCGGCTACGTGGACGTGATCGGTCTGTCGGGGTTCAACGGCGGCAGCGCACTGCCCTGGACGGGCTGGCGCAGCTTCGCCAGCCTGTTTGACGCGTCACTGGCCACCGTTCACGCGCTCGCGCCGGCCAAGCCGGTGCAGATCAGCGAGGTCGGCAGCGCCGCGTCGGGCGGGAGCAAGGCGAACTGGATCTCGGCCATGTTCGCCGATCTCGCGCACCACCCGGAGGTGCGCACGGTGATCTGGTTCGACGTCGACAAGCAGACCGACTGGCGGATCACGAGCTCGCCTGCCGCGGCGCGTGCGTTCGCGACCGCGCTGCGCGGGGCCCAGCGGGTGCCTAGAGCCCGAGCCGCTCGCGGATCAACCGCGTTATCTCGCCGCCGTCGGCGCGCCCCTTGGTCTCGCGCATCACAAAGCCGACCAGCGGCCCGACCGCCTTCATGTTGCCGCCCCGGACCTTCTCGGCCGCGGCGGGGTCGGCGGCGATAGCCCGGTCAACGATCTCGGCTAGGCCATCGTCGCCGGCGGAGATCGCGCCCAGGCCCTCGCGGGCCACGATCTCGCGCGGGTCGCCCCCTTCGGCCACCAGCCGGGTGAGCACCTCGCGGGCGGCGTCGCGGCTGACCTCTTTGGCACTCACCATGGCCACGAGCGTGGCGATGGCCGCGGGCTTGACCAGGGTGGCGGCCGGATCAACGTCGCTGTCGATGCGGGCCACCAGCTCGGGCATCCAGTTGGCCAGCTGGACCGGATCCACGCCGTCGGCGGCCAGGGCCGCCTCGTAGAAGTCGGCCAGCTCGGTGCGGAAGGCCAGCTCCTGCGCGCGCTCGGCCGGGAGATGGAGGTCGCGCTCAAACCGGGCCGCTCGATCCGCCGGCAGCTCGGGCAACGCGGCGTGGGCGGTCGCGATCATCTCCTCGGTGGCCTCCAGCGGCACGAGATCGGGCTCGGGGAAGTAGCGGTAGTCGTGCGCCTCCTCCTTGGAGCGCAGCGGGGTGAGCCGATTGGTGCGCGGGTCGTAGTGCAGCGTCTCCTGCACGACCGCCCCGCCGCTGCGCAGCAATCCGATCTGGCGTTCGATCTCGGCTTTGACGCCTCGCTCCAGGAACGCGAAGGAGTTCATGTTCTTCAGCTCTGTCTTGGTACCGAGCGCCTGGGTGCCGACCGGGCGGACCGACACGTTGGCGTCGCAGCGCAGCGAGCCCTGGGACATGTCGACGTCGGACACGCCGAGGGCCCGCAGGGTCGTGCGCAACAGCGTCAGCCACTCCCGCGCCTGCTCGGCCGAGCGCAGATCGGGCTCGGTGACGATCTCGACCAGCGGCGTGCCCCCGCGGTTGAAGTCCACCCAGCTGCGCTCGGACTCGTGGATGCGACCGCTTTGGCTGACGTGGTTGAGCTTGGCCGCGTCCTCCTCGAGGTGCACGCGGTGGATGCGCACGTCGCCGACCTGTCCCCCGCTGCACAGCGGGATGTCGTACTGGGAGATCTGGTAGCCCTTGGGCAGGTCGGGATAGAAGTAGTTCTTGCGGTGAAAGATCGACCGGGGCGCGATCTGGGCCCCGAAGGCGAGGCCGATCATGATCCCGAACTCGATCGCCTTGGCGTTGACCACCGGCAGAGCGCCCGGAAGGCCCAGGCAGACCGGGCAGGTGTGGGTGTTGGGCGGGGCGCCGAAGGACAGCTCGCAGCCGCAGAACATCTTGGTGCGGGTGCCGAGCTGGACGTGGATCTCCAGCCCGATAACCGGCTCGTATTCGGTGCTCATGCCGGCTCTCCGGCGCGCAGGGCCGGGCTGAGGTCGAAGCCGATGGCCTGCTCGAGCGCGTAGGCCGCGTCGAGCAGCTTGCTCTCGCTGAACGCGGGGCCAGCCAGCTGCAGGCCGACCGGCAGCCCGTCGCTGAGCCCGGACGGGATCGAGATGGCGGGGATCCCGGCCAGCGACATCGGCACGGTGCAGAAGTCGTTGAGGTACATGGCGAGCGGGTCGGCGGTCTTGGAGCCCAGCTCGAACGCCGTCCAGGGGCTGGTCGGGGTGACGATGAAGTCGAAGTCGGTAAACGCGGCGTCGAAGTCCTGCGAGATGCGGGTGCGGACCTTCTGCGCGGTGCCGTAATAGGCGTCGTAGTAGCCGCTGGACAGCGCGTAGGTGCCGAGCATGATCCGCCGCTTGACCTCCGGCCCGAAGCCGACCGCCCGGGTGCGGCTGTACATCGTCTCCAGGTCGGCATCGCCGTCGACCCGCAGCCCGTAGCGGACCCCGTCGTAGCGCGCCAGGTTGGCCGACGCCTCGGCCGGGGCGATCAGGTAGTAGGCCGACAGGGCGTGGGGCGCGTGGGGCAGCCGGCACGAGTCGACGGTCGCCCCCAGCGATTCGGCCAGCTTGACCGTCGCCTCGAAGCTCTCCCGGACGCCCGGCTCCACTCCCGCACCGTCCTCGCCTGCGCCCAGCAGCTCCTCGGGGACGCCGAGCCGGAGCCCGCGCAGGTCCTCGGCGGTGGGCATCGAGACCGGCTCGGGCAGGGCCAGCGAGGTGGAGTCCCGGGGGTCGTGGCCGACCATGTGCGAGAACAACAGCGCGGCGTCGGTGACGTTCCGGGTCAGCGGGCCGGCCTGATCCAGCGACGAGGCGAACGCGATCATCCCGTAGCGCGAGCAGGCCCCGTATGTCGGCTTCAGTCCGACGATCCCGCACAGCGCGGCCGGCTGGCGGATCGAGCCGCCCGTGTCGGTGCCGATCGCCCACGGGGCCAGCCCGGCGGCGACGGCCGCGGCGCTTCCGCCCGACGAGCCTCCGGGGACGCGGCGGCGGTCCCACGGGTTGAGCACGGGCCCGAACCCGGAGTTCTCGTTGGAGGAGCCCATCGCGAACTCGTCCTGGTTGGTCTTGCCCAGCAGCGCGGTGCCCGCCGCCGTCACGTTGGCCACCACGGTCGCCGTGTACGGCGGCCGGTAGCCCTCCAGACTGCGCGAGCCCGCCTGGCTGGGCACGCCCTCGGTGCAGAACAGGTCCTTGATGGCGATCGGCACACCGCCCAGGGCGGTGCCGGCCACCGGCTCGGGCGCGCGGTCGGCGACCCAGGTGAACGCGTTGAGGTCGTCGGCGGCGGCGCGGGCCCGGTAGGCGTCGAACAGCTCGGTGGCGTCGATTTCCCGCGCGCGGAGCTTGGCGGCCGCCTCGGCCGCGGTGAGGTCGACGAGCTCAGTCATTCCCCGCTCGGTCCCGGGCTGGGGACGCCGAACCCGCCCTCCACCGGCTCCGGAGCCGAGGCCAGCGCGGCCTCGTGGGACAGCCCGGGCACCGGCTCGTCCGGGCGCGTCACCCCGGCCACGTCGACGACATGGGAGGTAGGCGGCACGCCGTCCAGGTCGAGCTCGCGGATCCGCTCGACATGCTCAAGGATGTGGGAGAGCTCCTGGGCCATGTGCTCCACCTCGTCGTCGTTGAGCTCGAGGCGGGCCAGCCGGGCCACGTGGAGAACCTGCTCGCGATCAAGCATCCCGCCGCATTCTAGATACAGATCTCGGACCACCTCGGCCCCGTCGCCAGGGCCTTGGGGGTTTTCAGGTCCCATACGGGAGAAAGGCCCCAGGGCCCCTCAGCGGGGGTCGGTCGAGGGCAGCGACACCCGCTCAATCGGTCGATCCGGCCCGGGCCGCCAGCCATCCTCGTCGCGCAGCGACCAGAAGCCGCCGACGAAGGTCCCCAGGACCGCGGCGAGGCCCAGGTACGCCCCCACCTGCGGCGTGCCGGCGCTGGTGGGCAGGCGGATGACCAGCACGACCGCCGTGACCAGCGCCAGCGCGGTCACGATCACGCTCAGCACCACCGGCAGCGCGGGGGCGGGCAGCGTCTGCTGGAAGACGGCCAGCAGGAGGCCGACCGCCGCGGTGACGAGGAGGAGCCAGCGCACCACCGGCAGGCCGTCCCACCCAGTGGTGGTGGCGCCCTGCGCGCCGAACCACGGCAGCGCGAACAGCACGACGACGAGCACCACCGCGGCCGCGGCCGCGATCAGCTCTCCGCGGCGAAGGTGGGATACGCGCACCTGCATCGTGGCGCCGCAACCCTACCCCGTGTCCGGGCCGGCCGGGGGCTCGGTCCGCTGACGGCCGCGGTGGGCGACGGCGGCACCGACCCGGGCGCGCTGCTCGATGACCGACTCGTAGCCGCCCCAGGCGATCCCCAGCGCGCAGGCCAGGCCCAGGATCGCCCCCAGCTTCTGGTCGATGACCGTGCCGCCGCCGGGCAGCGAGATCAGCACCCGGTAGACGAGCAGCAGCGCCGTGATCGTCCCCAGCGCCGCGACCACCCGGCTGGTGTCGGTCCGGGTGCCGTGAGTGCGCTGCGAGGCGTGCAGGGCCACCGAGCCGACCGCCGCGATCACCGTGGCCAGCATGATCCAGCGAATGCCGGTCATCCCGTTCCACGCGTTCTCGGCGCCGGAGACGGCCGGCCGGGCGTACGACGGATCCGGGACTCCGGCGACGCCGTACCACTTGACGGCGAACATGAGCACGAGCAGCAGCAGCGCGCTGATCGCGCTGACCAGTTCGCCGACGTGGACCCGTGTGACAGTCACCGCTTGGAGATGGGCGCCAGGTCGGCGACCAGCTTGCGCTCCGCCCGGTCGCGGCTGAACCGGATGACGACGATCCCGCCGGGCTCGACGCCGGTCACCACGCCCTCGCCGAACGCCGCGTGGACGACGTCGTCGCCGAGGCGGAACGCGGGCGGCGGCGGCTCGTCGCCGGACGGCACCTCGCCGGCTCCCGACGAGCCCCACGAGGTCGCGCGGGCGCGGATCCCGCCGGTCCCGAACGCGCCGGAGCCGCTGGCGAAGCGCCGCGGGGGCTGGACCTCGCGGTCGGTCAGCTCGGCCGGTATCTCGTTGATGAACCGGCTCGGAATCCCGAAGTTCTGGGCGCCGAACACCGTCCGCGACCGCGCCGAGGTCAGGTACAGGTCGCGTTCGGCCCGTGTGATGCCGACGTAGCAGAGGCGCCGCTCCTCCTCCAGGCCGCCCTCGTCGAGCGCCCGCGAGTGCGGGAACACGCCCTCCTCGCAGCCGATCATGAACACGATCGGATATTCCAGGCCCTTGGCGTTGTGAAGCGTCATCAGCGTCACCAGGCCCTCGTCGTCCTCACGCGTGTCGGCGTCGGCGACGAGCGCCACCTGCTGGAGGAACTCGGCCAGCGACGGCTCCTGGGCGGCCGCGTCGTACTCGGCGGCCACGTTGACGAGCTCGTCGAGGTTCTCCAGCCGGCCCTGCGCCTCGATCGTGCGCTCGTTCTCCAGCGCCTCCCGGTAGCCGGTCTCGGCCAGCATCTCCCGGAGCAGCACCGAGATCTCGGGGTGGGTGGGCGCGTTGATCCGCTCCTCCAGCCGCTCCATCGTGCTCATGAACCGGCGCAGGGACTTGATGGCGGCGGCGCCCAGCCCGGGCACGGCCTCCGGCGCGGCGGCCAGCTCCCAGACGGTCTCGCCGGAGGTGTTGGCGTAGGCGAGCAGCCGCGACACCGTCGTGTTGCCGATCCCCCGCCGGGGGGAATTGACGATGCGGGTGAACGAGCCGGCGTCCTGGGGGTTGACCAGCACGGTCAGGTAGGCGATGGCGTCCTTGATCTCGGCCCGGTCGTAGAACTTGGTCCCGCCGATCACCTGATAGGCGATGTCGGCCCGGACGAGCGTGTCCTCCAGCACCCGAGACTGCGAGTTGGTCCGGTAGAACACGGCGATCTCCGACCGCGCCGTGCCCTCGTCGACGAGCCGCTGCACCTCGCCGGTCACGTAGCGCGCCTCGGCGTGCTCGTCGTCGAGCTCGCGGATCTTGATCGGATCCCCCTGGCCGAGGTCGGTCCACAGGGACTTTGGCTTCTGCCCCCGGTTGTTGCGGATGACCGCGTTGGCCGCGTCCAGGATCGTCTGCGTGGAGCGGTAGTTCTGCTCCAGCTTGACCACGTGCGCGTCCGGGAACGTATCCTCGAACTCCAGGATGTTGGAGATGTCGGCCCCGCGGAACCCGTAGATCGACTGGGCGTCGTCGCCGACCACGGTCAGGTTGCGATGGCCGCCCTCGCCCGCCGCCAGCAGCTGGAGCCAGCGGTACTGGGCGTGGTTGGTGTCCTGGTACTCGTCGACGAGCACGTGGCGAAAGCCGTTGGCGTAGCGCTCGCGGACCTCTCCGAACAGCTCCAGCACGTTGACGGCGCGGACCAGGAGGTCGTCGAAGTCCATGGCGTTCATGCGGTGCAGCTCGCGCTCGTAGGAGCGGTAGACGTCGGCGACCGTCTGCTCGAAGTAGGACCCGACCAGCTGTCCGTAGGCCTCGGCGTCACGCAGCTTGTTCTTGGCGTCGGAGATCTGGGAGCCGATCGAGGCCGGCGTGAACCGCTTGGGGTCGATGCCCTCGTCGTCGAGGATGCGCTTGATCAGCCGGCGCTGGTCGGCGGTGTCGTAGATCGTGAAGCGGCGGGTGTAGCCGAGCCGCTGGGCCTCGGCGCGCAGCATCCGGGCGCAGGCGGCGTGGAAGGTCATGACCCACATCGCCCGCACCTGGCCGCCGACGAGCAGCTCGACCCGGTCGCGCATCTCCGACGCGGCCTTGTTGGTGAAGGTGATGGCCAGGATCTCGTTCGGCTTGGCCGCGCCGGTGGCGATCAGGTAGGCGATCCGGTGGGTCAGGACCCGGGTCTTGCCCGAGCCGGCGCCGGCCAGGATGAGTTGGGGCCCCTCGCCGTAGACGACGGCCTCCCGCTGGGGTTCGTTGAGCCCCGAAAGGAGCGTCTCCAGGTCGTTGAACACGTGGGTCATCGGCTCATTTGGACGTTAGCGGCCGACGCGGCTGCCTCAGCCTGGATCCACCGATCCCGCGCTCGCCTCGGCCCGTTTTCGGGTGGATCCAGGCTCAGCGTCCACATCCGAGCCCCGGTACCCGTCATATTGGTGGCGATGCGAGCATTACGCGAGGCCTGTGTCGCCGTCTCCGAGCGGTCCCAGCATGTCCGGATCGTCCCGGAGGCCATCGAGGGCTACGCGGCCACTCTGGCCCTCGCCGACGGCGAGCCGCACCCGCCCGGCGGGCTCACCCGGCGGGAGCGGGAGGCGACGGCCGCGTTCTGGCTGACGCTGGACGCCATCAACTTCGGCTCAGGGTGGTTTCCCACGCTGCGCAAGCGCCCCGGCCTGTCCGGCTACCGGACGATCGCGGCCGCGCTGGACGAGCATGTGGCCGCCCACGGGACCTGGAGCGCGGCCCAGCTGACCGAGCTGTCCGCGGCCGAGCTGGCGGCGATCCTCGGCCAGGACCCGGCCCATGAGCTCATGGCCCTGTACGCCGGCTCGCTCAACGACCTCGGCCGCCACGTGATCGACGAGCACGACGGAGCGTTCGCCGACGTCGCCGACGCGGCCGGCGGCTCGGCGGTCGCGTTCGCCACCCGCCTGGGCGACTGGGCCTGTTTTGCCGACTGCTCGCGCTACGGCGAGCTCCGGCTCCCCTTTCTCAAGCGGGCGCAGATCACCGCCTGGGACGTCCACCGGACCGGCGTGGCGGCGTTCGGCGACCTGCGGGAGCTGACCATGTTCGCCGACAACCTGGTCCCGCACGTGCTCCGGCTCGACGGCATCCTGTGGTTTGACCCTGACCTGGTGGCGCGGATCGAGCGGGAGGAGCTGATCGTGCACGACTCACAAGAGGAGATCGAGATCCGAGCCTGCGCCGTGCAGGCGGTGGAGCTGCTGACGGCGGCGGCCGACCAGGGTTCCTCTACCGCCGCGGCCATCGACCAGTTGCTGTGGGAGCGCGGCGGGCAGCCGCGCTACAAGGCGGTGCCGCGCCACCGGGCGCGCTCCACCGCCTACTGATCAGCCACCAGCCGCTCCAGCACGGCGGCCACGCCGGCCTCGTCGTTGGAGGCGGTCACCTCGTCGGCGGCCGCGATCACGTCGGCGTGCGCGTTGGCTACCGCCACCCCCCACCCCGCCCAGGACAGCATCGCCAGATCGTTGGGCATGTCGCCGAACGCCATGACCCGGCCGGGGGCCACTCCCAGCTCAGCGCACACCGCGGCCAGCGCGGACGCCTTGCTGACGCCCGGGGCGCTGATCTCCAGCAGGGCGTCGTGCGGGCTGGAGTGGCTGACCTCCACCAGGTCGCCGATGAGCTCGCGCGCGTGCGCGAGGAGATCGTCGCCCGACAGCTCCGGATGGCGCAGCATCAGCTTGACCGCGGGCGGCTCCAGCAGGGCGTCGATCACGTCGATCACCGTGTCGTCGGGCACGGACCAGCGCGGCGTGTACGCCGGCTCGTGCCCGAACCCCTCTGAGCGCTCGACCGCCCACGCCCCCTCCGGCAGCACGGCGCGTAGCCGCCGGACGACCTCCAGGGCCAGCTCCGCCTGGAGCGGGAACTCCTCCACCATCGCGTCCGTGTGCAGGTCCCAGATCAGCCCGCCGTTGGCGCACACGGCCAGCCCGCGGTGGCCGGTCTGGTCGGCCAGCGGGCGCAGCCACCGCGGGGGCCGCGCCGTGCAGATCACGAATGTCACCCCGGCCGCCTCGATCTCGGCGATGGCCCGGCGGGTTCGCTCGTCGACCGTCCCGTCGCTGCGCAGGAGCGTGCCGTCGAGATCGGTGGCGACCAGCTTGGGAATCACGTCCGGATCGTGTCAGACTGAGCGCGTCCGCCCGTGACCGCGCAGATCAACCACGTCAGCGTCAACGCGCTGCGCCTCCAGGAGTCGGTCGACTTCTATGTGGACCTGCTCGGTGCCACGCCCCTCCCCACCCCCAACTTCGGCCTCCCGGTGCAGTGGCTGGCCGTCGGCTCCACCCAGCTGCACCTGTTCGAGCGGGATCTGACGCCCACCAGCCACCATCACGTGGCGTTCACCGTCGACGACCTGGCGCAGGCCTACCGCGTCGCCGAGCGCCGGCGGGCATTCGACTTCGTGTCGTTCGGCAACCATCTCGTCGAGCTGCCCGGCGACGTCGTCCAGCTGTATGTCCGCGACCCCGCCGACAACCTGGTCGAACTCGACCAGGCCGGCGCCGCCCGGCTGCCCGCCGAGCTGCGCGATCAGCTCAAGGGACTCTGGGAGCTTCACCCGCAGAGCGACGACAACATGCGGGGCCGGCTGTTCGTCGGCGACGGCTCGCCGGCCGTTTAGACAGCCGCGGCCCGCCTGCGGACGATCGCCTCCGCGCCGTCCTCGCCGACGAGCAGCTCGGCGCGCATCGTGCCGCTGGCCAGCGGATCGAGCGCCGGGAAGCGGCCCAGGCTGGTGGCGGTGCCATCAAGCGCGATCACCGTGGTCTCCCCGCCGACCGGCGCCGACGCGGTGGCGATGACCGTCAGCGATCCACCGTCGACGATGTTGCGGGCGGCCCCCAGCGCCTTGCGCGCCAGATGCGGCGCGGCGCCGTCGAGCGTGTCGATGAGCACCACCGCGTCGCTGCCGCGGGCGGCCAGGCGCCGGGCCTGATCGATGGCGGGCTCGATCGCGCCGGTGCGGGCGTCCTCGGAGGCGGCGAAGCTGACCGCGGCGGCCACCGGGGCGACCGGCGGGTCCGCGCTCGTCCAGTCGCCGATCTCCTCCGGCCGCACGCCGGCCAGGACCACCGACAGCGACACGTCATCCCGGGCGGCGAGCGTCTGGGCCAGCCGGAGCAGGGCCTCGGTCTTGCCCGAGCGCGCCCCGCCGGTGATCGTGACCCGGGACCCCTTGCCGAACGGGGCCAGAGCGTCGATCGCCTTGAGCGTCGGATCCTCGGAGCCGAGCTCCAGCCGCTCGCTGGGGAACCTGGCCGGTAGATCGTCGAAGCGGACGCTGTCGGCCAGCTCGGACGCCGGGCGCCCATTAATGGTTTCGATCCGGATGAGCGAGGCAAACCGCTCGGAGCGACGGGGGGCGCGCTTGGGGCCGGCCACCCGGTCGCCGGACACGAGCTCGCAGCGCTTGACCTGGGCCGAGGAGATGTAGACGTCCTCGTCGGAGGGGTCCGGCGGATCGACGCGAACGAAGCCGGAGCCGTTGGCCAGCAGCTCCACGACCCCCTCCACCGTTTCGTCTGCGGAGGGCTCGGGCTCCTCGGCCTCCTCGGGCGTCTCCTCGTCGGTGGCGGCCGCGTCACCGTTCCCGCGGGACGCCGCGTTGCGGCCGCGCCCGCCCCGGCGTCCGCGCCGGCGACGGCCGGACGGCTCGTCATCGTCGTCGGCTGCCTCCGGGCTCTCGTCCTTGGCGGCGGCCTCCTCCTTCTCGGCCTGGGCGGCGGCCTCGTCCGTGTCGTCCTTGGCGGCGGCCTTCTCCTTCTTGGCCTTGGCGGCGTCCTTGTCGGCCTTGTCGGCCTTGGCGCGCCGCGACCGGGGTGCCGGCGGAGCGGCCGGCTCGCCGCCCTCCTGCTTGGTGAGGATGGCGTCGATCAACTCCGGCTTGCGCAGACGGCGGTAGCCGTCGATCGAGAGCTCGGACGCGATCGCGTGAAGGTCGGCGAGGGGACTGGCTTCGAGCGCGCTGCGATCGAGTACGGACATGGGCGGAACTCCTTTGGCTCGTTATCGGTGGGCTCCGGTCGCGTTGGGCCAGCGACCGGCGATTCGTGAATCCGAATCTAGCGTGTAGTCGAGCGGCGGGCGTCGTCCTGGTCCCAGCGCAGCGTGTCGGAGACCCGCAGCTCGGAGGGAACCGCCGTGTCGCCGCTGAGGGCCGTCCGAACGGTGAGGAAGTCCGCTGCGTCGGCGACGTCGTGGACGCGCAGGACGTGCGCGCCCGCGTCCACGCCATGGGCGAGCGCCGCCAACGTCCCGGCCAGGCGGCCGCGGGGCGCCCGGGCGGTGAGCGCGCCCACGAAGTCCTTGCGCGACACCGCCAGCAGGATCGGCCGACCCAGCGCGTGCAGACGCGGCAGCGCGCGCAGGACGTCGACGGTCTGCGGCGGGGTCTTGGAGAAGTCCGGTCCGGGATCGAGCATGAGCTGCTCGAACGCCACGCCCCGGGAGAGCGCGAGCTCGATCCGCTCCTGCAGGAATCGCTGGACCTCGCCGGCGATGCGCCCGTCCAGCGCCGGATCGTGCAGCCGCTGCTTGGGCGGCGCGATGGTGTGCATGACGACCAGCCCGGCCCCCGTCTCCGCGCACACGTCCGCCAGCGCCGGGTCGCGCAGCCCGCTCACGTCGTTGACGATCGAAGCCCCGGCCGCAATCGCCGCGCGCGCCACCTCCGGCTTGTAGGTGTCGACGGACACCCGCGCGCCCAGGTCGCCAGCCACCCCCTGGATCACGGGGACCACCCGCGCTATCTCCTCCTCGGCCGGGACCGGGGGGCGGTTGGTGACGCCGGACTCGCCGCCGATGTCGATCAGGTCGGCGCCGTCGGCCAGCAGCGCGGCGGCCCGCTCCACGCGTGCCTGAACCGTCTGGGCCAGCCCTCCGTCCGAGAACGAGTCGGGCGTCGCGTTGACGATCCCCATCAGCAGCGGCCGGCCGTCGAGCGCCAGCTCCCCGGCGCTGGTCTGCAGGCTGCGCGCCGGCGCGCTCACGACTCGACGTGGGCCGGCGCAGCCGGGGCATCGGCCACCGCCCACGCCCGGTAGCGGGCCGCCGCCTCCAGCATCGCGGCGTGGTCCCGGGCGCATCCACGGCACAGTCCGAGATGGTCGATCAGCCACTCGTCGTCGGCCGCCGGAACCGGCTCGCCGTCCTGGCGGGCCGCGATCGTGCGCAGCGCCCGTTCGTGCTCGAGGCAGTCCGGGGCGCCCCCGGAACCGTCGCGCAGCTCCGCGCGCAGCCGGAGCCGGGCCGTGGCCAGCAGCAGCCCGACATCCTCCGGCGCCGCTCCGGTCACCGCCGCCATCTCGTCGTACGTCAGCCCCAACAGGTCACGCAGGGCCAGCGCCTCGCGCTGCTCCGGCGTCAGGCGCGCGGCGGCGGCGGCCAGCTCCCGCGCCACCGCGGCCGCCAGGCTGTCGCCCGCGCCGTCCGGGGCCGGCGGCGTCTCGCCGGTCCGCTGCCGGCATTCGGCGACGGCGGCCCGCAGGCCGGCCAGCCGATCCCTCCCTCCGGCCGCGCTGGCCGCCTCCGCGGCCGACCGCGCCGCGGGCCCATCGCCGAGCATCCGGATGCAGAACCGCGTCAACTCGTCGGACATGGCATCAGACTACGGAGGCGACGGGCTCGGCGCCGCCAGCGTGGCTCCTATGAGCCTTGCTTGAGGGCCTGGTGGTAGAGCCCCAGGACGACGCCCTCCCAGGCCGGAGAGGTCTGCTGGTAGCCCGGGCAGCACGGCGGGCCGCCCGGGGCGCTGATGCCGATCTCGATGTGCGGTGCGCTGGAGATGCCGACGTCGCCGCAGCCCACCTCGGCGATCGGCTCGCCCGGCGTCACGCGCGCGCCGACCGGGACGAGCGCCGGGGCGGCATGCCCGTAGTAGATGTAGCGGCCCTTGTAGACCCCGCTGGAGACCTTGATGATCGGCGCGTCCGGGCCGAAGCCGTCGATCCCCTCCTGCACGATCGTGCCCGGCGCCATCGCCACCTCGGTCACCTGCGATCCGCACGCGTTGTTGACCGTGCCGATGTCGATGCCCTGGTCGAGCGTCCAGGCCCTCGGTGCCAGCACCCGGCTGAGCGGGCTGAGCGGGAACACCAGCCCTCCCGAGGCCGACGAGGACAGCGACACCGCCGAGACCTTCCTGGTTCGGTTCACCGTGGCCAGCAGCGTGGACGCGGTCCGGTTGCCGACCGTGCCGCTCACCGGGGCGAGGTGCTTGGATCGCTGGAAGTGCCTGACCGCCTGCTTGGTCATCACGCCGAAGTAGCCGGTGGTCGGCACGGTGAAGCCGACATCGCTCAGCCAGGTCTGGAGCGTGCGCACGTCGGCGCCATGCTGGCCCTTGCGCAGGGTCCGGGAGAACACGGCCTTGCCGGTCGGGGTCACGATCCCCCGCGGGGCAATGGGCGTGACCAGTCCGGCGCCGCCGCTGGCCGCCGAGGCGACCTGGGTGAGCGCCAGCACGGCCAGCGCCGCCAGCACCGCGATCCGGATCGTGGGCTTCTGCATGGCTGGTGTTTTCGGCCCCCGCGGCGACCCCGTGTGACCACGTCGGTGGTTGCGCAGGTTCGCGTCGATGAAGTTGCGGGATCCGGGCACGTACAACCAGCCCCATGAATGGGGTCTTGCAGCGAGTGCCTGTGTGTGCCTACGGAGTTAGCTGACGGGCTGGCGCTCTGAGTGAGAGCGCTCCCCACGGATCACCGTGAGATTCGCCCCAATAAATTGGGTTCTCCGCCTCCCGGGGCGGCAGTCCGGGAACTCGGCGGGCGGCAAACTATCAGACCGCGACGGGGGATGCACCCATCAGCTGTCGCGGTGGGCCGGGTCGGCGACCCCGTTGCGCCGGCGCTCCTCGATCGTGTCCTTGATCCGGTTGACGGTCTCCTCCGACATCCGCCGGATCTCCCAGTGGGTCAGCTTGATCAGCCGCATCGGCGAGTTGGCGATGACGTCGGCGTTGCGCGGCTTGCGCTCCAGCAGCCCCATCTCGCCGATCAGGTCGCCCGGCCCGACGGTGGCGATCTTCTGGCCGTCCTGGATGACGTCGGCGCTGCCCTCCTCGATGGCGATCAGCTCGACCGAGTAGTCGCCCTCCTTCATCAGCAGCTGACCCTCGGCCGCGCTCGTCTCGGTGGCGAACGCGGCCAGGCGCTTGGCCTCGTCGGGCGAGAGGTGGGAGAAGATGGGAATTGCCTTCAGCCGGCTGGGGTCCATGGGATCCGTCCTTCGTGGAGGGTGGGCGACGCTTACTCCGATACCCAGATCGCCTACAGCGCCTGTACCTCGGAGGTGACCTCGCTCACAGATGCCTTGGCGTCGCCGAACAGCATCGCGGTCTTGGGGTCGTAGAAGAGCGGGTTGTCGATGCCGGCGAACCCGGAGGCCATCGAGCGCTTGAGCACGATCACCGCGCCGGACTTCTCGACGTCGAGGACCGGCATCCCGTAGATCGGCGAGCCGGGCTCGCTCTTGGCCGCCGGGTTGGTGACGTCGTTGGCGCCGATGACCAGGGTCACGTCGGTGCGGGAGAACTCCGGGTTGATGTCGTCCATCTCCCTGAGCAGGTCATACGGCACGTCGGCCTCGGCCAGCAGCACGTTCATGTGCCCGGGCATCCGGCCCGCCACCGGGTGGATGGCGTATTTGACCGTCACGCCCTTGGCCTCCAGCGCGCGCTCCAGTTCGCGGACGGCGTGCTGGGCCTGGGCCACCGCCATGCCGTAGCCGGGCGCGATCACCACCTGCCGCGCGTATGAGAGCTGGATGGCGACGTCCTGGGCCGAGGTGGAGCGCACGGTGCGCCCGTCCAACTCCGGCCCGCCGCCGGTCGGCGCGGCCACGGCCCCGCCGAACCCACCGGCCACGATCGCCGGCACCGACCGGTTCATCGCCTTGGCCATCAGGTTGGTCAGGATCGTGCCCGACGCGCCCACGATCATCCCGGCCACGATCATCACGGTGTTGTTCAACGCCACGCCGGTGGCCGCCGCCGACAACCCCGTGAACGCGTTCAACAATGAGATCACCACCGGCATGTCAGCGCCGCCGATCGGCAGCACCACCATGTTGCCCAGGATGGCCGACACCACCAGGATGCCGAGGATGAACAGCGCCTGGGAATGCACGCCGGCGCACAGCAGAATGGCGCTGATCAGCACGATCACCAGCAACGCCAGGTTCGCGATGGTCTGGCTGTTGCCCGGCAGCTTGATCGGCCGGCCCGGCAGGATCTCCTGGAGCTTGCCGAAGGCGATGTTCGACCCCCAGAACGAGATCGAGCCGACGATCGCGCCGAACACCTCAAAGATCTCGATCCGCAGCGGGAAGAACCCGGGTGCGAACGCATGGCGGTACTCCACCCAGGCGATCAGCGCCACCGCGCCGCCGCCGACGCCGTTGAAGATGGCCACCATCTGCGGCATCGCCGTCATCCGCACCTTCAGCGCGGCCGGGATGCCGATCGCCGTGCCGATCGCGACGCCGACGATGATCAGGATCACGGTGGCGGTGCCGTGCCACACGCCCGGCGTGAGCAGCGTGGCGACCACCGCGACCGCCATGCCCACCGCAGCGATCTTGTTGCCGCGCACGGCCGTGCGCGGACCGGTCAACCCGCTCAGGCCGTAGATCAGCAGTGAGAACGCGACGATGTACGCCGCGTCGATGAAGTACGTGGTCTGGATGAAGACCGTGCTCAGCGGCGTCACTTGGACTCTTCCTCCAAGGCAGTGGAGTTTGCGAGCACACCGGAAGCCGCAGAACGCGCAAACGTCGGCTTGATCACGTCTTGTTGGCGACCGGCGCAAGCCTGTGGTCTGGCTCGTTCAGGTAGTGGCGAGAGCTTGTGCCCTCCTTCGTTGAGGCTGCGGCCCGACTTGGTGCTCAGCATCAGCTGCCCGCCTCCTCGCTGTCGTCGGTCTGGGGCGGATCCTTTGACTTGAACATCCCAAGCATCCGGTCGGTGACCAGAAAGCCGCCGATCACGTTGATCGTGCCGAACGCCACCGCCACCACCAGCAGCAGTTGCTCGAACCACCCGCTCGCCACATGCATGAGCAGCAGGCCGCCGAGCACCACCACCCCGTGGATGGCGTTGGTGCCCGACATGAGGGGGGTGTGCAGGGTGTTGGGGACCTTCGAGATGACGGCGTAGCCGACGAAACCGGCCAGCACCAGCACCGAGAGGTCGATGACGAATGTGTTGCCCACGTCGTCTCCTTTAGCTGGCGGAGGCCGCTGCGGCCTTCGCGCCTTCGTGCACGATCTCGCCGCCCCGGGTGATGCAGGCCCCGGCGATGACCTCGTCGTCGAAGTCGAGCGCCAGTTCCCCGTCCTCGCCGATCATCAGATCAAGCAGCGACTGGATGTTGCGCGCATACAGCTGGGAGGCATGCTCGGCCATCGTGGAGGGCACGTTGAGCGGCGCCATGATCTTGACGTCATGGCGGATGACCGTCTCGCCGGGCTCAGACAGCTCGCAGTTGCCGCCGGTCTCGCCGGCCAGGTCGACGATCACCGAGCCGGGCTTCATCAGCCTCACCGCCTCCTCGGTGACCAGGATCGGCGCCCGGCGTCCCGGCACCGCCGCCGTCGTGATCACGACATCGACCTTGCCGATCGCCTCGGCCATCAGCTCCTGCTGGCGAGCCTGCTGCTCGGGCGTGAGCTCCTTCGCGTACCCGCCGGCGCCCTCCAGGTCGCCGCCCAGGTCGAACTCCAAGAACGTCGCGCCCAGCGACTCCACCTGCTCCTTGACCGCCGAGCGCACGTCGAACCCCTGGACGACCGCGCCCAGCCGGCGCGCGGTGGCGATGGCCTGCAACCCGGCCACTCCGGCGCCCAGCACCAGCACCGTGGCCGGGCGGATAGTGCCTGCCGCGGTCATCAGCATCGGGTAGAAGCGCCCCAGCTCCTGCGCGCCGAACAGCGCCGCTCGGTAGCCCCCGATGTTCGCCTGCGAGGACAGCGCGTCCATCGACTGCGCGCGGCTGATCCGGGGGATCGCCTCCATGGCAAAGCTCGTCACGCCGGCGTCAGCCAGCGCGCGGACGCCGTCGGCGTTCGTCAACGGGCCGAGGAAGCCGATCACCACCGCGTCGCTGCTGAGCTGCGCGACCTGCTCAGCGGTCGGCGCCGCCACGCAGACCACCACGTCGGCGCCGAACGCCGCCGCCTCGTCGACCATCTGCGCGCCGGCCTCCTCGAACGCCTCGTCCGGGAGAAGCGCGCCCGCGCCTGCGCCGCGCTCCACCAGCACCTCTGGGGTGGCCGCGTCATCCTCGCCCGTGCTGCGCACGAGCTTGGCGATGACCTCGGGCACGAGCGCCACGCGCCGTTCGCCGTCTGCCGTCTCCTTGGGGACTCCGATCCGCATGCGGGCGGTGCACAGTACCGATTACGTCAATTTGACGTCTTCTAGTGTCACATCGACGGGCGTCACCCAATTCCCACCGGCGCCAGCACGAGCGCGGTGAGAACCCCGTCGGCCCCGGCCAGGCGCTGGATCTCGGCCGGATCCAGTGTGGCGGGAGCGGTGGACGGTGTGTGACGGGTCGCACGCGACGGTCGGGCGGTGGCGGCCGCTCGGTGACGGACCGTGGTGCCGGGCCGGGAATGGGCGGTCCGGTGGGCCGCGGCGGTGGGCGCAGGCGCGGCGGTGGGCGCAGGCGCGGCGGCCACCGGCAGCGGCCGGCCGGCCATCGCCATCAGCGCCTCGCCGGTCACCCATACCGGCGTCTGGGTCTGCCCGCGGGCGTAGCGGACCATCCCGCCGGGCCCGGTCAGGGAGTCGAGATAGGCCAGCGGCGAGGGCGCGCCGTCCCGGTGAAACCCATCCGGCGAGACGCCGGCGGCCTCGAGGCCCTGGATCGCCCACGCCGTCGATTGGGCGTTGGAGCCGGTCCCCGGCTGGGAGGGGAAGCCCCCGTCCCGGTCCTGCTGGCGGCGCAGGAACGCCACCGCGCGGGCGCGGACCGGCCCGGCCGCGCCGTCGCCGGCCAGTGCCTCGAGCGCGGCGCCGGTGTCGTCGACGTCGCTGGCGCCTCCGGCGACGGCAAAGTTGAAGCCCCCGTCGCGGTCCTGCTGGGCGGCCAGCCAGCGCTGGGCCCGGGCCACCGGGCCGCCGACCACCCCGGCGCTGCGCAGGGCCAGGACGGCGAACGCGGTCAGGTTGACCTGGTCAGAGACCGACCCGTCCCGGTGGATCCGCCGCTCCAGCGAGGACACCAGGTCATGGCCGGCGAAGCTGCGCGCCGGTCGGCCGGCGGCGCCGGCGACGAGGATCGTGCGCTCCAGCGCGCCCACGTCTCCGCCGGACGCGGCGTTCGCGCCCATGTAACCCATCAGCCCGGCCCCGCCCCGGGAAATCAGGTTGAGGTCGTGGCCGGCCGCGGCGAGCCCCAGGGCCGCCCAGCCGGTGTACAGCGGGTTGGACGACTGCCCGGGCCC
>JBPYFQ010000032.1:0-5776 GCA_051985625.1 Solirubrobacteraceae bacterium
AGCACTGCGGTCATGCCCCGTCGACCGATCAACCGTTCATTCACGCTTCAATCCATCCGCCCCGACTGATGGCGGGAGTGTGCTCGCTCCCGCCTCAGACGCCAATGGGCTTGTCCTCCCCTCCTGCGTTCAGGACTGAACGATGCCGGTAGCCGGCTTTGTACCGCCTGATACGTTTGCGCCTTGGGGCAGAGCAGTGGGGCACCTGAACATGGAGGTCCGGGAACGCCGGAGGAGACGACCGCGCGGAGTGGCGCCGGCCGCTCGCTGCGGGTCGTGGTCGCCGACGACCAGGTCCCGGCCCGCGCAGGAATCAGGCACGCCATCGAGTCCCATGGCCTGGACGTGGTGGGCGAGGCGTCCTCCGCCGACGAAGCCGTGCGCGTGTCACTGGCGCAACGGCCGGACGTGTGCATCGTGGCGGTTGAGCTCCCGGGGAGCGGGGTCGAGGTGGCGCGCCTGGTCAAGCGAGCGCTCCCGGAGACCAAGGTCGTGATGATGACCGCCACGGCCCGCGACGAGGACCTGTTCGAGGCCCTGCGCGCCGGCGCTGACGGTTATCTGTTGATGAGCACCCCGGCCGACCGGCTGGCCCATGCCATCGTCGGCGTCACGCGCGGGGAGGCGGCCCTGCCGCGGGCGATGACCGGTCGCCTGATCATGGAGTTTCGCGAGCGCGGGGCGCGACGCCGCGTGATGGTCAACCCCGCGGAGGCGGAGATCGAACTGACCCCGCGCGAATTCGAGGTTTTGGAGCGGTTGCGCCGACGGGCCACGACCGCCGAGATTGCGTCACAGCTGGGGATCTCCCAGGTGACGGTGCGACGCCACGTGGCCTCGGTGCTCCGAAAGATGGGCGCGCCCAACCGCCGCCGCGCGGTGGAGATGCTCGAGCAGTCCGAGCAGCCCAGCGTCCCGGCCGACTGACCCACGGTCACCTCACGGCCGGTGGTCGGCCGAGATTCAGCCCTCTGACGTAACCGGTCGGTCGCGTCATCGCCCGGACCGCTGGCGGCGGCGTGATCCGTGTGGATTAATCGACACGCGATCACACGATGATCACAACGTCATAACAGGGGGCTACATCATGTTGCAGTGGGACGAGGAGGGGACGTCTTCGGCCAATGTCGGGGTGCTGGCGCAGCCGAAGCTCGACGAACGACGCAACGGTTCGTCGCGGTCCATCGGCGTGCGTCAGTCGGCGTCGAGCGTGCCGGCGCTCGGCCCGCGAGTGAGCGTCGTCATTCCGGCCATGAACGAGGCAGAGAACCTGCCGTATACGTTCTCACGCCTTCCGCAGGGCCTGTACGAGGTGATCCTCGTCGACGGCCACTCGGTGGACGATACGGTCGCCGTGGCCCAGCGCCTGCGGCCCGGAGTGCGGGTCGTGACCCAGTCCGGCAAGGGCAAGGGGAACGCGATGGCGGATGGCTTCGCCGCCTGCACCGGGGACATCATCGTCATGCTGGACGCCGACGGATCCACGGACCCGGCCGAGATTCCGCGGTTCGTCTCGGCGCTGTGCAGCGGCGCTGACTTCGTCAAGGGGTCTCGCTATGCGCAGGGCGGTTCGAGCATGGACATCACCCACGCGCGCAGCCTTGGGAACCGCGTGCTGCGCGGAATCGTCAACGCGCTGTACGGGACTCAGTACACCGACCTGTGCTACGGGTACAACGCCTTCTGGGCACGGTGCCTGCCCTACATGCGGGTGGATTGCGACGGGTTCGAGGTCGAGACCCTGATCAACATCCGGATTGCCAAGGCGGGACTCATCGTTCACGAGGTCCCCAGCTACGAGAGCATCCGTCTGCACGGGACCAGCAACCTCCGTGCGCTGCCCGACGGCACGCGTGTGCTGCGGACGATCGTGCGCGAACGGCTGGCGGCGGCATCGCAGACCGCGCTGCTGCCGCGCCTTGCCTCGCGGCTGGTGGGGTCATGAAAGTCGCGCTCGTCGCGTCGAGCTATCTGCCGGATCCCGGGCGTCTGGAACGGCGCGTCCATCATCTGGCGCGCGGGCTGGCGCAGCGGGGTGCGACGGTTGAGATCCTGACGCAGGGCCCGGGGCCCTCGACGGTGGAGCAATCCGATGGCGTGATCATCCGGCGCTTTCCGTCAGCGGCCGGTCCGCTGCGCTTCACGGTCTCGCCGAGGCTCCGGGAACGCGTTCGGGTGAACTCGGGAGCCTTCGACGTCATCGACGTCCACACCAGGCAGGCGCCGCTGGCCGTGGCCATGGCGAACGCGCGAACCCGTTCGCTGGTGCTGACGCCGTGCGCCTCGATCGACGTCTTCCTGGGCCGGCCGCACACGCGGTCGACTCGGATCCTCATGGCCGGGTCACCCCACGTGGTCTGCCGGTCGGAGATAGAGCGGGATCTGCTGTGCCGGACCATTCCCGGCGCGGGCCGCCGGACACGCGTCGTGCCGGACGGCATCGACGTCATGACGCTCCGGACGGCCGAGCCGTTCGCGGTCAGCGCGACCGTGGTGCTGGCCGTGGACCGGCTTGACCGCGCCACCGGCGTCGGGCGCGCCATCGCGGCGGTGGCCAGCCTGGCGCCCGAGTTCCGGCTCGTAGTGGTCGGCGATGGACCGGCCCGGGACCGCCTGTCGGCGTTTGCCGCCGACCTGCGCGTCTCCAGCCGCGTCCAGTTCGCCGGAGCGGTTTCGGACGACGTGCTCCACCGCTGGCTTCGGACGGCCCGGGTGGTCGTCGCCCTGGCCGACGAGCGCAGTTCGGGATCCGTGGTGGCCGAAGCCTGCGCATCGGACGTCCCGGTCGTGGCCTCCGACCTACCCGCCCACCGAAGCGCCGCGGAGCAAGTCGGCGGCGGGAGCGTGATCTTCCTGGCCCCGCGCGGTTCTCCGCTTGACGTCGCCGACGCGATCGAGGAGGCGGCCGAACTCCCCGTCATCACCGATGCGGGATTGCGCCGCACCACGGCGCCGTCGTGGGACTCGGTCGTCGGCGCCACCTGGGAGCTGTATCGCGAGATCGCCGGCGAGCCACTCCAACCGGAGCGGAACGGCGACACCGCCGAGGTGCTCGACCTCACGGCGCAACTCCAGGTCGGGCGCGAGGCTCCGGTTCCCGCGGCTCTGACTGCCGACGCCCGGGCCGCCACCGGAGCGGTAGGGGATGCCCCCTGGTGGCAGACCCGCCGCTGGTCGGAGCACCGGATGAGCGGGGGGCGCAAGTGGCTGTAGCACCGGAGGGCCTCAAGACGCTCGCCGGTCCAGCCGCCACGTCGGGTTGGCGGTCTCGGGCGGCGGCGGACCCTGACCGCCTGCCGGCGGTGAGCGTCGTCGTCACGACGTCGCGCAAGCGCAACACCCTGGAACGCTGTCTGCGCTCGATCCTGAGGTCCGATTACGAGGACTTCGAGGTGATCGTCGTCGACAACGGGCCGCCCGCGTCGGATACCGCCCGCATGCTCGTCAGCCGGTTTCCCGGCGAGCTGGGGCTGGGTTATGTGGAGGCGCCGTGGTCGTCGGACTCCGTGGCCCGAAACACCGGCTTGGCTCGAGCTGAAGCCGAGATCGTGGCCTTCGTCGACGACGACGTGGTGGTCGATGTGCTGTGGCTGCGCGCCAGCGTGGAGGCACTGCTCAGCGAGGAGGGGATCGCGTGCGTGACGGGGTACAGCGCGCCCCCGGAGGCTGAGGGCGATGCCCGCTTCCTGCCCGAGCGAATCGGCGACGGGTTGCGGCGGAAGGTCTATCGCCTGCCCGACATGCTCCACAAGAACCCGCTGCTGCTGTACACGGCGGGTGGCGTCGGCCCGGGCGCCGGGCTCGTGATGCTGACCGACGTCGCCCGGAAGGTGGGCGGCTTCGACCCGGCGCTGGGCCCGGCGACGCCGGCCTGTGGTGGAGAGCAGATCGATCTGCTCGTTCGGCTCCTCCGCGGCGGCTATGCCCTGTCGTACGAGCCAAGCGCGGTCGTCTGGTGTGAGCATCCCGTCCACGCCGGGCGCAGTCGGCGCCAGGTGGTCCGCCACGGCGTCGGCCTGGGAGCAGTCATCGGCAAGCGCCTGATCGTTGGCCCCGAGCGGCGCGGATGGTTGCGCGCCATTCCGGCTGCACTGCGCTACAGCCGCGATCCAGCGCCCCACCCTGACCCCCGCCGGTCGGCCTACCCCCTCCAGCTCAGGTGGCTCATGCGGCTCGGAATGCTGGTCGGCCCGCTGGCCTACCTGGTGAGCGTTCTGATTGCGCGCACGCGCCTTCTGTTCGGTAAACCGGCGTCAGGCCCGCGATCGCTCCGCATCGTGCGACGGATGGTCGTAGGCGGCGAGACCGTCAACGTCGTCTGGTTCGGGCAGGCCCAGTCGCCACGGGTCCGCCTGTCCTGGCGTTGGTCCGGCGAGGACGACGCGGCCGGCTCCGCTCGCCAACTGGCGCCCGCGCTTACCCTCGGAGCGGGGCGCCCTGCTACCGGCGTGGACGGGAAGCTGCGCATCAGCGCCATAGTGCCGGCCCGCAACGCCGAGGCATGGATCGAGTCGTGTGTGCGCTCGATTCGCGCCAATCATCCGGCCGAGGTCATCCTGGTCGACGGCGGGTCGACGGACCGCACCGTCGAGCTCGCCCAGCCGTGGGTGGACCAGGTGATCGACGACGGCGGCAGCGGTGTCGCCGCCGCCCGGATGATGGGCGTCGCTTCCGCGTCGCAACCCTGGATCGCGTTGGTCGATGCCGATGTCGTCCTCCCCCCCACCGCGCTTCGCGACCTGGACCGGGAGCGTTGTGACCGTCGCCTCCTGGGACTCCAGGCCGGGCTGCACAGCGTCGGCGAGGGGGATTACTGGAGCCAGTCACTGGCCGACCATCACAATCAGGGCCGCAGCCGCGAGTGGTTTGGCGTCTGCGCCAGCCTGATCGCCCGGGACCTGCTGCTCGCCCTCCCGCTGGATGCCGACCTGCGCTCCGGCGAGGACATCGACCTGCGGATCCGGCTGATGCAGGCCGGATTTCCCGTCGGCGTCTCGGACACCATGATCGGGCAGCATCGCTTCGCCCACGGCTTCTCGTTCGCGGGCCAGCAGTGGCTCGCCGATGGGGCCGGCCTGGGCCGGATGGTCCGCAAGCACGGCCGCTCGGCCCTGGTCAGCGCAATGATCCCGTTCGCGGCCGCCGCGCTCGGGCTGGTTCGGGGCGTCCGGAACACGCTGCGGCCGTGGCCGTATTTCGTCGGCTTTGCCGTCGGCAACTACATCGGACTGTGGCGGGGACTGGTGGACCGTAGCGTCCCGGCTCGCGCGCCCGGTCGCCGCCTCCTGGTCGCCGGAATGGCCGGCTGGCTGATCGCACTGCCGATCGGTCTGGCAGCGACAGTGGCCGCGCTGGCCTGGCTGATGCTCAAGCTGGGCCACGCCGCATACCAGGGCCGTCTGCTCCTGGTCACCTTGGCCATCGTGGCCATCGCGATCCCGTTCGAGGTCGGCCGGGGTGCCGGAGACAGCCGCTTCTCGGCCATCGCCCGCCAGGTCGCGCCGTTCGCGGCCTGGGCGATGCTCCTGGCGCTCATCCTCAGCGCCGTCCGCCTGGCCAAGGTCGTCGGACTATGACCCGTATCCACCACAACGTTACATCCAGAACGGAGTTACCAGCCACAAAGGGGGCACTATCGATGTATCGCCGCATGAGCCGTCTCGCACTCATCTTGTTCACACCACTACTGGGCGCGCTGGGGTTCGCCATGTTCTCGGCGGGCACCGCCGCGGCCGCGTGTAACCCGGGCGTTCCGTGTAACACAGTGGCACCCACG
>JBPYFQ010000033.1:0-16897 GCA_051985625.1 Solirubrobacteraceae bacterium
GATCGCGGCGGCGAGATCGCCGGTGTGATGCAGGCACCCGATCGACACGACGGCGTCGAAATGCCCGTCCGGCCACGGGATCGACAGCGCGGACCCCTGCACGACCTGGTCGACGCGCTCGGCCTCGCCCAGCTGGGTCAGGCGGCCGCGCACCATCTGGACCGGACCCTGGGCGATGTCCAGGCCGTGGTAATCGACCCCGGCGCGCGCCAGGAACTCGGCGACCGTCCCGTAGCCGAGGCCGATCTCCAGCGTCCGTCCGCGGCGTGCGGCGATCGGTTGGAGATGGCGCAGCAGGTAGGGGTAGAAGCCGAAGTAGGCCTCGTCGAACCGGCGCAGGCTGTCCGCCGAGGCGTCGGTGATGCCCAGCTGGCGGGCGAGCGCCGAGCCGCACAGCTCATCCCAGAAGCCCGCGTTCTGCAGGTCGAGCTCCGTCAAGCCGCTGTCACCTGGGCCGGTGCGTGTCGCCACAACGCGTCAGCTTGCACGAAGCCGCGGTTCAAATCCCACAGGGCATTGCGCAGCGGGTCGACATCGCCCTTACTGACGGTGAATCCGAGCACGCGCTCGACCATATCGAGACTGACGCCGAGAACGCGATGAAGCCCGACGTCGATCGTGTAGTCGCCCGGTAGCAGGCCGCCCGAGAACGTGGCCGTGATCTCGTGGGTCCCGGGCTCCATCGCCAGCGGCTGTCCGGCCTCGTGTGACAGGGCGGTCGCGATCCGCCAGCCCTCAGCGGTCGAGATTCCGATCTCAACCGACGCGTCGGTCAGCGGCTCGTCCACCGTGAATCGCGCGCGCACTCCGAAGGGGCTACCGGCGATCAGCGCCGCGGCCGGTCGCTCGTGCGGCCCGAGCAGCGCCAGTCCGACGAGACGGGCTCGATCTCCACCCCAACGGCGCGTCTGCTCTCCCACCTCTACATCTCCGCCTTCCGGCAGCGGCTCGTGGCGGCGCAGGTACTCCTGGACGACGTTGTGAGCTGTGCCTTCCAGCGCGATGGCGCCGGATTCGACCAGCAGCGCTCGGTTGCACAGCCGCTCCACGGCCGGAAGGTTGTGGGAGACGAAGATGATCGTCCGGTCGCCGCCACGCACCACGTCACCCATCTTGTCCAGCGACTTCTTCTGGAATTCTGCGTCCCCGACCGCCAGCACCTCGTCGACGAGCAAGATCTCAGGGTCCAGATGAGCCGCGACGGCGAACGCCAGTCGCACGTACATGCCGCTGGAGTAGCGCTTGACGGGGGTGTCGAGGAAGCGCTCGACTCCGGAGAACGCGACGATCTCGTCGAATCGGGCCTGCACCTCGCGACGGCGCATGCCGAGGATCGTGCCGTTGAGATACACGTTCTCACGACCCGTGAGCTCCGGGTGAAAACCGGTCCCCACCTCGAGCATCGTGGCTACCCGCCCTCGCAGTCGCATCCGGCCCTCGGTCGGCGCGGTGATTCGCGACAGCAGCTTGAGGAGCGTGCTCTTACCGGCGCCGTTCGGGCCGACGAAGCCGAGCGCCTCGCCCCGATTCACTTCAAATGACGCGTTGCGCAGCGCCCAGAAGCTCTCCTCGGACTGGCGTGAGCGGCCGGACCGCAGGACGCGGGCGGGGGCGCGCAGGGCGCGTTCGACCGTTTCGGAGAGCTGCCCCCGCGGCTGGCCCAGCGCCCCGATCGTGTATGCCTTGCCGACGCCTTCGGCCTGGACCGACCAGTCGCTCATATCACGTCGGCGAACTCGCGCTCGGAGCGAGCGAAGTACAGGGCCCCGGTCAGGATCAGCAGGATGCTCTCCACGATCGGGATCGCCACGATATACCACGCCGGGCCGCCGTTACCGGGGAACAGGCACCAGCGATACGCCTCCAGCACACCCACCATGGGGTTCAGCGCGTAGAGCGGCTGAAGGTTGTGGGGGATGATCGACAGCGGGTAGACGATCGGCGTCACGAATAGGCCGACCTGGACGATGAAGGGCACCACCAGCGCCACGTCGCGATAGCGGACGTGAAGGGCGGACAGCCACAGCCCGCATCCGAGCGCCGTGGCCAGCGCCAGGAGCACCGGCGCGGGAACGAGCAGTATCTGCCACTGCGGGGGGTGCCCGTAGACGAACATGGCCGCGATCACGACGATGAACGCGATCCCGAATTCGATCAGCGGCGGAATCACGGCCGCCAATGGGATCACCATGCGCGGGAAGTAGACCTTGGAGATCAGCTCTGCGCTCCTGACGGTCGAGTCGGAGGTGCGCAGCAGCGCCTGCGTGAAGTACAGCCACATCACCATCCCCGAGACGGCGTAGAGCGGGTACGGGATCCCATACCGCGACGGCACATGAGCGAGCAGGCCGAGGAACACCGAGAACACGATGGCCAGCGCGAGTGGCTGCAGGATCGCCCACAGCGTCCCGATCGCCGTCTGCTTGTAGCGCACCGACACGTCCCGGCGGACGAGGAAGTAGGCGAGGTCGCGGTACTCCCAGAGCTCCCGCAGGTCCGGGAGGGCGACCCTCCGTCCGGCTTCAATGGTCCGGACGGTCGGCTCCGACGAGCTTGTCGTGGCAGTCACCCCTCAGCCTGCGGAAAGCGCCAGCGCCTGCGCAATCCGCTCCTCGTGGCGCATCATGCACCGCTCGATCCAATCGAGGTTTTTGCGCGTCCACGCAACGGTGCGCTCCAGCCCGTCTCGCAGCGGCACCTCGGCGGTGAAGCCGAGCTCCTCGCGGGCCTTGCTCGGATCTCCGTAGCGCTGGCCCGATCGATCCCAGTCGCGCGCCGGGGCGAGCGCGATCGGCGTCTCGTTGCCCGCCAGCTCGTTGATCAATTCCGCCAGCTCGCGGATCGATGTCTCGACGCCGCTGGCCAGGTTGTAGGTCCCGCCCGGCTCGCCCCGCTCCGCGCAGGCGATCAGGCCCCGGGCCATGTCCTCGACGAAGATCAGGTCGCGGGTGGCGATCCCACCGTTCTCGACCGGCAGCGCCTCGCCCTTCAGCGCCTTGTAGACAAACGTCGGTGTGACGTTCCGCCACACGGTGTGCACCGTGCCGCGCCAGCGTCCGGCGCCCAGTACCTCGCCGGGGCCGTAGACGTTCTGGAAGCGAGCTTTGACCACGGGCGTGCGGTACCGGCTGAAGTAGTAGTTGCAGTAATACTCGCCGATGATCTTGGAGATCTGGTACGGCGAGTCCAGCCACAACGAGACCGGTGCCTCCTCGGTGGTGGCGGCTGCTCCATCGAATGTCTTCTCGGCGACGGTGCAGCCGGCCCCGGCATACACGATCTTCTCGACCGACTTGCCGACTAGCGCCTGCAACAGCTTCAGCGTCGGCAGGGTGTTGTGCTCGTGGTCGGCCAGCGGATCGGCGATCGAGCTCTGGTTGCCGTGGTAGGTGGTGAGCTGGAACGCCCAGTCGAGATCGTCGGGTAGGCCGGCCAGGAGCTCATCGCTGTTGATCGAGCCTTCGATGAACGTCAACCGGGGATCGTCGGGCAGGTTCTCCCGCTCGGAGGAGAGCAGGTTGTCGACGACGATCACCTCCCGCGGATCTCCCCTCAGCAGCGCCCGCGCGAGATTGGAGCCGACGAAGCCCGCACCGCCGGCGATCAGGATGCGCTTGCCGTCCCAGCTCATGCCCGGTCTTCGCTCGTCTCTCGCTCCGGCAGCCTCAGGTGCGTGTAGGTCTCCTCGATCCCGTGCTCCTGGTAGTAGGCCACCGTGCGTTGCACGCCCTGCTCAAGCGGGGTCGAGATCCGCCAGCCGGGGAAGTCCTCGTGCGTGCGGGAGGGGTCGAGCAGGATCGTGTAGGCGTCGTCCGGGTTGCGCGGTCGCACCTCGACGTCCTCGTCGAGTTCGATGCCGAGCGCGCCGACCGTGGCGTCGAACAGCTGCTTGATGGCGAAGTCCGAGCCGGATGACACGTGGTAGGCCCCGCCGCCCTCGCCGTGCAGCGCGCGCACGACGATGTCCACCAGGTCATCGACGTACATGAAATCCCGCCGGGTGTCCATGACAAAGCACGGCTTACCCTCGGTCAGGCGGTGGAAGAACGTCGGCAGCGGACCCGACACGTTGCGCGGCCCGTAGGCGTTGGCCAGGCGGAACGACACCCAATTGAGCCCTGACATTGCGATGTACTGCTCGCCCGCCGTCTTTGAGATCGCGTAGCTGGAGTCGGGGCGGATCGGGTGTCCGAGCGTGATCGGCTGCTCGATCGGCTGGGTGCCGTAGCACAGGGCGGTCTGGAAGTAGATGAATCGCCCGACGTCCGCCCGCATCGCGGCGCGCACGACGTTCACCGTGCCCTCGGCGTTGGTACGGGTGTCCTCGGCCCAGTTGTCCGGGTCTTTGTAGGACGCGGCCGCGTGCACGACGTGATCCGGGTCAAACGACTCGAACGCGCGGTTGACGGCGCCGGCGTCGGCGATGGTGTCCTCCACAATCGTCAGCCCGTCCTGCTCACGCAGATTGTCCCGGCGGCCGGTGGAGTAATTGTCGATGACGAGCACCTCGTGACCCTCGTCCAGCAGTCGGTCTGCCAGGTTTGAGCCGACGAAGCCTCCGCCTCCCGTGATCAGCACTTTCATGCGGCGGTGGTCCTTTCTCTCAGAAGTCCCTTGAAGAAATGTTCACGATCGTGGAACGTGCGCTGCCACAGTTCCAGGCACATCAGTCCCCACGTCTTACGCCCAAACGGGTTTTCGCCATCGAGGCTAGCGAGGACCTTGGAGTTATCGATCAGCTCCCGGTCGAGCGCCGCGCGCGAGGAGAAGACGTCACGCAGCCAGTCGTGGGCCGGGCCCTGCAGCCATTGCGTGAGCGGCACGGGGAAGCCCATCTTGTCGGTCCGCTCGCTGATCACGTCCGGCACATGCGGGCGCGCGACGGTACGGAAGATGTGCTTCATCTCGCCCTCGTGGAACTTCACATTGGCGGGCATCGTCGCCGCCAGCTCGACGACTCGGTGATCGAGCAGAGGCACTCTGGACTCGAGCCCGTGGGCCATGCTCACGCGGTCCTCGACCTGGAGCAGTGCCGGCAGCAGCGTCTTGAAATCGAAGTGGGTCATCTTGTCGAAGTACGACTGATGTCCGACGTTGGGACCGTTGAAGATCTCGCGGAACGTCTCGAACGGGGAGTAGGACCCGAGCGCGGCGAGGTCGACTTCACCGTCGATCTCCGGCGCGCGGTTGATCAGACGGAAGTAGCGGGCATCCAACTCCTCGAACAGTCCGTCTCGCCAGAACTGCTGGAGCAGCGGCTTGTATGAGCGCAGCGCGGTGAGATTGGGAATGATCGACTCATAGGTGACGACGAAGTTCCCGTCGTGCATGGTGCCGTCGATCGCGGCGCGGATGCACTGTTCGAAGTACGCGATCAGGTACCGGGTATAGCCCCCGAACACCTCGTCGCCGCCCTGGCCGCCGAGGATCACCTTCACCTGTTGAGCCGCGGCGCGCGACACCATGAACTGCGGGAACGACCCCGGGCCCGCGGCCGGGTAATCCAGGTGGTAGATGACGTTCTCCAGGTTCTCCAGGAAGTCCTCGACGCCGATGTCCACCTCGTGCAGCGCAATGTCGCGGTAGTCGGCGAGGGCTCGCGCATAGCGGCTCTCGTCGTATCTCGGATCCTCACCAAATTTTCCGGTGAACGCCTGTAGAGGCTCCGGCGAGCGATGCGCCGCCATCGACGCGACCGTCGAGGAGTCCAGGCCGCCCGACAGATAGGCCGCGACGGGCACATCGGAACGCAGGTGCAGGTCGACCGACTCTTCCAGCAGTTCTGTCAGGCGCTCCTCGAAGTAGCGGCCGGTGTGGTGCCAGTCAAGGTCGTAGTACACCTCCCAGTAGCGCTCCGGCTGCACCCGGGCACCGGGACGCACCCGGATCACGTGCCCCGGCAGCAACTCGCGGACACCGCGGAACAGCGTCTTGCCGGCCAGGCACAGCTGGAACCAGAGGTAGTCCTTGAACCCCTCCACATCGATCTCGATGGAGGGCAGGAAGGGCAGCAGCGCCTTGGCCTCCGAGGCGAAATACAGGACGTCGTCCACCTCGGCGTAATACAGCGGCTTGATCCCGAAGCGGTCGCGGGCCAGTACGAGCTCGTCGGCGGGCTCGTCCCACAGGCCGTACGCGAACATCCCGCGCAGTCGCTGCAGCGCATCGATGCCCCACCGATCGTGCGCGCGTATCAGCACCTCGGTGTCGGAAGTCGTGACGAACCGATCACCGCCGATCTCGCGGCGAAGCTCGGGGTAGTTGTAGATCTCCCCGTTGAAGGTGAGAGCACGGTGGGCCGGGTCGAGCATCGGCTGGTGGCCGTGCTCAAGATCGATGATCGACAGGCGGCGATGGGCCAGGCCGACGTGTCCGTGCGGATGGACCCAGACGCCGGCGTCGTCCGGACCGCGGTGGGCGATGAGGTCGTTCATCACCTCGAGCCGGCGCTCAAGGTCGGGTACGGGCCGGCCGCTCAGGTTCAGGATGCCGGCGATGCCACACATGAGTCGGGTCCTATAACGAGGCCGGAGGCGCGAAGTTGCACCGGCGTGAGCATAGAGGCCGTCCGGCGGTGAGGCTTAGTCACCCGCGCGCCGATCGATCGCCTGCTCCACGAGGCTGGTCATCTGCGCGGCCAGCGCCGGGTAGGCGAACGGGGCCACCGCCTCGGGCGTCGGCCGCGGGAGGTCGTCGGGGTTTTCAGCGACCCGACGGAGGGCGTCGCACAGCGCCGTCGGGTCGTCGCGTCCGACGGCGACCCCCGCCCCGGTGCGGTGAACGATCCGGGCGGCCGCCGTCTCGTCTCCGATGACCAGGATCGGACGCCCCGCGGTCAGGTACTCATACAGCTTCCCGGTCGCCACGCCCGTCTGCCCGGGACCCGTGATCACCAGCAGCGCATCCGCGGCCCGCTGGACGGCGAGCGCATGATCATGCGCCACCGGTCCGTCGGCTCGGACCATGTCAGCCAGGCCGGCGTCATCGATCAGACCGCGCTCGGCGTGCGTGATGGGACCGATCAGGACGATCTCCAGTCGTTCCGCGGCGGACGGCGCCGTGTCGCGAAGCCGGTGCAGCGCGGCCAGGAGGGGTGCCAGCGGACGGCCGCCGTAGGCCAGAGTGCCGGTGTGGACGACCGTCCGCCGGGCGGCCTCGGGGGGCGGGCCAGGCACGTCGTCGGGGCCGGCGGCGAGCGATTCCGGGTCAAAGCCGTTCGTGATCGTCTCCACCGGGCGGTCGAACCGGGTCCGCAGGTCCGCGGCGATGGGCTCCGTCACGGCGCTGATCCCGTCGGCGTGCGTGACGGCGAGGCGCTCCAGGCCGCCGTCCAGCGCGGCCAGGCCGCCCATCGCCCACTCCGGGCGCTGGCTCTCGAAGGTCCAGCCATCCCGGAAGTCGGCCACCCACGGCACGCCTAAGCGCTGGAGCGTCAGCCCGATCAGATGCGCCGACGCCGGCGGCGAGGAGGTGATGACGCAGTCGAAGGACTCGGTGGCGACCAGCCGCATCGCCCGGGTCAGCGCGAACGGGACCCACCCGACCATCTGGAGATCGGGCACGATCACACTGGCCAGGGCGCTGGGGGCCGCCGGCGCTCCCCCGCCGCTTTCGCCCTGGAGCGCGGCAAAGCCGGCCCGCCGCCAGTTGAGAGGGCTGACCAGGAGATCCCGCGTGCGGATGGTCCGATCCGCCCCCGCCACCGGGCCCGATCCGGACATGACCGAGGTGAGGACCGTGACTCGGTGGCCGCTTCGGGACAGGTATTTCGTCAGCCCGGCCGCGCGCCGCGCCGCTGACATCGCCGTCGGTGGCGTGACGTGGGCGACCAGCAGGATCGACCGGCGCGCGGGACTGGTCAGGCCGCGCCCCGTTCCCGGCTGGAGCCGGCCAGCGCGCCGCGCACCTGCGCGGTGACCTGATCCGCGTCCGCGGCACTGAGGCCCGGACCGAACGCGATGGCCAGGTGCGTGTGGGCGAGTTCCTCGGTGGCCGGGAGGGAGAGCGCAGACGCGAAGGGTCTCATCGCTGGATGCTGGTGCACCGGAGGGCGGTAGTAGACCTTGTTGCCGATGCCAGCCTGGCTGAGCGAGGCGCTGATCTGGCCCACCTCGGGCGACCGGATCACGTACAGGTGCCAGGCCGCGTCGGCGCCGTCGGTCGGCGAGGGCAGGGTGACCAGGTCGCCGAGTCCCGCCCGCTCGTAGTGCGCGGCCGCCCGCCGGCGATCGGCCGACCAGCCGTCGAGCTCGGGCAGCAGGACGCGCAGGAAGGCCGCCTGGAGCTCGTCCAGGCGCGAGTTGTAGCCGACGAATTCCCAGGTCGACCGGTCCCGCGACCCGTGGAAGCGCAGGATCCGAGCCATGTCGGCGACCGCGTCGTCGGGGGTGGCGATCGCGCCGCCGTCGCCGAGGCAACCGAGGTTCTTCGACGGGAAGAAGCTGAACGTTCCCGCCTGTCCCAGAGCCCCCGGGCGGCCGTCCGGGCCCACCGAACCAGCAGCCTGCGCGGCATCCTCCAGCACCGGCACGCCCAGTTGCTCGATCTCCCGCACGGGAGCCACATTGCCGAACAGGTGGACGGCGATCACCGCCTTGGTGGCCGGAGTGAGCGCGCGCCGCACGGTCTCCGGCGTGACCATCATGGTGTCAGGATCCACGTCGCAGAAGACGGGCCGCGCGCCGGTCGGTGGCACCGCCTCCGCCGAGGCATAGAACGTGAACGAGGGGACGATCACGTCGTCTCCCGTCCCGACCCCCATCGCCCGCAGGGCGATCGTGAGAGCGTCCGTGCCGTTGGCCACGCCGACGACGTGCTTGACACCCAGATACTCGGCGAACTCGGCTTCGAAGGCGGTCACCTCAGGCCCGAGGATGAACGCCCCGCCGTCCAGCGTCCGGGTGGCCGCTTCGAGCAGGCGGTCGCGGAGAGGCCGCAGCGGGGTGTGGATGTCAAACAGGGGGATGGCCATCGGTCAGCGAGTCAGCGATCGATGCGGAGTGTGAGGCCGGCAGGCAGAGCCGCCGCCGGACCGGGATCGATACCCTAGCGCTCGTCATGAGCATCGAACCACGGACTCTTCGCGGCGCGGTCATCGGCCTGGGCATGATCGGCCGGCACCACGCTCGCCTGCTGCAGGCGGCGGAGCGGGTGGAGTTCGCGGGAGCGGTCGACGTGGAGGGGGACCACTACGCCAGCGTGCACGACCGGCGGCTGGTGTTCGACTCGGTCACGACGCTGCTGGACCGGGGTCCACTTGACTTCGCCGTCGTCGCCGTCCCCACCGATGCCCATCTGGCGGTGGCGCGCGAGGTGACGCGCGCCGGCGCGTCCGTTCTGGTCGAGAAGCCCCTCGCGGGCACGGCCGAGGAGGCCGAGGAGATCGTCGATCTGTGCGAGGAGCACGGTGTCCGGGGGGCGGTGGGCCACGTCGAGCGCTACAACGTGGCGCTGCAGGAGATGAGGCGCCGGGTGGTCGACGGTCAGGTCGGCCGGCTGTTCTCCGTCTCGGCCGTGCGAAGCGGCCCGTTTGCCGGGCGGGTCCGTGACGTCGGCGTGGTCAAGGATCTGGCCACCCATGACATCGACGTCATCAGCTGGCTGTCGGACTCGAAGATCGCCCGGCTGGCCGCCCAGACCCAGTACCTGAGCGGCCAGGATCACGAGGATCTGGTGGTGGTGACCGGAGCCCTGGAGTCCGGGCCCGCGTTCAACCTGGTCGTCGACCGGGTGTCACCGACGAAGGTGCGTCGCACGCGAGTGCTCGGTGAGGCCGGCATGCTGGAGGCGGACACGCTGACCGGCGACCTGTTCTTCTACGAGAACGCCGCAGTGGACATCGCCTGGTCGACGGCACAGCAGTTCCGCGGTGTCAGCGAGGGGAACGTGACCCGATACGCGCTCAGCCGCGACGAGCCGCTGCGCGTGGAACTGGAGACCTTCCTCGACTGGCTGCAGGGAGACGCGACCGCTGACGTGGTCACTCTTGAGCGCGGGGTCGAGATCGTGCAGATCGCCGAGACGGTGATCGCGAGCGCGCGGAGTGGACAGACCCTGGCCACGGCCATCGTCGGCGGATGAAGGCCGTCGTCGTAGCGCTGGGCAAGATCGGGCTGCCGATCGCCGCCCAGATCGCCCTCAGTGGCCACGACGTCGTCGGCTGTGACGTGGATCCTCGGGTCGTCGACCTGGTCAATCGGGCGCAGGAGCCGTTTCCGGGGGAGGCTGGCCTGCCCGAGGCGCTGGCCGAGGTCGTCGGCTCCGGCCGGCTCCGGGCCACCGGCGACACGACGGCGGCGGTGGCGGACGGGCCGGACCTGGTCATCGCGGTCCCCCCGCTCGTCGTGGATGCCGACGCTCAGCCCGATTTCTCCATCCTCGACTCGGTGGTGAGCGACATCGGCCGCGGCCTGAGGCCCGGCACCGTGGTCTGCGTGGAGACGACCCTGCCGGTCGGCACCACCCGGAACCGGATTGCGCCTGCCCTGGCCGAGCTCTCCGGCCTGGTCTCGGAGGAGGACTTCTTCACGATCCACAGCCCCGAGCGGGTCTACTCCGGCCGGATCTTCCAGGACCTGACCGCCTATCCGAAGATCGTCGGCGGCCTGACGCCGGAGGGGGAGCGACGCGGCGTCGAGCTGTACCGGTCGTTTCTGGACGCCGAGGTCCGCGGGATGGGCAGCGCCGAGGCGGCTGAGCTGACCAAGCTGGCCGAGACGACCTACCGGGACGTCAACATCGGACTGGCCAACGAGTTCGCCCGGTTTGCCGACACCCTCGGGATCGACGTGGACCGAGTGATCGACGCCGCCAACTCGCAGCCGTTCTCGCACATTCACCGGCCCGGCATCGCGGTCGGCGGGCACTGCATCCCGGTGTACCCACGCTTCTACCTGGCCGGAGATCCGGCGGCCCAGCTGCCCGCGGCGGCCCGCGCGGTGAACGAACGGATGCCGTCCTACGCCGTCGACCTCCTGGCCGAGGACCTCCCCGGCGGGCTGGCCGGAAAGCGCGTCCTCATTCTCGGGGTGGCGTATCGGGGTCAGGTCAAGGAGACCGCGTTCTCCGGCGCCTTCGCCGTCCGTCGTGAGCTGGAGCAGCGGGATGCGGTCCCGGTGGCGTCCGACCCACTGTACGGCGACGACGAGCTTCGTCAGCTCGGTTTTGACCCGTGGGACGGGGGCGAGGTCGACGCCGCGATCGTCCAGGCCGATCACCGCCGCTACGCGGAGCTGACGCCCGCCGACATCCCGGGCGCACAGGCGATCGTGGACGGCCGCGGGGTTCTCACCCCGGGCTCGTGGACCGAGGCGGGAGTCCCGGTCCGGCGCATCGGTCGCGGCTGAGCCTCAGGGATGTGAGACGCCATCGGGTGGGCCCGTGAACGCCGACATCACGGTCGTCATCTCCTGCTTCAACTACGGTCGCTTCCTGGGCGAGGCGGTGTCAAGCGCGCTCCGCCAGGACGGGGGCGAGCCCCGGGTGATCGTGGTGGACGACGGGTCGACCGACCCGCAGACCGCCGAGGCGCTGGATCATCTCCCGCCGCAGGTCCAGGTCATCCGGCAGCCGAACGCCGGTGTGGCGGCGGCACGAAACACTGGGTTGGGTCGGGTCGAAACTCCCTATGCGGTTGTCCTCGACGCGGATGATCAGCTGACCGAGAACGCCCTCGGCGACCTGCGCGGGCCATTGGATGAGGACCCGCGGCTGGGCTTCAGCTTCGGCACGATGCGATTCTTCGGCGACTGGGAGGGCGCGTTGACGATGCCGGATTACGACCCGTACGGGCTGCTGTTCCGGCATACGATCGGCTCAACCGCGCTCATGCGCCGCCAGGTGTTCGCGGACATCGGCGGCTACGACTCCAGCTTCGGCGGCTACGAGGACTGGGATTTCTGGCTCGGCGCGCTGCGGCACGGCTGGCGCGGCCGGCGAATCGACGCCGAGACGGTGCTGTACCGCCGTCACGGAGCCAGCCGGCATTTCGCGGCCCGGGCCCGCTACCGGTCGACGTTCCGTCAGCTCCGGTCCAAGTACCGGGAGCTGTACGACGCGAACGGCCGCGCCCGTCTGGCCGCGGACTCACGGCTCGGGAGGGGCGGCCGGCTCGTGTACCGGTACTGGTGGGGAGCCCGGCCCGTCCCGGCCCGGGTCGAGCTCGCCCTCCAGAGGCTGCTGTGGCGATCGGGGCCGGCCGGCGGTGGCTCAGCCCAGTCCTGACGTGCTGCCGGCGCGCAGCCGCGGTCCGACCTCTCCCACCACCACCGGCTCCACCCGCGGCGCCCCGTGCACGCGGTCGACCCGGTGAGGCTCGGCCACAAAGCGCCACCAGCTCAGCCGTCGCTCCAGGAACTTGTCGAGGCTGAAACGCTCCCGCCGGGCCGGCGGCGAATACACCAGCAGCGTCACGAACAGCATCACGTAGACGATTCCCGTCCCCACGTCGGTGCTGCCGGCCACGTACGGTCCGCCGAAGCCCTCGCCGACGGCCCACACCATCAGCATGTAGCCGGCGCCGAGTGTGTAGCCCGCCCGGCGGGCGACGCCCAGCAGGAGGACGATGGCCAGCGTCGTCTCGGTGATCCCGGTCAGCGTCGCGAACACCGACGGCGCGCCGGATTGCAGCGTGATCCAGAAGTGAAACCAGCCGTGCAGGAAGGCAGGCTGGCCCTGCGCCGTCTGCTTCAGGGTCGAGATATAGCTGTCGCGGTAGCCCGGCTGCCACTTCAGATAGGCGTCGATCGCCCAGATCACGCCGAAGACGAGCCGGACGATCGTCCCGGTCCACCCCACCGAGGGGGTGGGGACGCGCCGGCCGTCGGCGTCGGTGCCGTCATGGTCGTGGGCGTGGATCAGCGAGAGGTCCCGCTGGAGATCCCGGTCCACCGGCAGATCCCTCTCCACCGGCTGTGGTTGGACAGTGCTCATTGAGTCGCTCTCCTGAGTCGGTGCTTGTCGTTGATGCAAAGGCGCCCCTGGGGGGGCGGCTACCCGCGCCACCCGGCAAAACCTCGGCGGTTAGAGGACTCTCACCCCGCGGACCCCGCCGGCCGCACCGGCCGGGGCCGGATCGATAATGTGGTGCCACGATCGGCCGCGCGATGCAGAAGCTCCCGAGCAAGCTCAACGGACCGCTGTACCTGGCTCCGGTCGTCCATGGGGACGACCGCGGCTTCTTCCTTGAGACGTACCGCCGCGACGTCCTGGACGAGTTGGGCATCCCCGACGAGTTCGTGCAGGACAATCACTCCCGCTCGGGCCGGGGCATCGTGCGCGGCATGCACTTCCAGCCTGGGCAGGCCAAGCTCGTCCGCTGTGTCCGGGGCGCCATCTTCGACGTCCTTGTTGACATCCGCACCGGCTCCCCGCAGTTCGGCGAGTGGGAGGGATTCGTGCTCGACGACGCCGAGCATCGGCTGCTGTACGTCCCCGACGGATTCGCCCATGGCTTCTGCGTCCTCAGCGACGTGGCCGACGTCGCGTACAAGGTCACCACCTACTACGACGCGGCGGCCGAGTCCGGCTTCGCCTTCGACGACCCGGAAGTCGCCATCGACTGGCCCGATCAGGCCAACCTGATCCCGTCGGCGCGTGACCGGTCGGCTCCCCCGCTCGCCGCGCAGGCCCGCTCCCTGCCCTACGTGTACGCCGATGTCTGAGCACCTGAGCCGCCTGGCGCAGGTCACCTTCACGCCCCGGCAGTTCCGGATCGCGGCCTACGCCTCGCTGGCGGCGCTGACCCTGGTCGTGTTCAGCGGGGCCGGCGTCCGCCTCACCGACTCCGGCCTGGGCTGCGAGAACTGGCCGAAGTGCGGCGGCACGCCGCTCCCGCCGCTCAGCACGCACGCGCTGATCGAGTTCGGCAACCGGGTCGTCGGCTTCATTGTCGGCATCGTGACCGTCGGCACTCTCCTGATGGCGTTCCGGCGCCGTCCCTACCGCCGGGACCTGGTCTGGCTCTCGCTCCTGCTGCCGCTCGGCGTTGTCGCCCAGGCGGTGCTCGGCGGCCTCACCGTGCTCAACCACCTGGCGCCGGGCTTCGTCATGGGGCACTTCGCGCTGTCCCTGGTCATCCTGATCGCCTCATTCGCTCTGGCCTGGCGCAGCCACCACGAGCCCGGGAGCCGCCCGCGGGCGACCGACCGGGTGTCGGTCTGGTCGGTCCGGGCGCTCGCTCCGGTGGCGGCGCTGACGATCGTCGCCGGCAGCGTGGCGACCGCCGCTGGACCCCACGGCGGGGGCTTCACCGGCCAGGTCGTCCATCGCCTCGATTTCAAGGGGGCCGACACGCTGACCTGGGTCGTGCACCAGCACGCCACGATCGCGGCCCTGTTCGGCGTGGCGGTCATCGGCGTGTGGTTCCTGCGCCGCCGGCGCGGCGCGACCGGCGCCGACCTGGAGCCGCTCACCGTCCTGGGCGTCCTGCTCGCCGCTCAGGGACTGGTCGGCAGCGTCCAGTACGAGCTCCGCCTGCCGGCCGAGATGGTGTGGGTCCATGTCACGCTGGCGACGATCACCTGGCTGGCCGTGCTGTGGGCGTGGGCGGCCGAGGGCAGCCTGGCGCCTCGCCGGATGGCCGTGCGGGACACCGAGCCCGACGTCGGCACCCGGCGCAAGCTGGAGGCCGTCTGAGACAGCGGCCCACGGCTGAGATCTACCGGAATACTTCATCACCCTCGGTACGATCATGAGGACCACTGATGGCGCTTGAGAACTCCAGCAGCAGCCAGACCTCCGCGTCGGGACGTGCGACCAATCAGGCTCCCGCGCGCAGCGCGGACGCGTCGCTGAGCATCCTGGTCGTCGACGACGAATCCGATCTGCGTGAGATGCTGACCCGCTCGTTCTCCCGGGAGGGCCACCGGGTGCTGGCGGTCTCGGATGGGCGATCGGCGATCGACCGCGCCAGCACCGACACGTTCGACATCGTCCTGCTCGACGTCGCCCTCGGCCCGGGCCCGGATGGATACGAGGTCTGCCGCACGCTGCGCGCCCGGCGCAACGTGGTCCCGATCATCATGCTGACTGCCCTGGACTCGGAGGCCGACGCCGTGCTCGGCCTGGAGGCCGGCGCCGATGACTACGTCACCAAGCCGTTCGGCCTGGCGGAGCTGCGCAGCCGCATCCGGGCCGTTCTGCGGCGCGCCGGCACCCGCGCGATGGGCGACGAGGTGCTGGTGGTGGGCCCCATCGCCCTGGACCGCGCTCAGCGCGAGGTCACGATCGACGGCCAGCCGGTCAAGCTGACGTTCTCCGAGTTCGAGCTGCTCGACGCGCTGATGGCCGATCCCGGGCGGCTGCTCAACCGCCAGGAGCTGCTGCGGGCCATCTGGGGCGACAGCGCCTACCGGGACCCACGCGCCATCGACGTCCACATCCGCCACCTGCGTGAGAAGCTGGAGCCGGAGCCGGACAAGCCGCGGTACATCCTGACGGTGCGGGGCGCCGGGTACCGCCTGCGAGGTCCCTAAATGGACGAGGACGTGTAGCCGTGGCGGGCCTGCGGGGGCGTCCGTTCGGTCTGCGTGCTCGGATCGTCGGCGTGGTGCTCATCACCGCGGTCGCCACGCTGGTGGTGGCCTCGGTGGCCCTGCTCGGCCCGCTGGAGAAGAGCCTGCGCAACGCCGAGCTGAGGAGTCTCAGGAGCAACCTGACGAGCAAGACGCTCAAGGAGTTCTCCAGCATCCCCCTCAACGAGGTGAACAACTCGAAGCTGGTGGCAGGCTGGCTGGGGAGCGTCCGGCAGCGCCTGAGCAGCCGGCTTGACGCGCGGGTCACCGTGCTGGCCCGCCCGGCGCCGGACGGCAACGGCGCGATTCCGCTCCTGCCACTGCGCACTGATGAGGGCGATGACTCGTTCAGCGACGTCCCGGTGGCCTTCCGCACCGGGCACTCGTACACGTTCGGCACGATCGACGGCGTCGAGTACGTGCGGATCGCGCTCCGCTTCAAGGACGTGGACGGCGGCCATTACGTGCTCGCGGTGCGCAAGTCGATCAGCGAGCTCCCGATCATCGCCCACGCCGTCCGCACCGCGTTCCTCGACGCGTCGCTGGCGGCGCTGGCCCTGACTCTGCTCCTCGGCATCCCGCTGTCGGCCCGGCTGGTCCGGCGCCTGCGCCGGCTGCGCCAGGCGGCGCTGCAGATGACCCAGGAGGGGCCGGCCGTGGAGGTGCCGGTCGACCGCGCCCACGACGAGGTGGGCGACCTGGCGCGGACGCTGTCGCACATGCAGCAGCGGCTGCGCCATCAGGAGGAGGCGCGGCGCGCCTTCGTGGCCACCGCGTCGCATGAGCTGCGCACGCCGCTGACCTCGCTCGACGGCATGCTGGAGCTGCTCAACGAGGACCTCAACGACGAGCACCCGGATCTGGAGGATGCGCGCGCGCTGGTGCGGCGGGCTCACGCCCAGTCGAGGCGGCTCGGACGGCTCGCCGCCGATCTGCTCGACCTCTCCCGCATCGACGCCCAGGTGGAGCTACGCTCAGAGCCGGTCGAGCTCGGCGAGCTCAGCCGGGCCGTCCTGGCCGAGTTCGAGCTCGGCTCCGAGCAGCGCGACGTGCGCTCCACTCTGGCCGACGAGCCCGGCGCCGTGTGGGCGCTCGGCGACCCGGGGAGCATCGCCCAGATCCTCCGCATCCTGCTCGACAACGCCGTGCGGGCGAGCCCGTCGGGGAGCGAGGTCCGGGTCACCCTGCGGCGCGAGCCGGGCGTTTCGATCAGCGTCACCGATGAGGGGCCCGGGGTCCCCGACGATGAGCGGGAGGCCATCTTCGAGCGCTTCCACCGGGGCCGCGACACCGCCGGGCAGGCCGGATTCGGCCTCGGCCTGGCCATCGGCCGGGAGCTGGCCGAGCGGATGGGCGGCGAGCTGGTGCTGGAGGACCGGTCCGGT
>JBPYFQ010000034.1:0-6049 GCA_051985625.1 Solirubrobacteraceae bacterium
CCGCTGCGGCCGGCCGGGGACGCGACGCGCTCATCGCCCGCTGCCCGCGACGGTCCCGGCCCCGGCGTGAGACGCCGGCGAGCCCATGAGGATCCAAGTGCGGGGCACGACTCGATTGTAGGCGCCGGGCCGGGCGGGAGCCCGCGATCTACAGAATTGGGATGTCCTGAACCCGAGCCGGCTCGGCCGCCCGCCGCTCGGTGCGCTCCAGGTACCAGTCGATCAGCGCCCGTAGCGCCAGGAGCACCTCGCGCAGCGCTTCGGCGAGGCGCTGCTGGAGCTCCGGCGGGATCCGGTCGCGGACCGACGTCACCAGGGCCAAGAGCAGCTCAGCGTCGCCGCCGAACAGCCCGCCGGGCTCCGGCTCCTCGCCCTCCGGCCGGGGCTGTTGCCAGCCGGCCGGGGGCGGCTTGCGGGTGGTTCGGGACGCGGCATCGGCCAGCAGCCGCTCGGCGGCCTGGGAGGCAGCGTCGAGCCGCTCCTCCAGGCGCCGGAGCGCGTCGTCGGCGGAGCCGGAGCGGCTACCGCTCTGTCCGGGGGGCTCGTTGCTCGCCATCGAAGCTGATCTCCAGCGCGCCGTCCTCGAAGGTGGCCTTGACCGGCCGCATGGCGGCCATCGCTCCGGGCAGGATGATATTGCGCCGCTGGCCGTCGACGCCGACGATCAGCTCCGGCCCGACCTGCTTGAGCGAGATCTCCCCCTTCTCGGCGAAGGGGAGATCGAGCCGCAGCCGGGCGCCGCCGCCGGTGAGCACCTCCAGCTCCTGGGCCAGCGCGTCGTGGAGGACCGCCGATGGATCCAGCTCGGCGAACAGCTCCGCCGCCAGCCGGTCGAGCATCTCCGGTCCCACCACCTCCTGCTCGAAGAACGGCGCGCGAAGCACCGGCACGGGCGAGAACGCCGAGTGCACCCGCTCCAGGTGCTCCTCCTGGACCGCCCGCCAGCCGGCGAAGTAGTCGCCGACGCCGTCCGGGAACACGCGGTTGACGATCACCGCGTCGGTCAGATACCCGTACAGGTTGAGGTAGGTGAAGGTCCGCATCGCCTCGCCGATGACCATCTTGTCCGGGTTCATGACCAGCCGGATCGTGCAGCGGGTCCGGTCGCGCAGGATCTCGTTCATCGCGATCAGGTTCTGCGACAGCCGCTCCAGATCGGCGAACACCGCCTGGCCGGGCAGCGAGATGTCGAGCAGCGACCGCGCGATCGGCCGCGCCGCGGCCAGGATCTGGCGCTCGAACGGGAACACCTTGTCGATCCACCAGCGGGCGACGTCCGGGAAGGACAGCAGGCGCAGGGTCTCGCCGGTCGGGGCACAGTCGACGACGATCGCGTCCCAATCGCCGGACTCGTTGTGGGACTGGAGGCGCAGGAGCGCGAACAGCTCGTCCATCCCGGGGGGCACGGTCAGCTCCTCGGCGGAGATCCGGTCGACGCCCCGCTCCACCAGCAGCTCGCCCATCCACTCCTGGACTCCGGACCAGTGGCGCTCCATCTCGTCCTGGGCCTTGACCTCCTGGCCCCACAGGCGCTCGCCCGCCTGGACCGGCTCGGGCCCCAGGGTCTCGCCCAGCGACTCGGCCAGGCTGTGCGCCGGGTCGGTGGAGATGACCAGGGTGCGCTGTCCGGCCGCGGCGCATCTGCGGGCGGTGCAGGCGGCGACCGAGGTCTTGCCCACCCCGCCCTTGCCGGTGTAGAGGATCGTGCGCGGCCGCATGGTGGGCCGAGTCTACGAGCCGTGCCTCCGTGCTCGTGTGATCTGCAGCGATCCGGTGACCCGGGTGAAGTTCCCGGCCAGGTCCGTGGCCGCCAGCACGACCGAGTAGGAGCCCGGTGACCGGATCGACGGCAGGAAGAAGCGGTTGACGCCGTACGGGAAGCCGGCGCTGGTGGCGAACACCTGGCGCGCTCCCTGGCTGACGATCACCCCGACGTGGGAGTACTTCGACAACCGGAAGCGCAGCGTCACCGGGCGCTTGGCGGTGGCCCTTCCCGTCAGCTGGGTGAGCATCGGCGGCGTCGTCTCATACGCCTGGAAATGCTGGGCGGTCGTGCAATAGACCGGCGCGCCCACCAGAGAGCACAGCTGGGACAGGAAGCCCGTGACGAGCTGGTGGTAGCCGAGGTCGTCCTCGACGCCCGGCTGATACAGCGACCAGGCCCCGGTGTCGAACGACGGCACCTCGGCCATCGCCTCGCGGTTGCCGGCGGCGAACAACCGGGCCGCCGTCGTGTTGCCGCTGACGCCGGCGAAGTCATGCAGCCCGATCAGCGTCTGCAGAAACGCGTTGATGATCTTCGTCCGCGGCGTGAACGTGTACTGGATGAAGCGCGTCCCGGCGCGCGTCGGCACCGCCACCCCGGCCGGCGGCCGGACTCTGAAGATGGGCAGCGCCTGGTTCGCCACCTGGAGGTAGTAGGGGTTGCCGGTCGCCTTGTAGGCCCGCGTGAGGGCCTCCAGCCCGGTGGCCTGCGACATCGCGCTCGTCCACGGCGCGGCGCCGCCGTCGAACGGGAAGTAGTACTCCCAGGCCAGTCCGCCGCCGCGCCGGGATGCCAGCGGGATGATCTCGGACAGCAACTGCTCCATCGCCGAGTAGTCGGCCGGTCCGCCGGTGTACAGGCCGTCGGCCTTGCCGAAGTTCGCCAGCACCTGGAGCTGGATCCCCTGGCCCGGGTAGTACTGCCACACCAGCTGGGAGCCGGCGAACTCGACCCGCTGCCCGCCGGCCAGGAGCGGGCCGTTCTGCCACCACTGGACGTTGGCGGCCAGCGTGGCGAACACCGCCGGCAGCCGGGACGCGTTGAGCTGGTGGGCGGCGGCGATGTTGTGGATGGTGGATGTCACGGCCGCCAGCTCGGACCGCCGGATGCCGTGCAGCCGCCTCTCGATCCCCAGCGCGCCGTTGTAGGCGGCCACGTCGCTGTGGTAGACGGCGGCGCTGATCTGCCGGCGGTGGAACATCGTCGTGAGCGTCCCGGCGACCGTCACCCCGGGCTTGTGCTTGGTTCGCCGCCGGGCGAACGTGTGCATCGTGGCCCCGCTCTGCGGCCACGGCGCCGGGGTGGCGGCCGAGCCGGTGAGGAACCGATCGGTGCGGACCGTGGCGTGTCCGTGGGGGCGCAGCACCACGACGCGCGCCGCCTCCGCGCTGGACGGGACGGCGGCCATGGCGAGCAGCACCAACAGGCTCCTGCGCGCGAAGCCGCTGCTACATTCGCGCCACAGCCGGCGGCACGACCGAGGAGGAAGTTGCATGCAAATTCACAACATGACTGCGCGCCCCAAGTTGCGCGTGGGTCTGTTTTTGTGTGCGGCCGCGTGCGCCCTCGTCATCGCTGCATGCGGTTCGAGCACGGGTAACGACGCGGCGTCGTCGAGCAACGCCCAGAGCCTCCTCTCCCAGACCTTCTCCAAGGCGCACACCGTCAAGAGCGGGGTCCTGGGGTTCTCTCTCAGCCTCACCCCGACCGGCTCCAGCACGCTGACGACGCCGATCGTTCTCAGCCTGAACGGGCCGTTCCAGAGCCGGGGGACCGGCAAGCTGCCCGCCTCGGCCTTCACGATTGGCATCAGCGCGCTTAACAAGCGCGGGTCTCTGGGGGTCATCTCCACCGGCTCGAGCGGCTACGTCACCCTCCAGGGGAACGCCTACCGGCTGCCGGCCGCTGACTTCCAGAAGCTGGAATCGAGCTTCTCCTCGGTTGGCTCGTCCGGATCGAGCAGCGGCCTGTCCGGGCTGGGCATCAATCCACAGCACTGGCTCAAGAACCCCTCGATCGTCGGCTCCGGGACCACGGGCGGCGCCCAGACGACGCACATCCGCTCCGGCGTCGACGTCAGCGCGCTGCTGTCGGACCTCAACACCTTTCTGGCCAAAACGGCCAAGACGACGTCCAATTCCACCAGCATCCCCAGGTCGATTCCGGCCTCGACCCAGCAGGAGATCGCCGCCGCGGTCCAAAACGCCCGGGTCGACGTCTGGACCGGCTCGTCTGACAAGACGCTGCGCAAGCTGACGCTGTCGCTCACGCTCCCGGTCACCGGCCAGACCTCCACGGTGCTGGGCGGCATGACCTCCGCCGGGATCGGCCTCACCCTCCAGTACTCGCATCTCAACCAGCCCCAGACGATCTCCGCCCCGGGCAACGTCAAGCCCTACAGCGAGTTCACCGCCAAGCTGCGCGGGGTGCTGTCGACCGTCCAGGGCGGCCTTGGCTCGTCGTCGACGGGCGGGAGCTCGAGCTCGAACCCGGCGAAGGTGTCCAAGTACACCGACTGCATCCAGCGCGCCGGCAAGGACGTGTCCAAGATGCAAAAGTGCGCGTCGCTGCTCAACGGCGGCTAGCGGAAGCCGAGGCCCACTAGTCGCACCGGCCGACTGGCCGGGCCGGCGGCTACTCCCGCCCGGCCTCCTGGTCGTCGAGCTCCAGCGGGTCCGAGCTGTCGGTGAGCTCCTCCTCCTCTTCGCCCTCGGCGGGGCCAGCGTGGAGGTGGACCTGGAAGGACTCGAGCATCTCGTCACGCTGGGGCTCGTCGAGCGGCAGCTCGTCGGAGACCACCACCCACTCGGCCCCCTCGTACTCCTCCATGTTGAAGATCTCGGAGTCGAGCTCCGGGGAGTCGTCGACGACGAGCAGCACCTCGGTCTGCACGTTGAAGTAGGTCCCGGGACGGTTGAGGAGCTCATCGAGCTCGATGCGACGTGGATCAGCCATGGTGGGGCGGAGCGTACCGGTTCTCACTCGCCGGCAAGCTGCGCGATCTCCCGCTGGACCTCCGCCTCCACGTCCAGCGGCGCCTTGCCCTGGCGCGCCCGCCGGTGGTTGCGGGCGATGACCAGGTCGCGGATCTCGGCCCGCAGCTCGTCGTCGACCAGCGGGGCGGTCAGGCGGCCGAGCTCGGCCTCCACGTCAAGCTCCGGCTCGCCGCGGCGCCGGCGGCGGGCGTTGCGGGCCTCCAGCATCTGACGGATCTCCTCGTCGCGCTCGCGGTCGCCTCCGGCCGCCGCCCGGCCGTGACTGCGGGGCATTTCGCTGTCGCGGAGGAGCTGGTTGCGCCCGTACTCGTCCCAGGTGCGCCGGTTGAGCAGCAGGGCCGCGATCGCCCCGGCGACCCCCACGCCGCACACGACCAGCACCACGGTGCCAAACGCGCTCTGCATAGACACAGTGTGGCGCACCGGCCCGGGCGGCCGTGTTCCCTCAACCGGCTTCCGGGGTATCCTTCTTCCAGAGCCATTGACTGACTAGTCAATCGACGCCTGAAAAGGAGAGCCACGGTGGTTGATTTCACGCTCACTGACGAGCAGAAGAGCATGCGCGAGATGGCGCACGATTTCGCCGAGAAGGAGATCCGGCCGGTCGCCTGGGACTACGACCGGGACGGAACCTGGCCTGGCGAGATCCTGGACAAGGCCTGGGAACTGGGCCTGATGAACAACCACCTGCCGTCCGAGTACGGCGGCCCCGGCCTCGGCTTCCTCGACGGCGCCATCATCGAGGAGGAGATCGCCTGGGGCTGCTCGGGCATCGGCACCTCGCTGTCGTGTAACGGGCTGGCCACGGCGCCGATCATCCTGGCCGCCTCCGAGGAGCTCAAGAAGGAGTACCTGGGCCGCCTGACCGAGGCCCCGCTGTTCGCCTCGTTTTGCCTGACCGAGCCGGACGCCGGCTCCGACGTGTCCGGGATGAAGACGACCGCCACCCGCAAGGGCGACAAGTGGGTCATCAACGGCTCCAAGTGCTTCATCACCAACGGCGAGTACGCCAACTGGTACACGGTCTATGCCAAGACCGACAAGGAGGCCGGCCACCGCGGCATCTCGTGCTTCATCGTGCCCCGTGACGCCGGTGTGGTGGTGGACAAGCACGAGGACAAGATGGGCCAGCGCGCGTCCAACACGGCCACCATCACCTTCCCCGAGGTCGAGATCCCCCTCAACCACCTCGTCGGCGAGGAGAACAAGGGCTTCAAGATCGCCATGATGACCCTGGACCGCACGCGGCCGGGCGTCGCCGCGATGGGCGTCGGGGTGGCGCGTGCCG
>JBPYFQ010000035.1:0-54339 GCA_051985625.1 Solirubrobacteraceae bacterium
TCCCGTACGCGGCGTCGACCGCCTTCCTGGGGCGCGAGAAGCTCAAGCTGACCCGGTCCGACGGAGACCGCCCCCGGGTGGCGCTGGTCGCCGACGGCCTGGGCAGCATGCACGGGGTCACCCACACCATCCGCCAGATCCGCGAGCGGGGTGTTCCCGGTTACGAGGTGGAGGTGATCGGCACCGACGCCGACGTCGACCGCCGGCTGAGCGCGGTGGCCGAGGTCGAGGTTCCGTTCTACCCGGGGATGACGCTGGGGGTGCCCTGCCTGCCGACGGTCGTGGAGACGCTGGCCGAGGGGCGCTACGACCTCATCCACCTGACGTCGCCGGGCCCCGCCGGCATCGCGGCCTGGCTGCTCGCCCGGGTGCTCGAGCTCCCCGTCGTGGGCAGCTACCACACGGAGCTGGCCGCCTACGCCGGTCTGCGCTCCGGCGCCGCCGAGATGGAGGCGGTGACGCAGGCGGCGCTCGGCATGTTCTACGGCGGGTGCGACGTCGTGATGTCGCCGAGCCCGGCCACCGACCGCGGGCTGGGCGCGCTCGGCATCGGGCCGGCCCGGATCGCGCGCTGGGATCGCGGCGTCGATCTGGAGCGCTTCGATCCCGCCCTGCGCGACTCGAGCAGCCTGCCGGGCGAGGTCACGGTCCTGTACTGCGGGCGCCTGACCCGAGAGAAGGGCGTCGACCTCCTGGCCGACACCTTCCTGGCCGCCCGCGAGGAGGATCCGCGGCTGCACCTGGTGCTGGCCGGCGGCGGCCCCGAGGAGGAGATGCTGCGCGTTCGGCTCGGCGAGCACGCCACCTTCCTCGGCTGGCGCCAGGGCCGGGCCCTGGCGGCGGTCTACGCCAGCGCCGACGTGTTCCTGTTCGCCAGCCGGACCGACACCTTCGGCCAGGTCATCCTCGAGGCCCAGGCGAGCGGGCTGCCGACGGTGGCCGTCGACGAAGGCGGCCCCTCCGCGCTCATCCGCCACGGCGAGACGGGGCTGCTGGCGCCCGCCGACGCCACCGCGCTCAGCCAGGCGCTGCTGGCGCTCATCCACACGCCCGGGCTGGCGGACCGCATCCGCAAGACCGCCCTGGCCCGGGTGGCCGAGCGGACCTGGGAGGCCTCGCTGGGCCGGCTGGCCTCCGGGTACCGGTCGGCGCTCCTACGGGCGAGCTCCGCGGGGCGCGTCCGGGCCGCCTGACCGCCCCGGCCCACCGAACACCGGCGCCGTCAGAACGCGGTCGCCAGGGCGACCGGCACCACCGACTCGGCGCCCGCCATCCGCAGCTGGCCGCCGGCCATGGCCAGCGTCCATCCCGACGAGCGGCGGTCGTCGAGCAGCAGGCCGGCTCCGGGCGGCGGCGGCGCCACCACCTGGAAGGCGCCCCGCACGTTGGCCGCCTGCTGAAAGGCGTTGGCCATCTCGGACTGGGGCGGGCGCTCGGCCACCCGGGCCAGCAGCGACAGCGGGGCGATCCCCAGCTCACCGGCCAGCGCCGCCGACAGGCGCTCCAGCAGCTCTCCCAGGCGGACTGACGGGACCGGCGTCACCCAGGCTGGATCGACGCCCGCGGCCCGCACCATCTCGGCCAGGCCGGCGACCACCTCGTCGTCGAACGCCCCGTCCCGCAGGCCGCGCGCCACCGCCGGCCACCACCCACCGTCGCCGAAGCGGGCCAGCGCCCATCCGGGCTCGGTCCTCACGTCCTCGGCGATCTTGCGCCTCCGGCCATCCTCGCTCGGCGCCATCTTCTTGACGTCCAGCCCGATCGGCGTTGAGCGCAGGTGGCGGCCGGCCAGCTCCACCAGCCCGGGGTCCGGCGGCGCCGCGAAGCGCGGCCGCGTGCACACCGAGCACCGGCCGCAGTCCTCGGGCCGCGGATCGTCAAGCTCCTCCTGGAGCGTGCGCATCAGGCAGCGGCCGTCCGCCCCGAACTGCTCCATCGCGCGCTGCTCGGTGCGCCGCAGCGCGGTGACCCGGGCGTAGCGCTCGGCGTCGTAGCTCCAGTTAGAGCCCTCCACCAGCCGCCAGCGGGTCCCGGCGCGTTGCACCGCGCCCTCCACGTCGAGGATCTTGAGCATGGCCTCCAGCCGACTCTGGCCGAGGTTGACGACCGCCATCAGCTCCGGGGTGCTCCGCCCCTCGGCGCCGGCCGTGCGCAGGTCCTCCAGGACGGCGGCGACGCGCTCCCGTGACGGGAATGACTGCTCGATGAAGAAGTCCTGGATGCGCCGATCCTCGCCGCCGCGCAGCAGGACGACGTCGGCATGCTCCACCGCCCGGCCGGCCCGGCCGACCTGCTGGTAGTAGGCCACGACCGATCCCGGCGCCTGGTAGTGGACGACGAACCCCAGGTCCGGCTTGTCGTAGCCCATCCCCAGGGCGCTCGTGGCAACGATCGCCTTGACCTGGTTGGCCAGCAGCCGATCCTCGGAACCGACCCGCTGCTCGGTCTCCTGGTCGCCGCTGTAGGCCACGGCGCTGATCCCGCGCGAGCTGAGGAACTGGGCCACCTGCTCAGCGTCGCGCCGGGTCAGCGTGTACACGATCCCGGAGCCGGGCAGCTCCGGCAGGTGCTCGGCCAGCCAGGCCAGGCGCTCGGCCGGCCGGGGCAGGTCGACGACCTCCATGCGCAGGCTCGTCCGGGCCAGCGGCCCGCGATATGTCCGCAGCGCCCGGCCGTCGCCGGCCGCCAGTTGCTCGGTGACGTCGGCCACCACACGGTCGTTGGCCGTCGCCGTCGTGCCGAGCACCGCCACGTGAGGAGGCAGCGCCGTCAGGATGTCCCGGACGCGCCGGTAGTCCGGACGGAAGTCGTGGCCCCAGTCCGAGATGCAGTGGGCCTCGTCGATCACCAGCAGGCCCACCGCCTCGGCGAACAGAGGGAGCATCTCGTCGCGGAAGCGGGGGTTGTTGAGGCGCTCGGGGCTGATCAGGAGCAGGTCGATCTCATCCCGGGCGAGCCCGGCGCCCACCGCGTCCCACTCCTCGCGGTTGGTGCTGTTGATCGTGTGGGCGCGCAGGCCCAGGCGCTCGGCCGCCGCGATCTGGTTGCGCATGAGGGCCAGCAGCGGGCTGACGATGAGCGTCGGCCCGGCGGGGTGCGTGGGGGCAGCGTTGGTGGGGTGGGTGGGACTCGATTCCCGCAGGAGGGCGGTGGCCACGAAGTAGACGGCCGACTTGCCCCAGCCCGTGCGCTGAACGCACAGGACCCGCGCTCGGTCGACGACGACGTCGCGGATCGCCTCCAGCTGCCCGTCCCGGAACTGCGCGCCGGCATCGGCCGTCAGGGCGCGCAGGCGGTCCAGGGCGTCGGTGGCAAATGGTTGGGGCGCGGACTCGGCCATCCTCTCCATCCTGCCAAGGGGCTCGGCGTATTAGGCTCCCGCCGACGTGACCACCTCAGCGACACCCTCCATCGGCGAGCACCATCTCGGACGGCTCGTGGAACAGTCATTCGAGCGGCGCGGGGACTACGAGTCGCTGCTGTTCGAGGGCCAGTGGCACCGCTCCGGACAGCTGTTTGACCGGGCCCGGCGCCTGGCCGGCGGTCTGGCCGAGCTCGGCGTGCGGCCGGGCGACCGCGTCGTCGTCTCCATGGCCAACTGCCCGGAGGTGACGATCGCGTACCACGCGCTATGGCTGGCCGGCGCCGTGGTGACCCCGGCCATGTTCCTGCTGCCGGCTCCGGACCTGCGCCACGTGATCGCCGACTCGGGAGCCCGCGTAGTCATCACCACCCCGGAGTTCCTCCCCAAGGTGCTGGAGGCCGCTCAGGGCGTCGGCACTCTAGGCCACATCATCTGCACCGAGGCGGCCGACGGCGCCGTCGCGCTGTCCGACCTGGAGGCGGCCGATGCCCGCGCAATCGTGGCCCGGAGCGACGACGACCTCGCCGCGCTGCTGTACACGGGCGGCACCACCGGGCGCTCCAAGGGGGTGATGCTGTCGCACGCCAACCTGCACTACACCGGCCGTGCCTCCCATCGCGCCGCCCACGTCCCCGGGATCAACCGGGCGCTGACCAGCCTGCCCCTGTCGCACGCCTACGGGCTCCTGGTGACGCTCGCCGGCCTGCAGAACCCGGAGCCGACGGTGTCCGTGCTGATGCGGTGGTTTGACCCCGATGCGTTTCTGGCCCTCATCGCCGAGCATCGCATCGAGCTGACCGCGGTCGTGCCCACCATGCTCCAGCTGCTGCTGGCCAGGCCGCTGGAGGATCACGACCTGTCCTCGCTGTCGTACGTGACCTCGGGCGGTGCGCCGCTGGCGGCGGGGGTGGAGCAGGAGTTCTCCCGCCGGGTGCCGTCGGCCGTGATCCGTCAGGGATACGGGATGACCGAGACCGCAGCCCTCATCTCGGCGGTGCCCGCCGGGCAGAGCCGGCCCGGCTCGGTGGGCCGGCCGGTGCCCGGCACCGAACTGGAGATCCGGGACGGCGACGGCCGCCCGCTGCCGGCCGGGCAGATCGGCGAGATCTGCTGTCGCTCGCCCGGGGTGATGCGGGGCTACTGGAACGCTCCGGAGCCCACCGCCGAGGCGCTGGCCGGCGGCTGGCTGCACACCGGCGACGTCGGCTACCTCGACGACGAGGGCTACCTGTTCATCGTCGACCGCAAGAAGGACCTGATCATCCGGGGCGGGTTCAACGTCTACCCGCGCGACGTGGAGGATGCCCTCGTCCAGCACCCGAACGTCCAGATGGCCGCCGTCGTCGGGCGCCCCAGCGACCGGCATGGCGAGGAGGTGGTGGCGTTCGTCAGCCTCGCTCCCGGAGCCTCGGCGAGCGCTGAGCAACTGATCGACTGGGCGCGCCGGCACATCGGCGGCTACAAGTACCCGCGTGAGCTGCACCTGGTGGAGTCCATCCCGCTTACGGCGGTCGGCAAGGTCGACCGCAAGGCGCTGCGCGGCCGGCTGATCTAATCCACCAGCAGCGACGCGTCGCCGAGCATCAGCAGGTCGCCGGGCTCGACCCGGCAGCGCACCACGTCGCACCCGTTGACCCGGGTCCCGTTCGTGGACTCCAGGTCCCGCAGAATCCAGCTGCCGTCCCGGTAGCGCAGCACGGCATGCCGGCGCGACACGCTCAGATCGTCGAGCACGACGTCGCAGGCCGGGTTGCGGCCGACCAGCAGCTCGGTCCGCGTGCCGCTCCAGTCCAGGGCCAGCACCGGCGCCTCCGGCGACGGGCGCACCACCCGGCGCGCGGCGTCGATGGTGCGAGCCAGGGCGTGCCGGCGGCGGCGGAACGTGAGGTCGCCGACCACGCTGACCGGATCGACGACTGGGCTGCGCAGCAGGACATCGAGCCGGTAGGCGAGCGTGCCCTCGCTGAGCAGGCCGTCCCCGTAGGCCGCGTTCAGGGTCTGGGCGAGGCGCTGGCGCAGCGAGCCGGCAGCAAGCATGCCTCAGTCTCCCGCGGAGGGCGGAATTTGTCCATCGTAGGATCCACGCCCTGACCGGCGAAAGGGGCAGCCGATGGGGACCAATCGCCTCGAGTCGTTCTCGGACGGCGTGATTGCGGTGGCGATCACCTTGCTTGTGCTGGGGATCGCCACGCCGCCGCCCCCGCAACCCCACCTCGCCCATGTCCTGGCGGAGGGGTGGCCGCACTACGTCGCCTACGTCGTGTCGTTTCTCACCATCGGCATCATCTGGATCAACCACCACGCCATGATCGGCCGCCTCAAGGAGGCCGACCACTCCATCCTCATCCTGAACCTCCTGCTGCTCATGAGCATCGGGATCCTGCCCTTCGCCACCAACCTGATGGCCACGTATCTGCGGGAATCGAACGGTGAGTCGGTGGCCGCAGCCGTCTACGGCGGGGCGTTCCTGGCGATGTCGATCGTGTTCTCCCTGCTCAACCGCCACATCCTGCTCAACCGAGCACACATGCTGGAGGCAGACCTGTCCGAGCAGGAACGCCGCCGGATCCTGGTCCGCTCCGTCAGCGGCACGGGCCCGTACGTGGTGGCGACCGTGCTGGCCTTCGTCTCGCCCTACGCCACGCTCATCATCTGCGGCGCGGTGGCCGTCTACTACGCGCTGCCCGTGTCCAGCGGGCTCAACCAGGGGGCCTGAGGCAGCCTCTGTTACGCCCGGACCCCGGGTGGGAGCCACGCGGGAGATCAGGCTACGACCGAGTGCGGCGAGTCAAAACCCCGTACGCATCCGGCCGCCGCGTGGTCAGGAACGGGAACAGCTCCAGCCAGTCGCGGCGCTGGTCGAGGTCGAGGTCGGCGACCAGCACCGCCGGGCGGTCCCGCGGGGCCTGGACGAGCACGCGTCCGTACGGATCGGAGATGAAGCTGGAGCCGTAGAAGGTCAGCGGGTCCTCGACGCCGGTCCGGTTGATCGCCACCATGAACGTGCCGTTGGCGACGCCGTTGGCCACGATCACCTGCTGCCAGAGCGGCTGGGTGTCGAAGTCCGGATGGTCTGGCTCGGAGCCGATGGCGGTGGGGTAGATCAGGACCTCGGCGCCCTGCAGCGAGTAGGCGCGGGCCAACTCCGGGAACCACTGGTCCCAGCATGTGGGGCAGCCGAGCCGCGCCTCCCCGTCGTCCGTCGGCAGCGGCGTGAGCGGAAACGGCTCGCCGTCGGCCGGCCCGGGGCGGAAGTAGTGGTCCTCGTAGTAGCCGGCGGTGACCGGGATGTGGAGCTTGCGGGTGCGGGAGACCAGGCGGCCGTCGGGAGCGACGACGACGGCGGTGTTGTAGCCGAGATGCTCGAGCTCGCGGCCCGCTCGGCCTCCAGCCTCGCCTAGTTGGGCCGCGCTCGAGTCATCCGGCTCCGGGGCATCAGCCCGTTCGTAGAGCGAGGCGTGGACGTGAACGCCGTTCTCCCTCGCCATCGCCTGCGCAAACCTGACGGTGGGACCGGTCTCCAGCGGCTCCGGCACGGCGCCGGACGCCCGCGGGCCGTCCGGCGTGATCGCGAAGTACGGCGACAGGGTGAGCTCCTGGAGACAGACGATCCGCGCCCCGGCGCCGGCGGCGGTCCGGATGCCGCCGGCCAGGGCCTCCTGGTGCTCGGCGGGGTCCGGATGCCAGCGCTCCTGGACGAGGCCGACGCGCAGCGGCGCTCGCTGCGCCGGCCGGGTGCGAGCCGGCGACGGCGGCGGAGGCCAGGCGGTGAGCAACTCGGTCACGGCGGCGGGGGCCAGGCGGTGAGCAACTCGGTCACGGCGGTCAGGCGAGATGGAGACGGTGGGCGACCGCCGCGGCCTGGGTCCGCCCCTGCACGCCGAGCTTGGCCAGGATCCGCGACACGTGGACGCTGGCGGTCTTCTCGGCCATGAACAGCGCGGCGCCGATCTGGCGGTTGGTCGCGCCCTCGGCCAGCAGCGCCAGCACCTGGCGCTCCCGCGGGGTCAGGCCGAACGGATCGGACTCGGCCGGCGCCTCCGGCTCGCCGTCGGCGCGGCCGTTGCCGGACACGATGTCCAGCCGGGCCCGGTCGGCCAGCGCCCGCACCTCGTCGATCAGCCAGTCGGCGCCCAGCGTGCGAGCGGCGGCCAGGGCAGCGGCAGCCGCCTCCGCCGCCGGCGCGCGCTCGCCGGCGCCGGCCAGCGCGTCGGCCTCGCGCCACCGGGCGAACGCCGCCGGGTACGGCCGCCCGATCGCCTCCCAGGCCGCGGCCGCCTTGGCCCACTCCTTGTGGGCGGACCGCCCGCGCGCCCGAGCCAGTTCGGCCCGCCCCTGGGCCAGCCGCGCCCGCTCCACCGGCCCGCCCTCCTGCGCGGCGGCGGCCAGCCGGTCGTGATGGATGCGCGCCCTGGCCAGCGCGTCGCGGCGCATGGCCGGCTCGCCGAGATCCCGCGCGCGCTGGGCCCGGTCGGCCTCGACCTGCAGTCCGACCCCGGTCACCCGCGCGATCCGCATCACATCGTCGGTGCACACCTCCAGGCGGTCGAGTGCCTCCTGGACGGCGCGCTGCGCTCCCTCCAGGTCGCGCCGGCGCACCAGCAGCTCGGCCCGGACCCCTCCGTACGGTCCGATCCACTGCGGCTCGGCGGAGGCCGCCACCAGGTCGGCGATCGCGTCCAGGCACTGGTCGACCGCGTCCTCGTCGCCGACGGCGAGCGCGAACTCGGCGCTGCGCAGCCGCGCGAACATGAACAGGGTCCCGGTGGCCGGCGACGGGGTCGACGACATCGTGTCCCGCGCCAGCTGCCAATCGCCGGCCTCGAACGCCATCTCGGCCACGGTCAGCCGCAGCCACTCGTGGGCGCGGGCGGGATGGCGGGGCGTCGCCGCCAGCCCCTCCTGGGCGACCGCCAGCGCCTCGGCCGTCCGTCCGGCCAGGCTCAGCATGTCGGCCAGGTTGGAGTAAGCGGTGCCCAGGCTGTCGAAGTCCTCGTTGTCTCGCGCCAGCTGCTGGGCCCGGCGCAGGGACTCGACGCCGGCGTCAACATCCCCGAGCGCCACCTTCGCCATCCCCAGCGTGTTGAGCAGCTCGGTCTCGGCCACCGTGTCCCCCGCCTGCACGGCCGTTTCCAGCGCCGCCTCCCCGTCGCGGATCGACTCGCGGAAGCGCCCGCGCAGGAAGCGCGTCCGGGCCAGCCAGGCCAGCACCCGCGGCCGGACCCGCGGCTCGTCGGCCGGGAGCATCTCCAGCGCGCGCTCGGCGATCTCCACGGCCTCGCCGGCCCGGTTCAGCGCCCACGTCATGCGGGCCTGGCGGGCGAGCAGCTCGGCGTAGCGGACCGGGTCGCCCTCCGGGTCGAGGTCCTCCAGGGCCTCTTTGATGAGCATCACGCTGCGTGCCCGGTCGTCGATCATCCGGTGGGCCTCGGCGGCCATCACCAGGAGCTGGGTGTGATCGACGCCCGCCACCGCCTCGGCGTCGGACACTCGGGGCCACAGCTCCAGCGCCCGGTCGATCTGGTCGGCGGCCTCGCCGAACGCGTAGGCCTCGTGGGCCAGGTGCGCCGCGACCAGGGTGCTGCGCAGCGCGTTCGGCTGGTCACCGGCGGCGCCGTAGTGGGCGGCGATCGACGAGGCCCGTTCCAGCTCGCCGTCAGTGTTCGGCGCGCACTGCCGCTCCAGCGCGCGGGCCAGGCCGATGTGCAGCTCGCCCCGCTCGCCCGGCAGCAGGTCGTCGTAGAGCGCCTCGCGCAGCAGCGCGTGCCGGAAGCAGAAGCGCCCATCGGTTCCGGCCAGGAGGACCTGCTCGGCGACCGCGTCGCGCAGCGCCGATTGCAGGGCGTCCCGATCCAATCCGGTCACGGCCGCCAGTGCCTCCTCGTCGGCGGCGCGGGCCACGGCCACCGCCCGCGCCACTCGCTGCGCGTCGGCCGGCAGGCGCTCGATCCGCAGCAGGAACGCGTCGCGCAGGCTCTGGGGGGCGGCGCCCCGGCCGTCCAGCCCGGCCGCCAGAAGCTCCTCCGTGTACAGGGGATTGCCCTCGCTGCGGGCGAACATGCGATCCAGCAGGCCCTGGTCGGGGCGGGCGCCAAGGATGTCGGCCAGCGCCTCGCCCAGCTCGTCGCGGTCGAACGGCTCCAGGTCGATCCGGCGCGCTCGGTCCAGGCGCTCCAGCTCGGACAGGAGGGGTCGCAGCGGGTGCCGGCGATGTAGCTCGTCAGCCCGGTAGGTCAGCACCAGGCACACGCGCTCCTGACGCAGCGTTCGGGCCAGGAAGGCGGTGAAGGTCCGGGTGGAGCGATCGGACCAGTGCATGTCCTCCAGGATCAGCACGACCGGCGCCTCCTCCGTGAGGCGATCGATCAGCTCCAGGAGTGCCTCGAACAGGCGGAGCTGGTCGCTGGGATTCGATCGCGAGTCGCCGGCCCGGGGCCCATCCTCCAGCCCGGGCAGGATGCTCGCCAGCTGGGAGCGGCTGCCGGCGCTCAGATCCGCCAGCGCCGGGTGGCGCTCCCGGATCAGTGGACGCAGCGCGCTGAGCAGGGGCGCGTACGGCAGCTCGCCGTCGCCCTGGTCGACGCCACCTCCGTGCAGAAACAACGGCGCCGGCTCACCGGCAGCTGTCAGCCGGTCCTCGAACTCGGTGACCAGCCGGGTCTTGCCGACGCCCGAGTCACCGCCGAGCAGGACGAGGGCGGGTCGACCGGAGCTGGCCTCCCGGGCGGCGAGCTCCAGCTCGGCCAGCTCACCGACCCTCCCCACGAAGTGACTGCTCGTCAACCTCGACCGCATGCCTGAAGTATCGCCGGATGAAGCGCGGATGTCCCGCGCCGGTGTGGGATGGGGCCCTCCGGGATCGCTCGGCGACGTCGCGAAGCTCATGGACCCGGCCGGCGGACATGATGGCGCTGAATTGGGGGTGCATTTCCGTTCCTCTCTGTGGCCAACAACGTGCCATTGAGGATGGGCTGCGACGGCACCCCTTACATCGGGAGGACGGAGCGGGTTCAGGCGCCCGACCCCTTACCTGCGGTGGGGTGACCCCTTACCTGCGCGGGCTACGCTGACGCCGGCACGGCCGGACCACCGTCGCCCCCGGAGCCCCACGCCTCGGGCGCCGCGTCCCCCGCGCTGAGCGGGCTGGCCTCGGACCGCTTCGCGGCGGCGATCTCCTGGGCGGTCACGTACTGCGGATGGTGGCAGGCCGCCAGGTGACCCCCGGCGTACTCGGTCAGCTGGGGCTCGACCGTCCGGCAGATATCGGTGGCCCGCGGGCAGCGGGTGTGGAACCGGCATCCGGGCGGCGGGGCGATGGGATTGGGAGGCTCGCCGCCGACCACCGTGCGGTTGCGCTCACGGTTGAGCTTGGGATCCGGGATCGGAATCGCGCTCAGCAGCGCCGAGCTGTACGGGTGGATCGGCTTGTTGTAGAGCTCCTCGGCGGGGGAGATCTCCATCAGCTTGCCCAGGTACATGACCACGATCCGGTCCGAGACGTGCCGGACGACGCTCAGGTCGTGGGCGACGAAGATGTAGCTGAGGTGCAGATCATCCTGGAGCTCGTCCAGGAGGTTGATCACCTGGGCCTGGATGGAGACATCCAGCGCCGAGACCGGCTCGTCCAGCAGGATCAGCTGCGGGTTCACCGCCAGGGCGCGGGCGATCCCGATCCGCTGGCGCTGGCCGCCGGAGAACTCGTGGGGGAACCGGTTGAGAACGTCGCCGGGCATTCCGACCTTCTCCAGCAGGCTCCGGCTCTCGGCGGTCAGCTTGTCCCGGCCCACCCCGCGCATCTTGAGGGGCGTGGCCAGGATCTGGCCGACCCGTTTGCGCGGGTTGAGCGAGGCCTGCGGGTCCTGGAAGACCATCTGCATCTCCCGGCGGACCGGCTCCAGGTCGCGGCGCCCGCTGGAGGTAATGTCCCGCCCGCGGAAGCTGATCGAGCCGGACGTGACGGTGATCAACCGGACGAGCGTGCGGATGAGGGTCGTCTTGCCGCAGCCGGACTCGCCGACAATGCCCAGCGTCTCGCCCTCCCGCAGGTCGAACGACACGTCATCGACGGCGTGGACCTGTCCGACCTGGCGGTCGATGATCACGCCGGCCTTGATCGGGAACAGGACGCGCAGGTGGTCGACGCCGAGCAGCGCGGTGCCGTTGCCCCCCTGCGGCGCGGCGTCGCCCGCGGGCGCGCCGTTGCCCTGGGGAGCGCTCTCGTCGGCGGGCGGGCCGGGCGGGTCGCCTTCGGTCATGAGATCACCGGCTCGGGACTGGCCAACCCGATCTGGTCGCCGACCTGACGCAGCTGCCGCTTCTGGTCAGGCGTCAGCCAGCACCGATCGCGGCTGGACTGGTTCTCCGGGGTGTGGTTCTCCAGGGCCGGCACCTCTTTGCAGCGGTCGAACGCATGGGGGCAGCGCGGCCGGAAGTGGCAGCCCTGCGGTGGCTTGAGCAGGGACGGCGGTTGCCCGGGAATCGCCGGCAGGCGTGCGCTGCGGTCGGCGTCGATTCGCGTGATGGAGCCGAGCAGGCCCCACGTGTAGGGGTGCTGCGGGTCGTAGAAGATGTCGTCGAGCGTGCCCTGCTCCACCACCCGCCCGCCGTACATGACGATGACGCGGTCGGCGATGTCGGCCACCACGCCGAGGTCGTGGGTGACCAGGATCACGCCCGCGCCGGTCTCATCCCGCAGCTGGCGCAGCTCGTCGAGGATCTGGGCCTGGATGGTCACGTCGAGCGCGGTGGTCGGCTCGTCGGCGATGAGCAGCTTGGGGGAGCAGGACAGCGCCATCGCGATCATGACCCGCTGGCGCATGCCGCCGGAGAACTCGTGCGGGTAGGAGCGCAGCCGGTCGGCGGCTCGCGGGATGCCGACCCGCTCCATCAGCGACACCGCCTCGTCGAGCGCCTGGGCCTTGGAGGTGCTGGGATTGTGCACCCGGATCTGCTCCACGATCTGGTCGCCGATCCGGTACACGGGGTCGAGCGAGCTCATCGGGTCCTGGAACACCATGGCGATGCCGGCGCCGCGGACGCGCCGAAGCGCCGCGTCGCTGGCTTTGACCAGCTCCTGGCCGTCGAAATGAGCCTCGCCCTCGAACGCCGTGTTCGGGCTGCGGGTCAGGCCCATCAAGGTCATCGCGGTCACCGACTTGCCGGAGCCGGACTCGCCGACGATGGCGACGACCTCGCCGCGGGCGACCGTGAACGAGACGCCGTCGACCGCGCGGACCGTGCCTTCCTCGGTGGCGAACGAGACGTGGAGGTCCGAGACGTCCAGGAGCGCGCCGTTGGTGCTCACGCCAGACGGATCCGTGGGTCGAGGTACGCGTACACGATGTCGATGACGGCAGCCAGTACCACGACGGCGAACGCGGTGAAGATCACCACGACCAGGATGGGGACCACGTCCAGCTTGCCGATCGAGTCGGCCGCCAGCTGGCCCACGCCGTGCAGGTTGTAGACCGACTCGGTGAGGATCGCGCCGCCGCCGATGACCTGGGCCAGGTCAAGGCCCCACAGGGAGATGATCGGCAGCAGGCTGTTGCGCAGGATGTGGCGCATCAGTACCTGCCGCTCGGACAGCCCCTTGGCCCGCGCGGCGCGCACGTAGTCCTCGCTCGACGTGTCGAGGATGTTGGAGCGCAGCACCCGGGAATAGAAGCCGATGAACAGAACGCTGAGCGTCGTCCACGGGAGCACCAGGTGCAGGAACCACTGCCATGGGTTCGACGTGAGCTTGACGTACCCCCCCAGCGGGAAGATCCCGGCCTGGTAGCCGAGGAAGTAGAGCAGCACCGCGCCTAAGAAGAACGGCGGGAACGACACCCCCGCCATGGACAGGACGGTCAGGACCCGGTCCGTGTATTTGCCGGCTCTGACCGCGGCGAGCGTCCCCACGATGATCGAGACAAACAGCCAGATCAACCCGGCCCCGAGCGCCAGCGAGATCGTCGCCGGCAGCCCCGCTCTGAGCTCGTCAATCACGTTGAAGCCCTGGGTGTAGGAGTACGCCTGGCCGGTGAAGATGTTCTTCATCGTCCGCAGGTACTGGATGTAGATCGGCTTGTTGAAGCCGTACTTCACCTCGATGGCCTGGATCTCGGCCGCGGTCGCCGTGCGGCCGGCCAACCGGTAGGCCGGGTTGCCGTTGGGGATGGCCGCCAGCAGCAGGAACGTGATGATGGAGATGATCAGCATCACCACGACCATGGCCAGCAGCCGGCGGACGATGAACCGTCCCATGGGCTAAGGAACTCCCGCGGTCATCAGTGGGCGATCCGGACCTTGGCCCGCGGGTCCAGCGCGTCGCGCAGGCCGTCGCCGAAGATGTTGACCGACATCACGCACAGGACGAGCATGATCCCGGGCACCAGGACGTTGTGGAAGGCGGCCGGGATGGTGTTGATCCCGTCGGCGATCATGTTCCCCCAGGAGGGATTGGGCGGCTGGACGCCGACGCCCAGGTACGACAGGGCGGCCTCGAGCAGGATGGCGTTGGCCAGGATCAGCGGGATGAAGACGACGACCGTGCTCGACAGGTTGGGCAGGATCTCGGAGAACATGATCTTGGTGTGGCTGAGGCCCTGCTGGCGGGCGGCGTCGATGAACTCGCGCTCGCGCATCTGCAGCACCTGGGCCCGCACCGGCTTGCCCACGTAGGGGATGTAGACGATCCCGATCACGAACGCCGGGACGAACAGGTTGTTGCCCTTGATCGGGCCGATCCCGCCGACCGCCAGCACCGTGCCCAGGGTGACCCCGAGCAGCACCGCCGGGAACGCCCAGATGATGTCCATCCCGCGGCTGATGAGGCCGTCGGCGATTCCGCGGTGGTAGCCGGCCAGGATGCCGACCATCATGGCCAGGACCATCGTGATGATGGTGGCGATGAAGCCGATCTCCAGCGAGTTGCGCCCCCCGTAGAGCAGCCGGACCGCCGTGTCCCGGCCGTTGGCGTCGGCGCCGAAGAAGTATTGGCTGTTCCAGGTGGGGCCGATCGGGATCCCGGTCAGGCTGACGATGTTCTCCTGGTGGCCGCCGACCTTGACCGTGCCCGTGACGTTCCCGACGTTCGGCCCGATGTGGGCGACGTTGTTGGCGTACACGGGCGCCAGCGCGCATGCCAGCACGATCAGCAGGAATACGCCGCCGAAGAACAGCGCCACGTGGTTGCGCCGCAGCCGCCGCCAGGCCAGGCGCCACGGCCCTAGACCGGGTGGAAGCTCCTCGCCCTCGGACTCGAAGCCGGCGTTGAGCCCTTCGGAGAATTCGGTGCCGGATGCTGAGGTGGTGGCCATGGGAAGCGAAAGGTAATCAGCGGGCCGGGACGGAGCGTAAACCGTCCCGGCCCGCCGAGGGCTACTTCAACTGGAACGAGGTCAGGTCCCACCCGTAGACCGAGTGGAAGACCAGCGCGTTGAAGTTGATCCGGTTGGACACGAACTCCGGGAAGCGCTGGTAGCCGAACACGCCGACGTAGGCCTTCTTCGCCACGTACTCGTCCAGGGCCTGCCACTGCTTGGAGTTCTTCTGCAGCTCCGTGGTGGGGATCTTGCCCAGCGCCGCCACCTGGGAGTTGATGTGCGGGTCGTTGACCTCGCCGACGTTCTCGTTGTTGGTCGGCAGGATCGCCTGCCCATCCAGCAGCACCCCGTAGAAGTCAACCGGGTTCGGGAAGTCCTGGTTCCAATCCAGGAAGCCCGTCTGCGGATGGAGCTTGAGCTCGCCGATCGTCGTGAAGTACGTCGGGTCCGAGATCAGCTTCTGCGTGGCGTGGTACCCGATCTGGTTCAGGAACTGGGTGTAGTAGGTCATCCACTGCTGACGCGGCTGCCGCTCCTGGCTCCACACCGTCACCGACTGACCCTTGGTGCCGGACTGCTGGACGAGCTGCTTGGCCTTGGTCAGGTTGCCGAGGCCGGGCGTCCCGTACGGGCAGGTGGCGCTGGTCGGATGGCCGGGCACCGCCGGTGGCAGGAAGAAGCACGCCGGGGTGAGCGTCCCGCCGCCCAGCCGGCTCATCGCCTCCTGGTTGAGACCGGTCACCACTGCCTCGCGAGCCGTCTGGTTGTTGAACGGCGGCTTCTGGCTGTTGAGGAAGATGTAGTAGACCGAGCCGCCCAGGTTGACGAGCCGGTAGCGATCCGACGCCTGGGACTGGATCTGCTGGAGCAGGCTGCCCGGGATGGCGTCGGCCCAGTCGAAGACGTCGGCGCTGTTGTTGAGCACCGACTCCGCGTTCGAGCTGACGTTCGGCGAGATCTTGACGTTGATCTGGTTGACGTGCCCGGACGGGATGCCCGGGATCGCCTTCCAGTGCGGGTTCTTGACGACCGAGAACGAGGCGTTGGGCACGATGTTCGTGACCATGTACGGACCCACGCCCGGGGGCGGGTTGTTCGGCTGGTTCTGGAACGGGATGCCCTTGGGGATGAGCCCCAGCGCCGGCTCGGCCAGCACGTTCTCGAACGCGCCGTACGGCGCCGTCAGGTGGATGGTGATCTGCCCGCTGGAGTCGTTGGTGGTGATCCCGGAGATCGTCTTGGCGTGGCCCTTGGAAAAGGCCGTGCCGCCCACGATGACCGGCGTGATGAACTGACCGGAGCCGCCCCACGGGATCTTGATGGCCCGCTCCACGGCGTACGTGAAGTCGCTGGCCACCACCGGCTTGCCGTTGGAGAACACCAGGCCCTTGCGCAGCGTCATCGTGTACGTCTTGCCGCCGTCGGAGATCTTGGGCACGCCGGTGGCCAGACCCGGGATGAGCTTCGTGCCGAAGATCCCGTTGCCGTGCTCGTAGGTGAGCAGGCCGGTGTGGGTGATCCAGTTGATCTCAGCGCCCTGGGTGGTGTAGTCGAAACCGGGGTCCAGGGACTGAGGCGCCGTCCCCTCCACCCAGGTGATCGTCCCGCCCTGCTTACCGCCGGATGATCCGGCGCCTGCGCTCGGCGTCGTCGCCGCGTGTGTGGTGGTGGTGCCACTCCCGCCGCAGGCCGCGATCACGAGCGCGGCTACCGCCATCAGCAGCAGCGCAGCTGCTGACCTGACGTATCTCTTCACGATGATCCTCCTCCAAGAGGTCAGAGTTCCCAGATCGCACAATGTATTCCCATCGCGGTCGTGATGCGAACCGGAACCCGCGCCGGGCGCCCGGGCCCTAATAAACCGTCAACACGCCGGGTTTCGGTCGACCGTCAGGACGGCTGCGGAGGACCGTCAGCGCCGGACCGGGTCCCCCGTCAGGACGGATTCCGGTCGACGGTCAGGACGGCCTTGCCGGCCACCTGGCGATCCAACAGGGCGCGGATCGCGTCCGGAGCGTCGGTCCACGAGCTCACGCGGTCGATCTGGGGATCCAGCCGCCCGGCGGCCACCAGGTCGGCAAGGCGGCGCAGATCGGCCGACGCACTGCGGGTGTGGTCGAGCTCGGAAAAGATGTACAGGCCGCGCAGCGACGCCCCGGGAGCACGCGAGAAGAACTCGCGGGTGGGGTAGCTGACCGGCTCGGCCACGGTCGAGGCGAAACTGACGACGACGCCGAGCGGCGCCACCCGCTGCAGCGCCACGCCCAGCACCGGGCCGCCGACGGCGTCGAGGACGACCGCGAACGTCTCGCCCTCCGCGGTCAGCTCCGGCAGCACCTCGTCGGCGCCCAGCTCGCGCAGCCCGGCGGCGCGACGCGCCACCGCGGTCACGTGGGCCCCGCCCAGCTTGGCCAGCTGGATGGCGAAGCGGCCGACGCCCCCGCTGGCTCCGGTCACCAGGACCCGCTTGCCGAGGACGAAGCCCCCGATCTCCAGCGAGCGCAACGCGGTCAGCCCCGCCACCGGGAGCGCCGATGCCTGCTCGAAGGACACGGCCTCCGGCAGCTCGGCCAGATGCTCGGTGGCCACCGCCGCGCGCTCGGCCCAGGCTCCGCCCAGCACATAGCCGACCACGCGGGCGCCCCGCGGCGGGCCGCTGCCGTCGGCCGCGGGCTCGGCCACCACCCCGGCCAGGTCCCATCCGGTCACGGTCCCGGGCTCCAGCCGCTCCAGCCGCCGGACCTCGCCGCGGTTGAGGCTGAACGCCCGGACCGCCACCAGCGCCTCGTCGCGGCCGGGCTGGGGCTCCGGCGCCTCGGCGAGCGAGACGAACGGGGGCTGGGGACGGGAATGCAGCGCGCGCATCTGGAAAAAGGTGAATACTAGGCGCGGTGCCACGCAGGGACGCTCTCACCGGACTGCGCTCTCAGCTGGGCGCCGGCGCACCGGACGGGCTGGCCCAGCTGAGCGACGAGGAGCTGCGCGATCTGGCCGCCGCCGTCGGCGACGCCCGCCACCGCCAGGCGCGGGCGCTCGCCGAGGCCGGCGAGCGGGCGCTCGGCCACATCCCCCGTCTGCTGCGCGGCCCGGTGAGGCGGATCGTCGGGTGACCGACCCGGCCGAGATCCTGCAAACCCGAGCCGAGGTCATGAAGCTGGCCCGGCTGCTGGGGCGCCAGCCGGCGGAGCTGGCCTACCTGGAGCGCCTCGATGCCGCTGAGCTGCGCTCGCTGCGCGACGGCGTCACCGAGTTGCTCTACGACGCCGACGCCGCCGTCCTGCGCCGGATGGCCGCGGCTGGCCGGCTCCTGCCCGCCGGGGTGGTGGCGACGCTCGCCCAGCGCGCCTTCGGCCCGCTGCTGTCGGCTCGGCTGGCCGGCCTGCTCGACCTCGACCGCGCGGTCGACGTGGCCGGCAAGCTGCCGCCGGACTTCCTGGCCGACGTCGCGTCCGAGCTCGACCCGCGCCGGGCTAGCGAGCTGATCGCCCAGCTCCCCTCGCAGCTGATCGGCGAGGTGACGCGCGAGCTGGCGCGCCGTCGGGACTACGTGACGATGGGGCGCTTCGTCGGCCACCTCAGCGACGGCACCCTCCCGGCCGCGATGGCCGAGCTCGACGTGCCCGCGGTGCTGGAGGTGTCCTTCCTGCTCGACGACTCAGACCAGCTGGACACGCTGGTCGGCCACCTGCCCGCCGACCAGCGGCGCGACCCGGACATCCAGGCCCGGATCGCGCAGCTGCGCGGCCCCTGAGTCGAACGCGTTAGAGCGTGACCACCGCGACGACGGCTCCGAGACCGGCGATCCGGCTCCGGGCACGCCGGCTCAGGGTGATGGCCATGGGTGGCTCACTCCTCGTTGCAGACATTGGGGGCTGGGGCGCCGCGGCCGTCCGTGCCGCGTGCCGCGTGCCGCGTGCCGCAGGGCAGCCTATTGCCCGCGTCAAGGCGCGTCGATTGACATGCGGAGCGCAGGTCCTCGGCGGTCGTATGATCGGGGCGTGAGCGCCACCAGCGCCACAATCCCGGCCCCCCAGAACGCGCAGCGCAACGTCCTCGTCGTCTTCACCGGCTTGATGCTGGTGTTGCTGATGGCGGCGCTCGATCAGACGATCGTCTCCACGGCGCTGCCGACGATCGTCGGCGACCTCGGCGGCCTGCAGCACATCTCCTGGGTGGTGACCGCCTATCTGCTGGCGCAGACGGCGGTGACGCCGATCTACGGCAAGCTCGGCGATCTCTACGGGCGCAAGATCGTGCTCCAGATCGCGCTCGTCGTGTTCCTGGTCGGCTCGGCCCTGTGCGGGCTGTCGCAGAGCCTGACCGAGCTGATCGTGTTCCGGGCGCTGCAGGGGCTGGGCGGCGGGGGCCTGATGGTCGGCACGATGGCGGCCATTGGGGACGTCGTCTCCCCCCGGGAGCGCGGACGCTACCAGGGGATCTTCGGGGCGGTGTTCGGCCTGGCCAGCGTTATCGGCCCCCTGCTCGGCGGGTTCTTCACCACCAGCCTGTCCTGGCGTTGGATCTTCTACATCAACCTGCCGCTGGGGGTGGTGGCGTTCATCGTGCTGGCGGCGACGCTGCCCTCTCGCCGGGACGAGGCCCACCACCGGATCGATTACCTGGGCGCCGCCGTCCTCGCCGCGGGGCTCAGCGTCATCGTGCTCCTGTGCACGCTGGGCGGCACCGATTACGCGTGGGCCTCGCCGCAGATCATCGGCCTGGGCATCGTGGCGCTGGTGCTGATCGTCGCGTTCGTGCTGATCGAGCAGCGAGCCGCCGAGCCGGTCCTCCCGCCGCGGCTGTTCCGAGACCGGGTGTTCTCGGTCACGAGCGCCATCGGGCTGGTCGTCGGCTTTGCCCTGTTCGGCTCGGTCACGTATCTGCCGCTGTTCCTCCAGGTCGTCCTCGGCGCCAGCCCCACCGGCTCGGGACTGCAGATCCTGCCCCTGATGGGCGGGCTGCTGATCACATCGATCACATCGGGACAGCTGATCACCCGCACGGGCCGCTACCGGCCGTTTCCGATCGCCGGGACCGCGATCATGGTCGTCGGGCTCTATCTGCTCTCCACGATGAACCCGCAGACCACGCGGATCGTGGCCTCCGGGTACATGTTCGTGCTCGGCCTGGGGCTCGGCCTGGTCATGCAGGTCCTGGTGCTGGCCGTCCAGAACGCGGTGCCCTACGAGGACCTGGGGGTGGCCACGTCCGGCGCGACACTGTTTCGCTCCATCGGCGGCTCGGTCGGGACCGCCGTCCTCGGCTCGATCTTCTCCAATCGCCTGAGCGCCGAGTTGGCCGCGGTGCTGCCCGCGTCGGCGGCGGGCTCCGTCGGCACCGGCGCCGGACTGAACACCGCCGCGCTGCGGCGTCTCCCGGGACCCCTGCACGCCGACTACCTGACGGCGTTCACCCATGCCCTGTCGACCGTGTTCGAGGTGGCGGCGGGCATCGCCGCCATCGCCTTCCTGCTCAGCTGGGCGCTGGAGCAGCGGCCCTTGCGTGACACGGTGGCCGCCGCCAGCGGCGTGGGCGAGTCGTTCGCCGCGCCGCGCCACACGGACTCGCTGGCCGAGGCATCGCGCGCGCTGTCGGTGACCGTCGGCCGCGACCGGCGCCGCGAGATCGTGGCCGCCCTGGCCCAGCGCGCCGGCGTGGATCTCAGCCCGGCCGCCTCGTGGCTGGTCGTCCGGCTGCAGGAGGACCCCAACGCCAACGTCCCCGCGCTCGCCCAGAGCTTCGACATCCCCCCGGAGTCGGCCGAGCGCGCCATGCGCGAGCTCGACGCTCGGTCCCTGCTCGCCCGCGACCCGGCCGCCGGCAACGGCCGCGGCCGCATCGTCGGCCTGACCCCGGAGGGCGACGAGATCGCCGGCCGGCTGGTCGCCGAACGGCGGGCCAGCCTGGCCCGGCTGTGCGCCGAGTGGTCTCCGGACTCCAACGATGAGCTGGGCGACCTGCTCACCCGGCTGGCCCGGGATCTGGCCCGGGAGCCGGAGGAGCACGTGCCCAGCGCCGCCGGGGCATCCCCGTCGGTCGCGGTCGCCGGGTGACGAGGGGGGCTGGTCTCAGCGGCGAAGCGAGTTGGCGTCGGTCCCGGCGGAGCGGCGCAGGTCGGCCTCGATCGCCAGAGCGGCGGCCTGGGCAAGCGGCAGGACGTCGCGCCGCAGGCTCGTCATCGTCCCGCGGCTGGCGTGCACCGAGACGTTGAGCGCCGCAATCACCACACCGGTGGCGTCGTGGATGGGGACGGCCAGAGAGCGCAGACCCTCCTCCAGCTCCTGGTCGACGGCCGCCCACCCCTGGCGGCGCACCCGGTCCAGGGCGGCGAGCAGGGCCGCGCGGTCGGTGATGGTGTGAGCCGAGAGCGGGCTCAGCTCGATGCGGTTCAGCCGGTCGGCCAGCTCCGTATCGGGGAGCGCGGCCAACAGCACGCGGCCCATCGAAGTGGCGTAGGCGGGCAGCCGGGTGCCCACCGACAGCGTGATGCTCATAATGCGCCGGGTGGGGACCCGGGCGACGTAGACGACGTCGATGTCATCCAGGACCGAGATCGACGAGGACTCGTTGACCTGAGCGACCAGCGCCTCCATATGCGGCTGGGCGACCTCCGGCAGGGTGAGGCTCGACAGGTAGGCGTAGCCGAGCTCCAGGACCCGCGGGGTCAGGGCGAAGCGGCCCTCCGAGAAGGTCACGTAGCCCAGGGTCTCCAGCGTCAGCAGGAAGCGGCGGGCGGCCGCCCGGGTGAGCCCGGAGATCCGCGCCACCTCGCTGAGGCCCAGCTCGCGATGCTCGGCGTCGAAGGCGCGGATGACCAGCAGTCCGCGTTCCAGCGACTGGACGAAGTCGGCACTTCGGGGGCGCTCCTGGCTCACGGACTCTCGGCTGCGGAAACTACCTGAGCCGGGAGTCAGCAACCACCTCGGGCCGCCGACCCGCACGTGGCGGGCCGGCGGCCGTCGGCGGGAGAAGCGCCGGCTGTCTTAGGAGCCGGCGGCGCACGCACCTTTGTGGGCTGATCGGAGACAACATTTGCTCACTGGATTGTGTGCAATATCGAACACGCAGATTGAGCGCGCCCTGCCGTGACCGCCCCGTTGCGCCCGCTTGACAACTGCGCGCCGGCGAGCAATCCGCCTCTGTCCAGCCGATCAGAGCCGTGGTAGCGTCCGGCGCCGTGAGCGAGATGGCCAACAACATTGGCGTCGTTCCGCTCCGTCCCGAGGACCGGCTGCGCGAGGCGATCGTCACCGGCCGCCTCCAGCCCAACGAGCGCCTCATCGAGAGCGATCTGGCGCGGTCCCTGGGCGTCAGCCGCACGGTGATCCGGACCGCGCTGGCGCGCCTGGAGCACGAGGGGCTCGTCGAGCACGAACGTCACCGTGGGGCGCGGGTGCGCCTGGTGCAGGAGGGCGAGGCGGTGGAGATCCTGGAGACCCGCGCGGTGTTGGAGGGACTGGCCGCCCGGCTGGCCGCGCAGCGGGCCGGCCGGCGGGAGGCGGGCGAGCTGAAGGCGATCGTCAAGGGCATGACGCGGCTGCGCAAGGCCGGCGACCTGCTCGGCGTGTCCGATCAGAACGCCGCGCTGCATCGGCGGATCGTCGAGATCAGCGGGCACGCCACGGCGGCGCGACTGATCGCCGCGCTCAACTCGCAGATGGTCCGCTTCCAGTACCGGACGATCCTCCTGCCGGGCCGCAGCGAACACTCGCTGGCCGAGCACACGGCGATCGTCGACGCGATCGCAGCCGGCGACGGGGACCGCGCCGAGACGGCGATGCGCACCCACCTGTCACACGTGGCCGACGCGCTCCGGGCATCACGGCAGCCGTGAGCGACGGCCCCTCCGCTCGGGCCCGCGACCTGCTGCGCGGGGCGTTTGACACCCACATTCACGTTGACCCGGACGTGGTGCCGCGCAGCATCGACGACGTCACGCTGGCCCGCCGCTTCCTGGAGCTGGGCATGAAGGGGTTCGTGCTCAAGTCCCATTACAACGCGACCGCCGAGCGGGCCAGCGTCGTGCGCGCGGCGGTGCCCGGCATCCAGGCCCGCGGTGCCATCGTGCTCAACCGCGCCGTCGGCGGATTGAACCCGCTCGCGGTCGAGGTGGCCGCCCGCGAGGGGGCCCGGACCGTGTGGCTGCCGACGGTCGACTCGGTCAACGAGTCCCACGCGCGTGAGGCTCCGGCCGGGGCGAAGGTTCCGGTGTGGGTCAAGCTCCAGCTCGATCTGCGCGCGCAGGGGATCGAGATCGACCCGGTGCCGGTCGTCGATGACGCCGGCGCCCTGCTGCCGGAGACGCGGGCCGTACTGGAGCGCGTGGCCCACCACGACCTGTTGCTCGCCACGGGCCACCTGGACCGTGACGAGATCTTCGCCGTCGTGGACGCCGCCCGCCAGGCCGGCGTCACCCAGATCGTCATCACCCACCCGGAGTTCCCGGCCCAATCGCTGTCGGTCCCCGACCAGCAGGCGCTGGCCCGGCGCGGCGCGCTCCTGGAGCGATGCATGACCACGCCGCACACGGGCAAGATCACGTGGGACCGGTGGATCGAGAACATCCGCGCCTGCGGGCCGGAGCACTCGGTCCTCTCGACCGACCTCGGGCAGACCTTCAACCCACCGGTCGACGACGGCATGGCGATCATGGTCGACCGCCTGCTGGCCGCCGGGTTCGACGACCAGGAGGTTCACGTGATGGCGGTGACCAACACGCGCCGGGTGGCCGGGGCCGACCCATGGTGAACGAGGTGGGCGGGAGACGGATGCTCGTGATCGGCGCGCATTCGGCCGATTTCGTATGGCGGGCCGGCGGTGCGATCGCGGTCACCACGGCCGGCGGCGGGACCGCCCGGGTCATCGCGCTCTCCTACGGCGAGCGGGGCGAGTCCGGCGAACTGTGGAAAGAGGACGGGCAGACGGTCGACAACGTCAAGCGGCTGCGCCACGGCGAGGCCGAGCGGGCCGCCGCCGCGCTCGGCGCCGACTTCCGCTGCCTCGATCTCGGCGACTATCCGCTCCAGATCGACACCGCGGCGCTGACGGCGATCGCCGACGAGATCCGCGAGTTCGCCCCGGACGTGCTGATCACTCACACCGACACCGACCCGTTCAACCCGGATCACCCGGTGGCCAACCATGCCGTCGGCCGGGCCCGCAGCCTGGCCGCCGGCGCCGGCGTGCACAGCGCGTTCGCCACGGTGCGTCCTCCGGCGCTGTTCCTGTTCGAGCCCCACCAGCCGGAGTTGTGCAACTTCACGCCGACGACGTTCGTCGACATCACCGCGGTGATGGACCAAAAGCGCCGGGCCATGGCCGAGATGAAGGCCCAGGCGTATCTGCAGACCTACTACGCCGAGCGGGCCGAACACCGCGCCAACCACGCCCGGCGATCCTCCGGCAACGCCGCCATTCGCCAGGCCGAGGCGTTTGAGCGGGTGACCCCCCAGGTGGTGAATTCCCTATGAGCGACACACTGCAGGACCTGGCCGACCTCGGTACGGCCACCATCTACGAGGCCGGCGGCCGCCGTGGCTACGTCGACGCCGACCTGATCCAGATCCTCCCCGGCTCGCGCGTGGCCGGCCCGGCGCGGACCGTGCGCTGCGGCCAGGACGACAACCTCATGGTCCATGCCGCGATGGCCTCGGTGCAGCCCGGCGAGGTGCTCGTGCTCACCATGCCCGAGCCGCGCCCGGTGGCCCTGGTGGGCGACTTGCTGGCCACCCAGGCCAAGGCCCGCGGAGTGGCGGCCATCCTCAACGACGCCTCGGTGCGCGACATCGAGACCCTGGCCGAGCTCGACCTGCCGATCTGGACCCGGTGGGTCCGCGTCAAGGGCGCCACCAAGGACATCCCGGGCGCGATCGGCGAGCCGGTCGAGGTGGGCGGCGCGATCATCCGCCAGGGCGACATCGTGGTGCTCGACGCCGACGGGGCGGCCGTGATCGAAGCCGAGCGCGTCGACGACGTGCTGGAGGCGTCGCTGGACCGCGAGCGGCGCGAGCGCGTCAAGCGGGTCAAGCTGGCCGCCGGCGAGCTGTCGTATGACCTCGACGGCCTGCGCGAACGAGTGGAGGGAGCCCCGTGATGAGCGCCCTGCCGCCCGATCTCGCGCACATCGCCCACGCGGAGCTGCTCACCCCGTTCCCGGACGAGAGCCTGCGCTTCTTCACCGACCTGTTCGGGATGGAGATCGAGCACAACGAGGGCCAGTCGGTCTACCTGCGCGGGTGGGGCGAGTACCAGCCCTACGGCCTGAAGCTGACCGAGGCCAAGCTGCCTGGGCTGGGGCACATCGCCATCCGGGCCTGGAATCCGGAGGCGCTGGAGCGGCGGGTGGCCGCGGTGGACGCCGCCGGGCTGGGCGACGGCTGGAGCGACGGCGATCATGGCCACGGCCCCGCCTACCAGTTCCGCGATCCGGATGGGCACCGGTTCGAGCTGTTCTACGAACAGGATCGCTACGTCCCGCCCCAGCGCCTGCGGCCGCGGCTCAAGAACGTCCCCCAGCGCCACGTCGACCGGGGCGCCGCTGTCAAGCGCCTGGACCACGTCAACATCCTGGCCGCCGACGTGGCCGCCAACCGCCGGTTCGCCTCCGAGCAACTTGGCTTCCGGCTGATCGAGCAGGTGGTGCTCGACGATGGCACTGAGGCCGGCGCCTGGATGACGGTCACCATCGCCGCCCACGAGCTCATCTACACCGCGGACCACGCCGGCGGGCACGGCCGCCTGCACCACCTCGCCTGGTTCGTCGACACCCGGGAGGAGATCCTGCGTGCCGCCGACCTGTTCCTGGACGCCGACGTGCCGATCGAGGCGGCGCCATCCAAGCACGCCGTCGCCCAGGGGATGTTCCTGTACGTGTACGAGCCGGGCGGCAACCGGGTGGAGGTCACCACCGGCACCCACTTCATCTACGACCCGGACTACGAGCCGATCCGGTGGACCGAGGCCGAGCGGGCCCGCGGTCAGGCGTGGGGGGTCAAGACGATCGAGACGTTCCACACGTACGGCACGCCCGACGTGGGCGGGGCCGTGGGGCCGCCGATCCCGCCCACCAGCCAGATCCCCGCGCTGGCATGAGCGGCGACGCCCAGGCAATCCGCGACCTGGTCGAGAACTGGGTGGTGTGGCGCGACGCCGGCGACTGGGACCGCTTCGCCACCGTCTGGCACGACGACGGGGTGATGATGGCGACCTGGTTTCAGGGGACGGCCGCGGACTTCATCTCCGTCAGCCGCCAGGGGTTCGAGCGCGGCGTGCGCATCCTGCACTTCCTGGGCGGGATGTCGGTCGAGGTGGCCGGCCCGCGCGCCGTTGCCCAGACGAAGATGACGATCACCCAGCGGGCGGTCGTGCACGACGTGGAGTGCGACGTCGTCTGCACCGGGCGCTTCTACGACTTCCTGGAGCGGCGGGCGGACCGGTGGGGGATCGTGCTCCGCCAGCCGATCTACGAGATCGACCGCCTGACAACCGTCTCCGGCGGGCCGGGCCCGGAACTCGATGCCGAACTGCTCGACGCGTTCCCAGCCGGCTACCGCCACCTGGCGTATATCCAGACGCAGATCGGCTACGACGTCAAGCGTGACATGCCGGGCCTCACCGGTCCCGACGTGGAGGACGTGTACGCTCGCGGAGCCGCGTGGCTCGCCGGGCCGGGCGGCGCCCACCCCGCCCATCATGGCTGAAACCCCACACCGACCGTCTCCCCGGCGCACGCAGGCGGGCCGGCGGGGTGTGCGGCGGGTGCGGGCGGCCCCCGCCGCCGTCTGCGCGGTGGTCGCGCTGCTCCTGCTCCCTTCCCTGGTCGCTGCCCACAAGTTCGGCTGGCTTCATTTCGGCCATCCGTCGTCCGGCGGGAGCCTGGCGCGGCTGCCCGCCGACCCGCCGGTGGCGGGCTGGCCCGTCGCCTCCCTGCGGCTGACGGGCGCCCCGTCGGCTCCGGTCCCGGCCTCGTTCCTGGGCTTGTCGACCGAGTACTGGTCGCTGCCGCACTACGTCAATCAGCGGCAGCTGTTCACCCGGGCGGTCGGCCTGCTCCGCGTACCCGGCGCTCCGTTCACGCTCCGGATCGGCGGCGAGTCGGCCGACCTGTCCTGGTGGAGCCCCGGGCCCGGGGCGGCGCCGAAATGGGCGTACGCGCTCACGCCCAGCTGGGTGACGGGCCTGGTCACGCTGTACAACCAGGCCCACCTCCAGCTGGTCCTCGATCTCAACATGGCCGATCGCAACCCGGCGCGCGAGGCGGCGTTCGCCAAGGCCGTCGTCAGCCGCCTGCCGCCCGGGACGCTGCAGGGGCTCGAGATCGGCAACGAGCCCGACCTGTACCCGAGGATGAACACCCTGGGACTGGCCACGGCCGCCGGCCACGCCACGGTGGCGCGGTACTTCGCCTGGGCCGCCCGGTACGCGCCGGACCGGTACGTCAGCCAGTTCAACGCCTACGCGACCGCGCTGGCCCGGGCGGGCGTCGACGTCCCCCTCGGGGGGCCGGAGATCTCCAATCCCACGTTGACCCAATGGCTCCCTGGCCTGATCGCCGCCGAGCGCGGCCGGCTGGCGATCGTCACCGGCCATCGCTACCCGCTGAACGCCTGCGCGGCCCCCAGCGAACCTGGCTACCCCACCATCCCGCGGCTGCTGGCCGACCGGTCCACAGTCGGGCTGGCGGCCGACGTGCGCCCGGCCGCGCTCATCGCCCATCAGGCCGGACTGCAGTTCGCCCTGACCGAGTTCAACGCCGTCACGTGCGGCGGGACCCCGACGGTCAGCGGTACGTTCGCCAACGCCCTGTGGGCGCCGGACGCCCTGTTCTCGCTGATGCAGGCCGGCGTCGACACGGTCGACCTGCACATCCGCGCCCGCGCCTACAACGCCCCGTTCTTCGTCACCGGCCACGGGCTGCGGACGCGACCGATCTTCTATGGCCTGCTCATGTTCCAGCGCATGCTCGGGCGCGACTCCCAACTGGTCCCGGCGACGCTGCAGACGACAACCCCCGGGCAGCTGAAGGCGTGGGTGGTCCGCGGCGGCGGCAGCGAACGCGTGCTGCTGATCAACAAGGGCAGCCAGGGCGCCAACGTCCGCCTGGCGCTGGGCGCCACCGGCGCGGGGATCATCGAGCGGCTGACCGGGGCCGGGCCCGCGGCGCGCCTCCACGTGAGGCTGGCCGGGCAATGGTTGACGCCCGGCGGCCGGTGGCACGGCCGGCTCACCCAGCAGCGGACGTCGCCGGCCGCCGGCGGCGGCAGTGAGGTGACGGTGCCGCCCTTCAGCGCCGCGCTCGTGACCCTGCCTGCGCCGGCGGGGCACGGCTAACCTCTGCGGCGGGATGACCTCCAGTGAGCTCGACCTGACCGTGACCGCCGCCGACGAGGAGAGCCGCGAGCGCCTGCGCCGGGTGATCGGCTCCCACCTGGAGCGCTTCGGCCGGCGCGACGAGCTGACCGTCAGCTGGACCTAGTGGCCTCCGGCGGCCACCCAGCTCCCCGGCCGTGAACGCGGACCGCCGCGCCATCGCGGACGAGGTCTTCGCCGCCGGGCGCGACTACGACGCCGGGCAGTCCAACCGGCTCGATCGGCTGCGCAACGTCGAGCCGGAGACCGCCGAGCTGCTCGGCGTGCTGGTCCGGGCCGCCCGGGCGCAGCGGGTCCTGGAGATCGGCACCTCCAATGGCCACTCCACCCTGTGGCTCGGCGACGCCGTCGAGAGCATCGGCGGGCGGGTGCAGACGCTGGACATCGACCCGCGGCGCACGCAGATGGCGCTCCGCAACCTGCAGCGGGCCGGGCTGGGCGAGGTGGTCGAGTGCCGCACGGTCGGCGCCGCGCAGGCGCTGGGCGAGTATCCGGAGGCGGCCTGGGACCTCATCTTCCTGGACGCCGAGCGCGGCGAGTACGCCGGCTACTGGCCCAACCTGCGCCGCACGCTGGCCGCGGGCGGGACGATCGCGGTCGACAACGCGGTCTCGCACGGATCGGAGCTGGCGGCGTTCAACCGCCTGCTGGCGGCCGACGGGGGCCTGACGACAGCGCTCGTGCCGGTGGGGGCAGGGCTGATCCTTGCGGTGGACGGCAGGTAGTGCCCCCGCCAGTGTCTCCGCCTTGAGGGGGAGGCGGTTGCGTCCATTCATCCCCCGGCGCGATTGCGGCCGACCGGCCCCGGGCCGACAATGAGGCCATGATCGAAATCGACCACGTGACCAAGCGCTATGGCGAGAAGGTCGCGGTCGAGGATCTCACGTTCTCTGTCAAGCCGGGCGTCGTCACCGGATTCCTCGGCCCCAACGGCGCCGGGAAGTCGACGACGATGCGGGTGATCGTGGGTCTCGACCGGCCGAACGCCGGCTCCGCCAGCATCAACGGAAAGCCCTACCGCGACCTGCCCGCCCCCCTGCACGAGGTGGGCACGCTGCTCGAGGCGCGAGCCATCCACACCGGGCGCTCGGCCTACAACCACCTTCTGGCCATGGCCCAGACCCACGGGATCGGGCGCCAGCGCGTCCAGGAGGTGATCGACCTGGTCGGCCTGACCGACGTGGCGCGCAAACGCGCCGGCGGGTTCTCGCTCGGCATGGGCCAGCGGTTGGGGGTGGCGTCCGCGCTGCTCGGCGACCCCGAGGTCCTGATCCTCGACGAGCCGGCCAACGGCCTTGACCCCGAGGGGATCCTGTGGATCCGCAACCTACTGAAGGGGCTGGCGTCCGAGGGGCGCACGGTGCTGGTCTCGTCCCATCTCATGGCCGAGATGGCCCAGACCGCCGAGCACCTGGTCATCATCGGCCGCGGCCGGCTGATCGCCGACACCACCGTTGCCGACATCGTCGCCGAGGCCTCGCACGGCGCGGCGGTGGTGGTGCGCACGCCGCAGGCCACCGAACTGCGCGACGCGCTGGTCGGCGACAACGTGGCGGTGACCTCTTCTGAGCCGGAGGTGCTCGAGGTGCACGGCCTGACCAGTGCCGAGGTCGGCGAGACCGCCCTGCGCCACAACATCGTCCTGCACGAACTGACCCCGCAGCGGGCGACCCTGGAGCAGGCGTTCATGCGCCTGACCGGCGGCGCGGTCGAATACCACGCCCTGTTCGACGAGAACGCGGCCGACGCCAACGTCATTGAGGAGGCGGCATGAGCGCCACCGCGGAGACCACCCGCCCCCAGACCGCCCAGGCCGCGACCCGCGAGGGCCGCGTAACCCTGGCCCACGTCCTGCGCTCGGAGTGGACGAAGCTCTGGTCCCTGCGCTCCACGCGGTGGACGATGCTGGTGGCGTTCCTCGGCCAGGCCGGCCTGGGTGCGCTCATCGCCGCCATCCAGATGGGCCGCTGGGACCAGCTTGCCCCCCACGACCGCGCCACCTACGACTCCATCAACACCGCCGTGGGCGGCTGGCATCTGGCCCAGTTGGCGATCGGCGTACTCGGCGTCCTGGTCATCACCGGCGAGTACTCGACCGGGATGATCCGCTCCAGCCTGATGGCCGCGCCCAAGCGGCTGCCCGTCCTGTGGGGGAAGATCCTCGTCTACGGGACGGTCACCCTGGTGTTGATGCTCCTCGCCTCGTTCATCTCGTTCTTCGCGGTGCAGGCGATCGTCTCCCAACACCACGTGCAGCACAGCCTGGGCTATTCCGGCGCCCTGCGCACCGTGATCGGCGCGGCCCTGTACATGACCGTGCTCGGCATCATGTGCATCGGCATAGGCGGGATCCTGCGCAACACCGCCGGCGGGATCGCCACCTACGTGGCGCTGCTGTTCGTGCTCCCCGGAATCGTGGCGATCCTCCCCACCAGCCTGAACAACGACATCTCGCCCTACTTGCCGCTCAACGCGGGCACCACGATCGCGTCGCACACGTTCGACAACCCCAACCACCTGGCGGTGTGGACCGGCTTCGCCCTGTTCGTCGGCTACACGCTGGTGGCGGTGGCCCTGGCGGCCTGGTCGCTGATGCGGCGCGACGCCTGAGCCGTTTCGACCCGGCCCGATCCCTCGCGGCGGCGCTGTGGCGGCCGCGAGGGATCTCCGGGTCGGAAAAACGACGGGCAATGAAGAAGGTGAGATCAGCGTTTGTCACGATGTGATAAACGCACATGGCCATGACTGGAAGGGCTGTGGTGAGTTTTAGGTTCTCTAGGGGCGTGAAAGTCCCCAAGGCCTCCCCGCTCGGCGCTCGCCAGCGGCTCCCCGACCGGCAAATGCCCCGGATCGACCGGGAAACGGCCCAAAAGCGGCCCGTTTCGTTATCACATTTTGATAAACGAGCAGCGGTCTGCCGGTAACGCCCCGGCCCGTCCGCTGTTCATTGCCAAAGCCGTTCCACCCCGGAGCAAACCCCCACCAACCACCCACCCGCCGCGGGAGTTCGCGGGGCGGGCAGCTGAGCGAGAATCCACCAGGATGCACGTCGCCTACACCAAGGGCCTACACGAACTCGGCGACGGCCTGTTCGCCTACCTGCAGCCGGACGGCGGCTGGGGCTGGAGCAACGCCGGGCTGATCACCGGCGACGGGACCTCACTGCTCGTCGACACCCTGTACGACCTGCACCTGACCCGGGAGATGCTGGACGCGATGGCGCCTGTGTCCGAGCGCCATCCGATCGACGCGGCGATCAACACGCACGCCAACCCGGATCACTGCTTCGGCAACGAGTTGCTGCCGAGCACGGCCGAGATCTATGCCTCGGCCGCCACCGCGGCCGAGATGGGCGAGATCTCGCCGGCGGTGCTCCACGCGCTCAAGTCGGCCCCCGGGATGCCGAAGGAGATGGCCGACTTCGTGGAGCACGCGTTCGGTCCGTTCGACTTCGCCGGGATCACCGTCCGCCCGCCCTCGCAGACGTTCGAGCGCCGGCTCGACCTCAGCGTCGGCGACCGGCAGATCACGTTTCTGGTGCTCGGCCCGGCCCACACGGCCGGCGACACCATCATCCACGTCCCGGACGCCGGCGCGGTGTTCACCGGGGACCTCCTGTTCATCGACGGCACGCCGATCGTGTGGGCCAGCCTGAGCAACTGGCTGGCCGCCTGCGACCGGATCCTGGCGCTGAACCCATCGGTCCTGATCCCCGGCCATGGGCCGGTCACCGACATCTCCGGCGTCGATGACGTCCGCCGCTACCTGGCCTACGTGCGCGACGAGGCGGCACAGCGCTTCGCGGCCGGGATGACCCCACAGGGGGCGGCCGACGACATCGACATCTCGGCGTTCTCGGACTGGGGCGATCCGGAGCGCCTGGCCGCCAACGTGTTCGCCGCCTACCGGGAGCTTGACCCCGCGCGGCCGGCCGTCACCCAGGCGGAACTGCTCGTCGAGATGGCGCGCTGGCGCGCCGCCCACTGAGGACGGCGCGCCCGCTCACCGGCCACCGCAGGACGGCGCGCCGGTTCCTCACCGGGTGAGGAACTCGGCCAGCTTGCCTCGCATCGACTGCTTGACCATCTCCGGCCCCGCGGGATCGCCGCTCATCAGCGTGTGGGCGAACTCCTTGGCCTGCTCGAAGCGGATGTGCGGCGGCAGCGGCGGGACCTCGGGATCGGTGACGAACTCAATCAGCGCCGGGCGCCCGGCGGCCAGGGCTTCGTCCCAGGCGCCGCCGACGTCCTCCGGCCGCTCCACGCGCACGCCGTGCAGCCCGAGCAGGCGGGCGTAGCCGGCGTAGTCGAACGGGGGCAGGACCTGTGAGGCGTCGAGCTTGGGGTCGCCGGACATGACGCGTTGCTCCCAGGTGACCTGGTTGAGGTCACGGTTGTTGAGCACGCTGATCACGATCCGCTGGTCGGGCCAGCGCTTGGCGTAGTGGGCGATGTCGATCAGCGCGTTGATCCCGAGCATCTGCATCGCGCCGTCGCCGATGGCGGCGATGACCGGCCGGTCCGGGTAGGCGAACTTGGCCGCCAGCGCGTACGGGATCGCCGGGCACATCGTGGCCAGCGTCCCCGACAGCGCGGCCATCATCCCGCGCCGCACTCGGACGTGGCGTGCCCACCAGTCCGTGGACGAGCCCGAGTCCGAGGTCAGGATGGCGCCGTCGGGCAGGCGCGAGCTCAGCTCGTGGAACACCAGCTGCGGGTTGATGGGGTCGGCCGGCTGCTGGGCCTGCTCGTCGAGGATCCGCCACCAGCGGGCGACGTTGGACTCGATCTCCTCCCGCCACGAGCGGTCCTCCTTGCGCTCCAGCAACGGGATGAGCGCCCGCAGCGTGTCGGCGGCGTCGCCCACCAGGTTGACCTCCATCGGGTAGCGGGTGCCGATCAGCCGAGCGTCGATGTCGATCTGCACCCCGCGGGCCGCGCCGGGCTCGGGCAGCCACTCCGAGTAGGGGAAGTTGGAGCCGACCATCAGCAGGGTGTCGCACCCGTCCATCAGCTCGTAGGACGGCAGCGTGCCGAGCAGGCCGATGGAGCCGGTCACCCACGGCAGGTCGTCGGGCAGCACCGCCCGCCCGTTCAGCGCCTTGGCGGCGCCGGCGCCGAGCACGTCGGCCACCTGGGCCACCTCGTCGAACGCATCCTTGGCGCCCTGGCCCACCAGGATCGCCACCTTCTCGCCCGCGTTCAGGACCTCGGCGGCCTCCCGCAGGGCGACGTCGTCCGGAATGACCCGCGGCCGGCGGATCGCCGCGCTGGAGGACGGCACCGCGCCGTGGGCGCGCGGCGGCGCCGCGTACGGCGTCTCCTGGACGTCGTTGGGGATGATGATGCAGGTGGGCGAGCGCGTCGCCTTGGCGATCCGCATCGCGCGGTCGATCAGGTGCTGGGCCTGCTGGGGCACCATGCACACCTGGACGAACTCGCTGGCGACGTCCTTGTACAGCGTGACGAGATCGACCTCCTGCTGGTACTCGGAGCCGAGCGACATCCGCGCCTGCTGGCCGACGATGGCGACGACCGGCTGGTGATCGAGCTTGGCGTCGTAGAGCCCGTTGAGCAGATGGACCGCGCCTGGGCCCGAGGTGGCCAGGCAGACGCCGACCTCACCGGTGAACTTGGCGTGTGCGCAGGCCGCGAACGACGCGATCTCCTCATGGCGAACCTGAGTGAACTCGATCCGGTCCCCCACGTGGTGAAAGCCGCCGAGGATCCCGTTGATCCCGTCGCCCGGGTAACCAAAGATGCGGCGCACCCCCCATTCGTCGGCCAGATGCTCCAGGACGAACTGTCCCGTGGTCGTATCTGCCATGTCGCTCCTCTCGGCTCGTCGTGAACGCGTCCTGGAAGAGCCCTACCCGGTGCAGGAGGCCGCAACCGGGAGTGGTCACAGCGGGGACGAGGCGGCGCGATACGGCTTTGGGGTCAGCGGGTAGCCGACAGGTGGCGCACAACGCCGCCGGTCAGTGGGTAGCCGACCGGTGACGGACGCCGCCAGCGGTCAGCGGGTAGCCCACCGGGTGGCGCACCCGCCACCGAACTGAGAGAAAGGACGTCCGATGGCAGAGCAGGAGACGATCGCGGTGCTCGGCGCCGGCGGCACGATGGGGTTCGCCATGGCCCGTAACCTGGCGCGGGCCGGGTTTGACATCCGCGCCTGGAATCGATCCCGGGATAAGGCCGAGGCGCTGACCCAGGACGGCGTCCAGGTGCTCGACTCCCCGGCCGACGCCGCTCGGGAGGCGGATGTGATCCTGACCATCCTGGCCGACACCGACGCCGTCCTGGCCTCCGTGGAGGCGGCGCTGTCGGGTAAGCGAGCCGATGACGCGATCTGGCTACAGATGAGCACGATCGGCGAGAGCGGCACCGAACGGTGCGCCGACCTGGCGCATCGACACGGCCTGGAGTTCGTCGACGCCCCGGTCCTGGGCACCAAGCAGCCCGCCGAGGAGGGCAAGCTGGTCGTCCTGGCGTCCGGCCCCGACCGGCTCCGGGACCGCGTGCAGCCGATCTTCGACGCCGTCGGTCAGCGCACCATGTGGGTGGGCGCCGCCGGGCAGGGGTCGCGGCTGAAGCTCGTCACGAACGCCTGGATCGTGGCGATCGTGGAGGGCGCCGCCGAGGCCATCGCGCTGGCCGAGGGCGCGGGGCTCGATCCCCGCCTCCTGCTCGAGGCGGTCGCCGGCGGCCCGCTGGACCTGCCCTACCTGCAGCTCAAGGGCACGGCGATGATGGAGCGCGACTTCACGCCCTCGTTCACGCTCAAGCTGGCGGCGAAGGATGCCGCGCTGGTGGAGGAGTCGGCGCAGCGCCACCACCTCCAGCTGCCGCTGGTCAGCGCCATCCGCCGGCGCATGGAGGAGGGGATCGACGCGCACGGCGACAAGGACATGAGCGCCACCTTCCTCACCAGCGCCCCGGCGTAGCCCACCCTCAGCCGGCGATCACGACCGTGAGGTGGCGGGGGCCGTGGACCCCCTCCACCCGGGACAGCTCGATGTCCGAGCTGGCGGACGGCCCCGAGACGAGCGTGACCGGGACCGCCTCCTCCCGGACCGCCGGCCCCAGCGCCGCCACCGCCTCGGGCACGAGGTCGTGGATCTGGTCCACGGTCACGACACACACGTGATGATCCGGGACGAGCGTGATCACCCGCCGCCCGGACCGCCCCCGGCCGTCGAGGACGAGCGTGCCGGTCTCGGCGATCGCCAGCGCGCAGCCGGTGACGGCCGCATTGATCTCGTCGATCCGATGGACGGCGAGCCCGTCGTCCTCCACCGCCTCGACCCCGGCCGGCCGCCACTCCGCGGGCAGTTCCGGCGGGAGGACGACGCGCCCCAGCCCTCGGCCGGCGCACGCCGCAGCTACGGCGCCGGCCACCTCGCTCACGGCCACCCGGACCACCTCGGCGTCGTAGTCGCGCACCCGGTCGGCGAATCGCTCCACGAGCGCTTCCCCGGTCAGCTGGCCCCGCCCGCGGTAGTCGCGCGCCACCGGCACGTCCGCCGGTCCCTCGGCGGCCGGGACGTCGGACAGGGCCGAGCGGATGCGCCGCAGGATCTCCTCGCGCGCGCTGGTCACGATCGGGCCCGCCACCAGGTACGGAAGCTCTGCCGCGGCACCGGGGGCAGGTCACGCGCGGACGTCCAGCCGGCCAGCGGGCCCGGCAGCCGCTTGATGGAGCCGTCGCGGACCAGCGGCCACTGGGCGAGGCGGCCGCTGCGCTGGGCGGCCTCGTAGAGGCGGCGATCGGCGAACACGCGCGCCATCGCTCGCATCACCGTCCGCTCCGCCGAGGCCGACTGGCGCTCCACCTCCCGGCGGCGGAGATGGACGAGCACCTGCGGGATGTCGATCTTGACCGGGCAGACCTCGTAACAGGCGCCGCACAGGCTGGAGGCGTAGGGCAGGGACCCGGCCTCCTCCAGATCGCTGAGCATGGGCGTCAGGATCGCCCCGATCGGCCCCGGATACGTGGAGCCGTACGCGTGCCCGCCGGTGCGCTCGTAGACCGGACAGACGTTCAGACAGGCCGAGCAGCGGATGCAGTTGAGCGCCTGGCGGCCGACCGCGTCGGCCAGCACCCGGGTCCGCCCGTTGTCGACCAGGACGAGGTGAAACTCCCGGGGCCCGTCGCCCGGCGTGACCCCGGTCCACAGCGACGTGTACGGGTTCATCCGCTCGGCGGTCGAGGACCGGGGCAGCAGCTGCAGGAACACCTCCAGGTCCTCCCAGGTGGGGATGACCTTCTCTATCCCCATCACGCTGATCAGGACCTCCGGCAGCGTCGTGCACATCCGCCCGTTGCCCTCGGACTCCACCACCGAGACCGTGCCGGTGTCGGCGATCGCGAAGTTCACGCCGCTGATCCCCACCCGGGCCTCCAGGAACAGCCGGCGCAGATGCCGGCGGGCGGCGTCGGCCAGCGCGTGCGGGTCGTCGGACAGGTCGGGCGGCGCGTCGGGCAGCGTGCGCAGGAACAGCTCGCGGATCTGCGCCCGGTTCTTATGGATCGCCGGCACCAGGATGTGGGAGGGCGTGTCGTGGCCCAGTTGGATGATCAGCTGGGCCAGATCCGTCTCCCAGGCCCGGATGCCGCGCTCGGCCAGCGTCTCGTTGAGCCCGGTCTCCTCCGTGGTCAGCGACTTGGACTTCACCACCTCGTCGACGCCGTGGGCGGCGATCAGATCGCCGACGATCCGGTTGCACTCGTCCGCGTCGCGGGCCCAGTGCACGGTGCCGCCGGCGCGCTGCACCGCCTCCTCCAGCGCCAGGAGGTGCTCGTCCAGGTGGCGGAGCACCCGCTCCTTCAGCGCGCGGCCGGCCTCACGCAAGCCCTCCCAGTCGGGAAGCTCTGCGACCGCATCGGCGCGCTTGGCCCGGATGGCGTGGGTGGCGTGGCCGAGGTTGTGGCGAAGCTGGGCGTCGGCCAGCGCCGTCCGGGCGGCCTCCGGGAACGGAGGGCGGCGAGCCGCGTCGGTCACGGCGCCGACGGGCCGGTCGTCGCCGGGTCGGTCTGGGCCAGGACCTCGGCGATGTGCATCGTCCGCACGCCGGCGCGCTGCCGTGAGAGCGCGCCGCCGATGTGCATCAGGCACGAGTTGTCGGCGCTGACGCAGACCTCGGCGCCGGTGTCGAGGATCGTCCGCATCTTGTCGGTCAGCATGGCGATCGACGTGTCGGCGTTCTTGACCGCAAACGTCCCGCCGAAGCCGCAGCACTCGGTCGCCTCCGGGAGCTCCACCACGTCGATTCCCCGCACGGCCCGGAGCAGGCGCAGCGGGCGGTCGCCCACGTGCAGCATCCGCAGGCTGTGGCAGGTGGGGTGGTAGGTGACCCGCCGGGGGAAGAAGGCGCCCACGTCCTCCACGCCCAGGCGGTCGACGAGGAACTCGGTCAGCTCGGCCACCCGCGGCGCCAGCGCGGCCACCTCGCGGGCCAGGCCGCGGTCACCGGCCAGCTCGGCCACCCGCTCGTAGGACTCGCGGACCATCCCCACGCATGACGCCGACGGTGAGACGACGGCCTCGCTGTCGCCGAAGACGTCGACGAACCGCCGGACCAGTGGGATCGTTTCTCGGGCATAGCCGGTGTTGAAGTGCATCTGCCCGCAGCAGGTCTGCTCCAGCGGGAAGTCGACCTCCAGCCCCAGCCGCTCCAGCAGCGTCACGACCGCCTGGCCGGTCCGCGGGAACAGGGTGTCGTTGAAGCACGTGATGAACAGCGAGGCGCGGCGCGCGGGCACCCGTCAGATCATCGCGGATCGCCTGGCCGCGAGCAGGCCGGCCCGCGCCGCCCGCCGATTTGCCCACGGTTGACGCGGGTACCCGTCTCACGGCAAGCTTCTAGAAGGAGAGCCATGGCATCTGATCCGAATCCGGGGCCTCGCCACGAGTCGGAACGCCACTATGAGCGCGCCGCCGACCCGGCGGAGGCAGCCGACCGGCCGCTGGAGCCCAAGTCGGAGCCGCGGGAGTTCGCCGATCGCGATCGACCCGAGGACGAGTCGCGACGGGATGAGGATCCGCACCATGCGCTCAACACGCCGGTCGGCGAGCCCGACCCCGCCGCCGACTCGGACCCGTACCGGCGGCCGACCCCGGATGACGACGACGAGCACGCCAACGGCGTGCGCGGCGCGGGCCAGGGGGCCGAGGACCGGTGACCGCGGCCAGCGTCACCGCGCGCCGGCTGCTTCAGCGGGCCGATGACCAGCCCGTCGTCAGCCTGTTCTTCGACCTGGACCCGGAGCGCTTTGCCACCGGGCCGGCCCGAGCCAGCCAGCTGAGGTCGCTGCTCGACGCGGCGTGGCGGGCCAGCCGCAGCGACACCACGCTGGGCCACGACGATCGCAAGTCGGTGGCGGCGGACCTCGAACGCCTGGAGAGCTACATGGAGTCCGGCCGGGCACCGATCTCCGGGGCCCGCGCGCTCGCCGTCTTCTTCTCCGGGGATCTGCTGGAGGCCATCCCCCTGTCGCACTCGGTTCCCGGGCGCATCGTGATTGGCCGGCATCCGTACGTGGAGCCGCTCGTGGTGGGCGAGCGCCGGGAGCGGTGGTGCGTGACGCTCGTCGACCGCCGGCGCGGCCGGATCTTCGAGGGGGACCCGGCGGACCTCAGCGACGGCGCGGAGATCGCCGATCAGGTGCGGGGCAAGCACAAGCAGGGCGGCCCGTCACAGGCCAACTACCAGCGCAGCATCGAGCACGACGCCGACCAGCATCTGCGCAACGTCGCCGAGGAGCTGTACCGGCACTGGCAGCGCCAGCCGTTCGCCCGGCTCGTCCTCGGCGGCCCAGAGGAGGACGTCGACCGGTTCGGACAGCTGCTCCACAACGACCTGCGCCGGGTGCTCGCCGACGTCCGGCTGGCGCTCGACGTCGAGTTCGCCGGCGTCCCCGACGTCCGGGCGGCCGCCGAAAAGCTGGCGAGGACCGAGGAGGCCGCCCAGCGGGCCGAGGCCCTGGCGCAGCTGGAGGAGCGAGTGGCCGCCGGCGGGAGTGCCGTGCTCGGCCTTGAGCCCACCCTCACGGCCCTCGGCGAGCGCCGCGTGGAGCGGCTGGTGCTCGACCACAACTTCCGGGCGAGCGGCGCGCAGTGTCCAAGCTGCGGGCTCCTGTACCCGGAGGGCACCGACGCGTGCCCGGCCGACGGCAGCGGGCTCGAGGCGGTCGCGGACCTACGCGAGGCGGCCGTCGAGGCGGCGGTGCTGCAGGACGCCGACGTGGCGGTCGTCGGCGAAGGCAGCGATCCACCGGCGCCGGCGCTGCTGCGGGGCGAGGGCATCGGCGCCCTCCTGCGCTTCTGACCGGGCGGCGCCGCCAACGCGCCGTGGCCGCCCCTCAGGCGATACTTGGCTGATGCGAGCACCGGAGGATGACGGCGGGCGGGCAGTTATCCCGTTTCACTCCCCGTATTCGCACGGGTTTGTGCGAGTGGCGGCCGCGGTGCCCCACGTCCGCGTCGGCGACCCTCACTTCAACGGGCAGCGGACGATCGAGCTGGCGCGCCGGGCCCACTCCGACCACGCCGCGCTGGTCATCTTCCCCGAGTTGGGGCTGGCGGCCTACTCCAGCGAGGACCTGTTTCACCAGCAGGCGATGCTCGATGGGGTCGCCGGCGCCCTCACCGAGATCGTCGCCGCCAGCCGCGAGCTGCGTCCGCTGATCGTCGTGGGCGCGCCGGTGCAGGCGGAGGGCGGGCTGTTCAACGCGGCGATCGTCATCCACCGCGGCGAGATCCTCGCCGCCGTCCCCAAGAGCTACATCCCGGAATACCGCGAGTACTACGAGAAGCGCCAGTTCCGGGCCGCCCGCGACCTCGTCGGCGACGAGCTGCGGCTGCTCGACGCCACCGTGCCGTTCTCGCCGCAACTGCTGTTCGCGGCCCGGGACCTGCCCGGGTTCATCGTCCACGTCGAGATCTGCGAGGACCTGTGGACCCCCGTCCCGCCGAGCACCTACGGCGCGATGGCCGGCGCCACGGTGCTGGCCAACCTGTCGGCGAGCAACATCACGATCGGCAAGGACGCCTACCGGCGGGAGCTGTGCGTCGGCCAGTCCGCCCGCACGATCGCCGCCTACATGTACACGGCGGCCGGGCTGGGCGAATCGACGACGGATGTGGCCTGGGACGGCCAGGCGCTGATCTGCGAGAACGGCCAGATCCTCACCGAGTCGCACCGGTTCTCCGACGAGGAGGAGCTGATCGTGGCCGACGTCGACCTCGACCGGCTGCTCTCGGATCGCATGAGCACCTCCAGCTACGGCGATGCGATCCACGATCTGCGCGACCGCCTGGCCGCGCTGCGCCGGGTCGAGTTCGACCTCGGCCTGCCCACCGAGGCGTTCGCCCTGCAGCGCACCGTCGAGCGCTTCCCGTATGTCCCGGCCAACCCGGCCAGCCGCAACGAGCGCTGCGAGGAGGTCTACAACATCCAGGTGCGGGGCCTGGAGACGCGCCTGCTGGCGACCGGGATCGAGAAGGTGGTGATCGGCGTCTCCGGCGGGCTGGACAGCACCCACGCCCTGACCGTCGCCGCCCGGGCGATGGACCGGCTCGGCCTGCCGCGCCAGAACGTGCTCGGCTACACGCTGCCCGGGTTCGCCACCAGCGCGCGGACCCTGCGCAACGCCCATGCGCTGATGAAGGCCCTCGGCGTCAGCGCCGCCGAGCTGGATATCCGGCCGGCCGCGACGCAGATGCTGCGCGACCTCGGCCACCCCGCCGCCGACGGGGCGCCGGTCTACGACGTGACGTTCGAAAACGTGCAGGCCGGCGAGCGGACGTCGCACCTGTTCCGGCTGGCCAATTATCACCACGGACTCGTGCTCGGGACCGGCGACCTGTCCGAGCCGGCGCTCGGCTGGGCGACGTACGGCGTGGGCGACCAGATGTCGCACTACAGCGTCAACGCGTCGGTGCCCAAGAGCCTGATCAGCTTCCTGATCCGCTGGGCGATGGACACCAACCAGTTCGGCGAGGAGGCCAACGCAGTGCTGGACGACATCGTCGAGACCGCCATCTCGCCGGAGCTGATCCCGGCCAGCGGCGATGCCGACGGGGACGGGCCCGAGCAGAACAGCGAGGACACGGTAGGCCCGTACGAGCTGCAGGACTTCTTCCTGTACTACGTGCTGCGCTTCGGCTACCGCCCCAGCAAGGTCGCCTACCTCGCCGAGCATGCCTGGGGCGACCGCCGGCGGGGCGAGTGGCCGGACCTGATCCCGCCCGCCAAGCGCCACGTCTACTCGCTGGACGACATCCGCCACTGGCTCGGCGTGTTCCTGCACCGGTTCTTCCAGACCAGCCAGTTCAAGCGCTCCGCGCTGCCCAACGCGCCGAAGGTCGGCTCCGGCGGGTCGCTGTCGCCGCGGTCGGACTGGCGCGCGCCCTCCGACGGCCACGCCACCGCCTGGCTGGCCGAGCTGGAGACGCGGGTCCCCTCCGGACAGTAGGCCCGGTGAACTGCCATAGTGCGGGCGTGCCCACCGAGCCGCCCCCGGTCACCCTGTCCGAGATCGTCCGGCGCGTCGCCGAGATCGTCGATCCCGATGACGACGACCCCATCATCGGCGAGTACGAGCAGGTGTTCGAGGACGCCGACGAGCCCGTCTCAGGCGTTCTCGATGATCTGGAGGAGCGGATCGGGACGGTGCTGTCCGATCTCGATCCGGCCGTGGCCAATGGCTCGCTCTCGATGGCCGGGGCGCTGACCATCTACCTGAGCTTCCGCCGCGACGAGCTGGGGGGCCACGACGCCGAGCTGATCCGGCTCGCCACCCGCGCCGAGTGGGACGGCAAGCCGCCCGAGGTCGTCGAGGACTGGCTCGCTGACCGGGGGATCTCGGTCTAGGCCCGGGCTGGGCGAGCACCTCATCCTCATCACCCACCCCACAGGCGCGTGGTGTCCACTACGGGCGCGTATAAGAAACGTGGCAGATAGTGAAGCTTGTGGAGTTTTGGCCGGTCACCGGGGTCCGCCGCTGCGTACCGGATTCTGGACCCGGATGCCCCCGATCTGCGAAGGTTGACGGTACGAGTGCATTGAGCCCACCGTCCCGGCGAGCCTGCGGTGCCGGCCTCGTCCGCCGCCGATGAGCAGCGCTGATCTGGCCGGGGCGGCCACCGGGCTCACGCCCGGCACGTTTCTGGCGGTGCTGGAGCCCGAGGAATGGTCGCGCCTGCAGAAGCTGGGGTACCTGGTCGGCTTTCCGCCGGGGTCCGTCCTGATGGCCGAACGCGAGCCCTCGGACCTCGTGATGATCCTGCTGGAGGGACACGTCAAGACGACCTTGGTCGGCGACGGCGGCCGTGAGGCGCTGCTCAGCCTGCGAGATCCCGGAGATGTCCTGGGCGAGCTCTCGGCCATCGACGGGCGGCCGCGTATCGCGACGGTGACCGCCCTGGACGCGGTCCGCGCGCTGGCGATGCCCGCTACGGTGTTCCGGCGGCACCTGGAGACGACGCCGCGCATCGCGGTCGCCCTGCTCGTCGTCGTGACCCGGCGCTTCCGGGAGGCGACGCTGGTGCGGTCCCAGTTCGGCGGCTCGGACACGATCGCGCGGCTGGCGGCGCGGCTCGTCGAGCTGGCCGACCGCTACGGCACCCAGACGAACGACGGGATCCTCATCACGTTGCCCCTGTCCCAAGAGGAGCTGGGGGCGTGGGCCGGCGCCTCCCGGGCCGGACTGGCGAATGCGCTGCGAACGCTGCGGGAGCTCGGTTGGATCACCACACACCGGCGGCGAATCATGGTGCTCGACCTGCGCTCGCTGCGCGAACGGGCGGCGTAGGCCACGGGCACACAGTCCAGAACTGGACATTGGGGCGTCCAGAATCAGGTGGCGCGCATGGAATCGCTCGGAGAGGCTGGCAACACCTGATCAAATTTGTGGCAATTGACACCTTCTGAACTAGGACCTTTCCCGGGGGGATCGGGACGTCCCAAGTGAGCTGCGGGGGCGCGCGGCTCAGGCATCAGTGCCGCAATGGGGGGCTGGCGCCGCTCGGGCAACCGGGCGGCGCCGATCGCTGTCGCGCCCTGCCGCCTACGAGGCGTTGGACACCGGCGTCTTGCGCAGCTGTTCTATGACCTCGGCCGGGTCGGTGCCGCGGGCGCGGAGCACCCAGTCGAAGTCGGCGCCGTACACCACCATGACCCCGCGAAGCAGGTCGGCGGTTCCCACCGTGAACGCGCCGCGCTCGGCGGCGGCACCCTTGGCGTGATTGACCACGGCGGCGATCGGATCGGCGTCCGACCCGGTTCGGGGCTCGTCGGCCGGCGGGGGCGCATCGGCCAGCGGCGCCTCGCTGAGGCCGAGCGCGGTGAGCGCCCGGCCCGCTCCTCCGTGTAGACGGAGGATCCGCAGCCACCGCTCGGATTCCTCCACGCGACCATCGGCGAACGGGAGCGCGGTCGAGGCCAGGCCGACGACCATCGCGGCGTCGGTGCTCAGACCGGGCTGGCGATCCTGACCCTGTCCCAGATGCGCCACGGCATCCTCGACGGTCTCGAACATCTCGAAGTCAAGGCCGGTCAACTCGATCACGGCCCGGACGTTGGCCGTGGCGGCCGCGATGACGATCAGCCGGCTGTCGGCCAGCCGGCGCCGGAAGCCGACCACAACGCCCAGCCCGGTCGAGTCCATGTGACGGACTCCGGACAGGTCGAGGACGAACCGGCCGAAGCCCTGGGAGAGCAGCCCGGTCAGCGTGGACTTGAGCGCCGGTGCCGTGGCGAGGTCGATCTCGCCGTCCAGGCCCACCACCGACAGTCCATCGCCGAGATCGCGATGGTGCACCTGCAGGGTGGGGTGGTCCGGGGCTCCCCCGGTACGGGCGTCGGCGTCATCGGTCATCGCGGCCTCCCTTTGGCGAACCTCAAACGGTGGAGTGGGGCGCTGCCACCGCTTCCTTGCATAGCAGACAAGAGGTAGTCGGCGACTTTGGGGGCCAACTAAAGCCGTCCGGGCGATTCTGCGCAGAAAACGGCGGCGAAGCGGAGGCGAAACACCACAAGATGTCGTGCGGCGCGCCGGGGCCGATTTACGACCGGCCAGCCCGGGCCGCTGGCGCGCCCGAGCCGATCACTACCGCCGGGCGCGGCGCTCTACCTGCCGCGCTGCGCGCTCGTCGTCGAGGCGAGTCGCCAGCCGCTGGACGCGCCACAGGATGCGCCGGCGCTGGCGGTTCTGGGCCTCGCGAATGCGCGCAGCGGCGGCGAGCTCATCCTCGATGACGCGATGCTGGCTGCGACGATTTTCCACTGATGGCAGATCCGCAAGGACAAAAACGCAGCGTGCGGTTACCCGGTCTGGCCGACGTCCAAACTCCCTCGCCTTCGTTGCCGCCGGCGCGCGGATTTCCCCGGCGGCCGAGCGATGGATTTCGACCCTCCCCCCGATGGATTTCACCCCTCTGCCGGGTCTAAAGCAGTGACGTGAGCTCCATCACGACCAGCACCATGGACTTTGAGGCGCTGATCGGGCCCTACCGGTCCGAGCTGCACGCGCATTGCTACCGGATGCTCGGCTCGGTCCACGACGCGGAGGACGCCCTGCAGGATGCGCTGCTGCGAGCCTGGCGCGGACTGCCCCAGTTCGAGGGCCGCAGCTCGCTGCGCTCCTGGCTGTACCGGATCGCCACCAACAGCTGCCTGCGGCTGATCGAGCGCCGCCCCAAGCGGGTGGTGCCGATCGACTACGGGCCGCCGAGCGACGCGCACGACGATCCCGCCCCACCCCTCGTCGAGTCGGTCTGGATCGAGGCCTACCCCGACGCGGCAATCGGCGGTGGCTTCGCCGCGCCCGAGGCTCGCTACGAGCAGCGCGAGAGCGTCGAGTTGGCATTCATCGCCGCCCTCCAGCATCTTCCCGCGCGCCAGCGCGCGGTGCTGATCCTGCGTGACGTGCTCGGCTTCTCCGGCGCCGAGACCGCCCAGACGCTCGAGACCACGCCGACGGCCGTCTACAGCGCACTGCAGCGTGCCCACAAGACGGTGGACGAGCATCTGCCCGCGGTCAGCCAGCAGGAGACGCTCCGGTCGCTGGGCGACGCCCGCGTGAAGGAGATCGTGTCCAGTTATGTGGACGCCTGGGAGCGCGGCGACGTCGACGCGGTCGTCTCGATGCTCGCCGACGACGCGATCCTGGCCATGCCGCCGCGGCCCACCTGGTACCGCGGACGGGCGGCGGCGCGCGTGTTCCTGCCGCGCGGCCCGCTGGCGCCCACGCATTCCCGCCGGGTGTCTCGGGCGCAGGCGAACGGGCAGATCGCGGTCGCCAGCCAGTACGTGCGACCAACCGGCCGGCCGAAGACGCTCCCAGTCCTCCAGGTGCTCCGGCTTGACGCCGACGGCCGCATCGCGGAGATCACCGCGTTTGTCGGCACCGACGTGGCGCCGTTCTCTGCTGCGGCCGCGTCGTCCCGCTGAGCCACGCGGCAGCTTCTTCTCCCTGCATCACCCAGCCTCACCCGGCCGCGATGAATCGGCGCCGCAGTGCGGATCTCCATGACAACGAACCGCTTGCCAAGGAGAGACATGCCACCACCCGCCAACATCACAGCCCGGACACGAACCTGGGTCGTCATCCTCACCGGCGTCGCCTCGATGATGGCCGCGCTCGACACGGTCGTCGTCTCGACGGCGCTGAGCACCGTCCGGGTGTCGCTGCACGCCTCGGTAGGACAGCTGGAGTGGACGGTCAACGCGTACAACCTGACCTTCGCGGTGCTACTGATGACGACGGCGGCACTCGGCGACCGCTTCGGGCGCCGACGCATGTTCGCGGTCGGACTCGGCCTGTTCTCGGCCGCGTCGGCCGCGTGCGCGTTGAGCCCGTCGGTCGGCTTCCTGATCGGCGCCCGCGCCGTGCAGGGCGCCGGCGCGGCGTTCATCCTCCCGCTGGCGCTGGCTCTCCTGACCGCCGCCTTCCCGCCGGAGAAGCGGGGCACCGCGATCGGCATGTTCAGCGCAGTGACCGGGATCGCCGTCGCCCTGGGACCGATCGTCGGCGGCGCGATCGTCCACGGCATCGACTGGCCGTGGATCTTCTGGGTCAACGTTCCGATCGGCCTGATCGCCATCCCGCTCGTGCTGACCCGGCTCGGCGAGAACTTCGGCAAGCAAGTGGCCCTCGATATCCCGGGCGTCGCGCTGATCACGGCTGCGGCGTTCGGGCTGGTGTGGGGACTGGTGCGCGGCAACTCGGCCGGGTGGGGCAGCGCCGAGGTCATCGGCTCTTTGTCTGCCGGGGCGCTGGCCACAGTCGGGTTCGTGCGCTGGGAGCTGCGGGCGCGCGAGCCGATGCTGCCGATGGCCTTCTTCCGCTCGCGGACGTTCACGGCCGGCAACGCGGCAATCTTCTTCGTCCTCGGATCGCTGTTCGCCGACGTCTTCTTCTTCCCCCAGCTGCTTCAGACCGGGCTGGGGTATGACCCGCTGCAGGCCGGGCTGCGGCTGATGGTGTGGACCTCCACGTTCATCCTCGTCGCCCCCGGGGTGGGGGCGCTGGTCGACCGGATCGGCGAGCGGCCGCTGATGGTCAGCGGGCTGGTGATCCAGTCCGGCGGCACCGCCTGGATCGCCTCGATTGCGCGGCCGGACCTGCCGTTCTCACACCTCGTCGTCCCGCTGATCGTCGCCGGGGTCGGGATCTCGATGGCGATCCCGTCGGCGCAGAACTCGGTGGTCGGCTCGGCCACGCTGGAGACCGCCGGCAAGCTGGCCGGCATCAACAGCATGATGCGCGAGCTGGGCGGCGTGTTCGGAATCGCGGTCGCCGTGGCGGTGTTCGCCGGCGCCGGCGGCTACGGGTCCGCCCGGGCGTTCACCGACGGGTTCGGGCCGGCCATCTGGGTCTCCTCGGGGCTGGCCCTGCTCGGCGCCCTGTGCGGGCTGGCGCTGCCCAGCCGGCGCCACCGTGAGACGATCGAGCCGGTGCTGTCGCCGGCCGAGCCGGTGGTGGAGCTCGAACAGGCGGCGTGAGGAGAGCCTTCGGGTCGCCGGTTCGCCGGTTCGCCGGGTCGCCGGGTCGCCGGTTCGCCGGCGGCGCGGCGCGGGGATCCGGGGTGCAGCGCGCCCGCCCTCAGGGTTTACCCGGCGCCCGCCCTCCCGAGCGGTCGTATCGTTGAACGCATGGACCCAAAGACAGCGGAACGAACGAAGAGCTCCGTCGAGGCCATTCGTAAGCGCACGCGGGAGAGCGCCGAGCAGATCTCCTCGGTCCTGCAGCGGACGGCTGACGCGCTCGACGCATCGGCCCAACTCGCCGAAGACCACGCCGAGAGGCAGGATGCGGCCGGGCAGGCCGCCGACAGTGCCGACGAGCGTCGTGTCGCGAAGCGCGCGCATGACGCCGCCAAGCGGGCCCGCTCGTCGGCCGAGGAGCTCGGCCGGGAGGCCGACCGGCAGTAGCACCCCCCGCGGGCGCGCGCGGACCGCGCCCAAGGCCATGACGTCTCACGATGGCGAGACCCGGACTCGAACCGGGGACACCACGATTTTCAGTCGTGTGCTCTACCAACTGAGCTATCTCGCCGTAGCGGGGCGATGCTAGCGACTGCCGAGCGGCATGGCACTCCTCCGGCGGATCGCGAAGGAGTCGAACGCGTGCACGCCGGAATCTGAGACCGTGCGGTAGACGACCCCGGCGCCGGCCGGGGTCACCGACACGGTCATGTAGCCGTGGGCGGCGGCTTGATGCGCCTCCAGGGTCACGTCCTCCAACCCTGGAAAGCAGACCGGAGTTGCCGGCAGACCGGCGCCGACGCGGTGCCGCTCGTGAAAGCCCCCCGCCCCCGCCACGACATACGGGATCGATCGGCCGTCGATCCGCCGGGTGAAGCGCTGGTAGTTGTGGGCGTGGGCTCCGAACACCGCGTCGGGAACCCGTCCGGCGGCGGCAAAGCACGCGTCGAGCGCATCGCCGAGCTCCAGGTTGGACCCGTGGACGATGTCCACCGAGTACACCGGTCGATGCATGGCGACGATGAGCGTGACGTCGTTCGGGGCGGCCGCCAGTTCGCCGGTGAACCACTCCAGCTGCGCTTCGTCGACCTGGCCGTCTTCGTGGACGTTCGTGTACAGGCCGACGATCCAGACCCAGTCGTGAACGAGCGTCCAATGCACGTGCGGCTGATCGGCGGGTGGCCGGCGCAGCCGTACGGCGGCATCGTGCAGCGGAGGCGAGGCGGAGCAGAACGTCCGCAGGAACGGTCCCAGCGAGCACCGCGGGTCGTCGGCGGGCGCCTCGGCGTCGTGATTGCCCGGGATGGCGAGTATCGGCACGGCGTACTCGCCGTACGGAGCAAAGAACTGGGCGCCGTAGTGAGCCTCCTCCCCGTGGGGGTACACCACGTCTCCCAGGTGGTAGAAGAACTGCGCTCGCTCGGGGCCGGCCAGCTCGGCGGCCATGGCGGCGGCGACGTCGCGCTGGGGATCCCCATGGCGCCATCCGCCGGTGTCTCCTACGCAGTGGAATCGCAGTAACTCTCCCCGGTCGATGGCGGCGAGCGTGTCGGCATCCAGGACGGCGTCGAGGCCGTGGCGATACGGGGCCGGCCGGCGCGGCTCCGGCAGCGGGGCAAATCCCCGGCCGGGAGCAATGGGCCGGCGCTTGAGAACCTGCGTCAGCGCGCTCGGTGGCGCATCCGGCGGTGTGGCGATGGCGACCGCGGGCTGCAGGCGTCTAGACACGGTCACGCCTCATTCTGCGGACCTCGGGCGCCCCAGGTCGTTGAGATTCTGTGACGGTCAGCGTGCCGCGCCCGTCATCCGCCGCAGCAACTCCAGCGCCCCGCGCTTGGACAGCGGCTCGTTGAGGTTGCCGCACTTGGGCGACTGCACGCACGAGGGACACCCGGAGCGGCACGGGCACTCGCCGATGAGCCGCTGCGCATCGGAGACCAGTCGGCCGAACGCCTCATAGCCGCGACCCGTGATCCCCACCCCGCCGGGATGGCCGTCGTAGATGAAGATCGTCGGGCCGCCGGTCTGGGGGTGGGCGTTTGTGGACAGGCCGCCGATGTCCCACCGGTCGCACATCGCGATGAGGGGGAGGACCGCAATCTGGCCGTGCTCGAGCGCGTGCAGGGCGCCGAGCAGGCTCTCCGGCGGGAACTGCTCGGCCGCCAGGAGCTCATCAAGCTCGTACCAGAGCGCTCGGGTCGCGAACTCCACCGTCGGAAGGTCCAGCCCCTGAAAGTCGATCACCGCCTGATCCTGCAGCCCCTTGCGCTGGTAGCCGAGCACCGTCTCGGAGTAGACGACCGATCCGTACGAAAGCGTCACCCCGTGCGTGCTGCGCCGCTCGGCGAGCCGCTCGATGTAGATCATGCTCTCGCGCTTGGCCTGGGTGTAGTAGTCGCCGTTGAACGGCTCCAGCACGGCCCGGCGCGCACCCAGATCGAGCTGGAGCACGTGGTAGGAGCGCCCCAGGTGCATGTAGACCGCGCCTTCGTGGACCGTCGAGTAGGCGCGGCCGGCCTCGATCGTCCCTAGCACCTCGCCGGAGGTGGCGTCGAGCAGGATGAAGCTGTCGGCCGACGCCGAGCGCAGCGCGACCCGGGCGGCCGGGTAGTCGTCGGCCCGCTTGGGGACGAACCCGGTCGCCCGCTCACGCAGGAATCCGGCGGCGGCCAGGTCCTCGGCGTACCCGCGCCACTCGGATCCCAGGATCTCGTCGTCCTGCTCGGACAGCGGCGCCTCGTGGGCGGCGCACAACAGATGCTCGGCGTAGATCTCGGGACTGCCTGGATCGAGGATCGCCGCCTCGACCGGGCGGGCCAGGAAGTCATCCGGATGGCGGCAGAAGAACTGATCCAGCGCGTCCTCACCCGCGATGTAGACGGCCAGACCGCGGCCCCGGCGACCGGCCCGGCCCCACATCTGCCGCAGGCTGGCCACCGTCCCCGGGAACGTGACGCAGATAGCGGCGTCAAGCTCGCCGATGTCGATGCCGAGCTCCAGGGCGTCGGTGGCCACCACGCCGAGGAGCTCGCCGGCGGTCAGTCGCCGCTCGATCTCGTGCCGCTGCGCCGGCGTGTAGCCGGCCCGGTAGGGGGCGATGCGCTCACCGAGTTCTGCCGGCAGCCGATCGACGGAGTGGCGCAGGATGAGCTCGACGCCCTTGCGGGATTTCATGAAGCAGATCGTCCGCGCGCCGGAGCTGACCAGATCCGAGAACACCTCGGCGGCCTCGTACAGGGCGGACGCGCGAACCCCCAGCTGCTCGTCGAGCAGAGGCGGGTTCCACATCGCCACCCGTCGCTCCGCCCGCGGGGCGGCGTCGTTGTCGACCAGGTTGAACGGCTGCAATCCGGTCAGCGTCTCGGCCAGGTCGACGGGATTGGCGATCGTGGCGCTGGCCAGCAGGAACCGCGGCTCGGTGCCATGGATGGCGGCCGCCCGCCGCAGGCGGCGCAGCACATTTCCGACGTGGGAGCCGAATACACCGCGGTAGACGTGGGCCTCGTCGACGACGACGAAGGCCAGGTTGGCGAACAGGTCGTCCCAGTTGTCGTGGTGGGGCAGGATCCCGACGTGCAGCATGTCCGGGTTGGTGATGACGAGGTTGCTGCGCTTGCGGATCGCCGCCCGCTCGGCGCGGGGGGTGTCGCCGTCGTAGATGGCGGGCCGGATCTCCTTCTCCAGGCCAAAGCGGCGCAGGGACCTCGCCTGGTCCTGGGCCAGGGCCTTGGTGGGGTACAGATACAGCGCGCGCGCGGTGCGGTCGCTGGTCAGCACCTCCAGCGTCGGAAGCTGAAAGCACAGCGACTTGCCGGAGGCGGTGCCCGTGGTCACGATCGTCGGGCCGTCAAACGACTTCTCCAGCGCCTCCACCTGGTGGGCGTAGAGCTGCTCGATGCCGGCGCGCTCGAGCGCGCCGGAAACCCGCCAATTGAGCTCGTCGGGCACCGGAACGAGCCGCGGGCGACGGCCCGGGTGGATGTCGTCGTGGACCAATCGCTCCTCGGTCCGGCCGGTTTCCAGGAGCGCTGCCCACGGTTCGGTGTCGCGCACGGTCGACATGGTCGACTCTCAGTATGGCGGCGGGCTCGAGCCCGCCGCCCCGGCCTTCAGGTGCTACGGTCGCGCCGCCGTGCGCTGCCTTTATGTGGACATGGACGGGACGCTGCTGGGCCCCAACGCCTCCCTGCTCACCGGCGGCGACGGGCGCTTCAGCCTGCGCGGGGTCCGCGCGCTGGAGGCCTGCGACCGCGCCGGAGTGGAGGTCGTGATCTATTCCGGCCGCCGCCAGAACAGCGTGTTTGACGCCGCCCGGCTGATCGGGTCGTCCTCCTACATCTTCGAGATCGGCTGCGGGCTGGTCATCGACGGCGAGTTGGAGTGGCTGACCGACGGATTGGTCCCCACGGACCATGGGGGCACGATCCATGACCAGATCGCGGCCTCGGGCGCGCCGACCGTGCTGTTGGACCGCTTCGGCGACCGGCTGGAGTACCACACGCCCTGGTCGGCCGGACGGGAGGTGTCGCACCTGCTCCGCGGCAACGTCGATCTCGCCGAGGTGACCGCGGCCCTCGAGGAGGCGGGGCTCGGCTGGCTACGGCTCGTCGACAACGGTGTGATCTCCGAGCGGTCAACCGCGGACCGCGTGGTGCACGCCTACCACCTCATTCCGGCGGGGGCCTCGAAGGCGCGCGGAGTGGCCCGCCACATGCAGATCCGGGGCTATGCGCCGGAGGATTGCATCGCGGCGGGCGACTCACGCGAGGACATGGAGGCGGCGACGGTCGTCGGCACTTTCTGGCTCATGGCCAACGCGCTCGAGCGTGATCGGTCGCTCGAGGCTGAGGTGAGCGGGCGCGCCGGCATTCGCATCACTTCCGAGTCCTACGGGGCCGGGGTCTATGAGGCGGTGGTTACGACACTGGCCGAACGGGGCGGGCGCTGAGCGCCAGCTCTCGCTGGGCTGCGTCAATCATCCTTCTGTGGGCGCGCCGCCGGTCCACCTGACGCGCGCTTCTGCGGTTCAGCTCATCGGCGTCGCCCACTGCCCAGCCGATCCGCTCCATAAGTTGGTTGGCGAAGTGTCGGGACTCGAAGTCGCTCACGTTCACCCGCTCCCGAAACATCACCGGCTTCTCGCCGTCATCGTTTGGCTTATCAGCTGTCACGATGATCTGAGGCATGTTCCCCCTCCGTCGACATCGTTTCGTCAGGCAGGCTGACACGTCGAGCTTCAGGCTTAGTAAACATCTCGTATCTGCCTTCTCAACCCGTATGCCAGCAAACCAACCTAAAGATTTTGCGGTCCGGAATCCGGCGTGACAAGGCCATCCCACGCCTCCCTTAACAGGTCTGGCGGCCCGATGTATCGCCGCAGCGATTCATTCGGACGGCGCCGGAGCCCGTGTTCAATCAGCGCATGGTTGATGGAGTCGGTGATCGGGATGCGCGACTCGACCAGGACACCGTCGAGTTCGAACAGAAGCGCCTCTGCGACGGCGTGGCTGGCCACCAACGACTAGGCCGCGCCGCGAGCGCGCGCCGCGGACTCGGCCGCGGCCTGATCCTCGCTCGCGACCGCGGCGGCGAGCGCATCGGCCGCCTCGGCGACGTCGCCGAAGGCATCGGCCACGCCCGCGGCGCTGGAACCGGTGATGGCTCGGTTCAGCACGGCGACGGCCCGGTCGAACCGCTGCCACAGATCGGCCGGGCCCCGGCGACCCGTGCCGGGACGCAACTCGTAGGGAGGCGAGGCGTTCTCGGCCCCGGGCACCGGTCGCCACATGAGCCCGGCGTGATGAGCGTGCTCCCACGTCACCTGCTCGGTGGCGGCCGCCTCGGCCAGGTTGTGCAGCCGCTGGGCGAACCCCGCGTCCGGCGGCGCCAGCTTGTGCGCGCGCATGGCGTCCGCCCAGCCGTCGCTGGCCCGCCGGACGGCCCGCATGATCTGGGCCCGCTCGCGGTCCAGTTCGTCGCCGAAGCTCATCCGCCACCCCTCGAGCCGCGGGGAACATCGGCGATCCCGACCGGCTCCCCGCCCCAGAAGTCATCGGCGCTCGGTCCGGGCGCCGCGCTCGACGGCGCCGGCCTGCCGCTGTAGCCCTCCTCCAGGATCCGATCGAAGTCCGACCGCTTGATCCGCACCCGGCGCCCCACCCTCAGCGCCGGCAGCGACCCCTGGTCGATCCAGTTTCGGACGGTCTGCTGGTTGAGCTTGAGCATCTCCGCCACCTCGGCCACGGTCAGAAACTCCTCGTCAGGCTCACTGCGGTTCATGGCGCCCTTCTCTAATTGAGACAAACTGGAACCAATTCAGACGGTATACTACCCTCCCCGGGAGACGTACAGGCCTGGGCCGCTCGAGGAAAGGTCTGCAAACCCCGTGAAAACGGGCGACAGGGATACGGGAGACGCCGGCACATCGCGGGACAGGGGCGAGAACGTCATCCGTCTCCCCCGCGAGTGGATCGGCCCGCTCGAGGAACTCGTCCCCATCGGCCCGCCCCGCCAGCCGGACGAACCCGCTGATGCCATTGACGAGGACCTCCCTCCTGCTCCCGACGCGTTCTGGAGCGAGGAGGCCGGCGCGCTCCACAACGCGGTGCAGGCACCGGTCGAGCCGTCCCCCGGCGTCGCCGACCACGGCGCCGTTGTACGAGCCACGCGCCGGCGACCGCATCTCCGAATCGACCGCGTCGGCGTCCGCCGGCTCGCCGTGGCCGCAGTCGTCGTGCCGCTCGCGGCGATAGCGGCGATCGGGACCGTATGGGGATCCGGCGGCAACGGATCCCCCTCCAGCACAGCGCACCGCGGGTCGGCACAGGCTGCGTCGATCGGCCACGGACTCGGCCAGGTCGCAACCCGCGGGACGCTCCCTCGGAGCGCCTCGCACGCGCACCGATCTTCGAGCACCTCGGCGCATCGGCGGCCCCGTGGTCGCCGCGCTCACCGCAGAGAGCTCACACATCACGCGAGCGCCCGAGCGACAGCAGCGAGCGGACCGCGCACCCAGCCGACCAAGTCCACCGTCAGCGTCAGCCCAGTCGAGCCGACACCCGTCGCGCCCGTCAGCCCCAGCGCAGGATCCACGTCATCGCCCTCAACCGCAGGCACCAGCGGCGGGGCGACATCGGGGCCCTCTACCGGAACGACGTCTCCATCCGGAAGCACCTCGTCCGCCACGTCGGCGAGCTCGCACGGGACCCCCGCCTTCGGCTCATCCGGGGCCCTCGGACCCGGCTCCTCCCCTAACTCATGACCGGTCGCCGGTCAGCAGATGACGGCAACGGAGAACGCCGTGGGCGAG
>JBPYFQ010000036.1:0-5484 GCA_051985625.1 Solirubrobacteraceae bacterium
GGGGAGATGAGGGGACAACGCGTCTGGATGCTGGTGGCCGGCGTGCTCGCGCTGCTGCTGGCGACTGCGGGCACGGCCCAGGGCAGCGGTGCCGGCGCCGGGGCCGTCGACACCCGCCCGGCCGCGCCCGGGACCGGCGACCTGGCGGTGGTGGCGACGCTGCGGGCCCGGCTGCTCGGCGCGGAAGAGGGCCATCTGCGCCAGCACGTCCGGGCCGGGCGGGAGGCCGCCCTCCTGTGCCTGGTGGTCGACGCCAGCGGCTCGATGGGGGCCCGGCGGCGGGCCGCCCGGGTCAAGGGCGCGCTGCTGTCGGTCCTGCGGGATGCCTACGCGCGCCGGGACCGGGTGGCGGTCATCGCCTTCCGCGATGACAGCGCGCACGTGCTGGTCGCTCCGGGCGCCCCGCTGGAGCGGGGGGCGGCCGCGCTCGCCGCGCTGCCGACCGGCGGGCGCACGCCGCTGGCTCACGGCCTGCGGTGCGCCGAGCAGCTGATCCGGCGCGAGCGCTGGCGCGACGCCGCGCGCCGCTCGGTGGCCGTGGTCTTGAGCGACGGGCGCGTTAGCGACGCCGGCGGCGAGCTGCTGCGGGCCGCCGCCGGTCTCGGTCGGGCCGCCGACGCGGTCGCGGTCGTCGACACCGAGGATGGCCCGGTCCGCGTTGGCCACTGCGCGGCGATCGCCCGAGCGGCCGACGGCACCCACCATCCGCTGTTGGCCACACCGACCGAGAGGAGGGCCGCATGACCGCCGACCGCGGCAGCGCCGATCCGAAGCGGCGCAAGCCGCGTGACCGCCCGCTGACGATCGTGATCACCGGGCACGGCAAGGGCAAGAGCACGTCCGCGTTCGGGATGCTGATGCGCTCCTGGGCCCGCGGCTACCGCTGCGGCGTGTTCCAGTTCGTCAAGTCCGGCAAGTGGAAGGTTGGCGAGGCCCGGGCCGCCCGGGAGCTGGGCGGGATCGATTGGGAGAAGATGGGCGACGGGTGGTCCTGGTTGTCCAGGGACCTGGATGAGTCGGCCGACCTGGCCCGCGAGGGCTGGGCCGGCGTCAAGCGCGCCGTCGCCGCGGAGCGCTACGAGTTCCTGCTGCTCGACGAGATCACCTACCCGGTCAAGTGGGGCTGGATCGATGTGGACGATGTGGTGGCCACTTTGCGTGACCGCCCGGGGTTCCAGCACGTCGTGATCACCGGCCGAGACGCGGAGGCGGAGCTGATCGAGCTGGCCGACCTGGTCTCCGAGGTGCACAAGGTCAAGCACCCCATGGACGCCGGGATCCGGGCTCAGCAGGGAATCGAGTGGTGAGGGGGGTGATCCCGCGGATCGTCGTGGCCGGGACCGGCTCGGGCACGGGCAAGACGACCGTCGCCTGCGGGCTGATCGGGGCGCTGCGGGCCGCCGGCCGCTCCGTCCAGGGGTTCAAGGTGGGCCCCGACTACATCGACCCCAGCTACCACCGGCTCGCCTCCGGCCGCCCCGGGCGCAACCTGGACGCGTTCCTCAGCGGGCCCGAGCTGATCGCCCCGCTGGTGCGCCACGGTTCGGCCGGGGCGGACGTTGCCGTGGTGGAGGGCGTGATGGGGATGTTCGACGGGGCCTCAGGCCGCGGCGAGCTGGCCTCGACCGCCCACGTGGCCAAGCTGCTGCACGCCCCGGTGCTGCTGGTGGTCGACGGCTCGGCGATGGCCCGCTCGGCCGCCGCGCTGGTGCACGGCTTTCGCAGCTTCGACCCCGAGGTGCAGGTGGCCGGTGTGATCTTCAACCGGGTCGGCTCGGACCGGCACGAGCAGCTGCTGCGCGAGGCCCTGGACGAGCTGGGCCTGCCGGTGCTCGGCGCGCTGCGCCGCGACGAGCGGGTGGCCACGCCCGAGCGCCATCTCGGGCTGGTGCCCGCCGACGAGCGCGAGCCGCGGGCGGCCGAGGCGCTCGCCGCGCTGGCCGACGCCGTCGCCCGGGCGTGTGACATGGCCGCGATCGAGCAGCTGGCGCGCTCCGCGCCACCGTTGCCCGGGCCGGCCTGGGGCCCGCCGCCGTCGGAGCGCGCGGGCGGGGCGGTCCGGATCGCGATCGCCCGCGGCCCGGCGTTCTCGTTTCACTACGAGGAGAACCTGGAGCTGCTGGCCGCCGCCGGCGCCGAGCTGGCCGGCTTTGATCCGGTCGGGGACGAGTCTCTCCCGGAGGGCGCGCGCGGACTGATCCTGGCCGGCGGCTTTCCCGAGGTGTTTGGGGCCGAGCTGGCGGCGAACCGCCCGCTGCGTGCCAATGTGGCCGCGTTCGCCGCCGCCGGTCATCCCGTGCTGGCCGAGTGCGGAGGTCTGCTGTACCTGGCGCGCGAGCTTGACGGGCACGAGATGTGCGGCGTGCTCCCCGTCCGCGGAGAGCTGGCCGGGCGGCTGACGCTCGGCTACCGCGTGGCGCGCGCCGCCACGCCGACGCCCTGGCTGGCCGCGGGGGAGGAGGTCCGCGGTCACGAGTTCCACTATTCCCGGATCGGCCCGCTCGGCCCGCCGGACGCCCCGCCCGCCCCGTCCGAGCCGCCCGCCCCCCTCGCTCCGCCTGCCTGGGAGCTGTCGGCGCGCGGGACGACCCGCCCGGACGGGTTCGTCCACGGCGGGGTCCAGGCCGGCTACCTGCACGTCCACTGGGCGGCGCACCCCCGGATCGCCGAGCGCTTCGTCGCCGCCGCGGTGGCGGCGTGACCCTCGCCCTGGTCATCGGCGGCACGCGGTCGGGCAAGAGCGCGCACGCCGAACGGCTCGCCCACGACAGCGGCGGTCCGGTTACGTACGTGGCGACCGCCGAGGACGACGACCCGTCGATGGCGGACCGGATCCACGCCCATGCCGCGCGCCGGCCGGCCGACTGGCTCACGGCAGTCGCCGGTGACGACCTGGCGAGCGCCCTCTCCGAGGACGGGGTGTCGCTCGTCGACGGCCTGGGAACCTGGATCGGCGGCGTCCTGCACCGCGGCGGCGGCCGGGTCGAGGTGCTGGCCCAGGTCGACCGCGTGATCGCCGCCGGCCGCGACGGTCAGGTCATAGTCGTCGCCGAAGAGGCCGGACAGGGTCTGCTCCCGCTCGAGGCGCTCGCCCGCATCTGGCTCGATCTGCTCGGCGAGGCCGTGCAGCGCCTGTCGGCAGCCGCGGCGCGCGTCGACTACATCGTCGCCGGCCGGGCGATCACGCTCCACGCGACGCGGAGGTCCGAGCCCGTGCACCTGCTGCGCCACCACGGCGACCGCGACGTCCGGCCCGGCGACGAGGACCACGCGGTCAACGTGCTGGCCGGCGGCCCGCCGCCGTGGCTGCGCGCGGCGCTCCGCGTGGCGTTGGACGACGAGGCCGAGCGTTACCCCCACGAGGATGCCGCGGTGCGGGCGATCGCGGCCCTCCACGGCCGCTCGCCGGACGAGATTGTCATCACCAACGGCGCCGCCGAGGCCCTGTGGCTGCTGGGCCCGGCACTGGCCCCCCGGCTGGCCGCCTGCGTGCATCCCGGCTTCACCGAGGCCGAGGCCGGGCTGCGCGCACACGGGGTCCCGGTGGCACGCGTCCACCGCGACCCCGGCGCCGGGTTCGCCCTCGACCCGCGCGCTGTGCCGGCCGGCGCCGACCTGGTCATCGTCGGCAACCCGGCCTCGCCGAGCGGCACGCTGGACCCGGCGTCGGCCCTGCTGGCCCTGCGGGCCCCGGGCCGGACGGTCGTCGTCGACGAGGCGTTCATGAGCATGCTCCCCGGCGAGCCGGGCTCACTGGCCGCCGAGCCGCTCCCCGACGTCATCGTGATCCGCAGCCTGACCAAGCTGCTCTCGGTGCCTGGGCTGCGGGCCGGGTACGCCCTCGCGGCGCCCGAACTGGCCGCGGCGCTGCGTGACGTCCGCCCGCCCTGGTCGGCGAACGCGCTGGCGCTGGCCACCCTGCGGGCCGCCGCTCAGCACCCGGCCGAGCTGGCCGCCCTGGCCGAGCGGGCCGCGGCCGAGCGCGACGACCTTCAGCGCCGCCTGAACCGGCTGCCCGGCGTCCGCAGCTGGCCGTCGGCGACCAACTTCTGCCTGATCGAGGTGGACGACGGGCCCGGCCTGGCGGCACGACTGCGTGGGGAGGGGATCGCGGTCCGGCCCGCCGCGTCGTTCCCGGGCCTGCGCGCCGGACATGTGCGGCTCACCGCCCGCGATCCGCAGCGCAATGAGCGGCTGGTGGCTGCGCTGGCCGGAGCGCTGGCATGAGCGCTCGGATTGTGGTGGTGGGGATCGGCGCCGAGGGCTGGGAGGGGCTGGCGCCGGCGGCTCGGGACGCGATCCTGGGCGCCGATGAGATCGTCGGCTCCGGCCGGCAGTTGGAGCTGCTACCCGCCGGCGACGGGCCGCCGCGGCGCCCGTGGCCGTCGCCGATGAGTCCGGCGGTCGACGCGCTCGTGGAGCGGCGCGACGGCACCGTGTGCGTGCTGGCCAGCGGCGATCCGATGCTTCACGGCATCGGCGCAACGCTCGCCGCGCGCGTCGGCCCCGGTCGCCTGACGGTCATGGGGCAGGTATCGGCGTTCTCGCTGGCCTGCGCCCGCCTCGGCTGGCCGGCGGCCGGCGTCGAGCTGATCAGCGCCGTTGGTCGGCCGGTGGAGGCGGTGGCCCGGGTGCTCCAGCCCGGCCGGCGCCTCGTCGTCTACTGCACAGGACGCGACGGCGCCGCTGCGGTGGCCGACGTGGTGGGGCGGGCCGGCTACGGGGCCAGCCGGTTCGTCGTGCTCGAGCAGCTCGGTGCGGCCGGCGAGCGGATCACCGACACCGAGGCTCGCGCCTGGGTGGGGCGCGACGCCGACGCGCTGCACTGCGTCGCGATCGACTGCGCGCGGACGGCGCAGGCTCCTCTGCGGCCGCTCGTGCCCGGGCTGCCCGACGACGCGTACGAGACCGACGGCGCCCTGACGAAATGGCCGGTGCGGGCCGCCACGCTGGCCGCGCTGGCCCCTGTGCCCGGCGGGCTGCTGTGGGACGTCGGGGCGGGGAGCGGCTCCGTCGGCATCGAGTGGCTGCGCGCCGAGCCGACTGCACGTGCCATCGCCGTCGAGCAGCGGGCCGATCGGGCGGCCCGGATCGCCCGCAACGCCGGGGCGCTGGGCGTGCCCGGGCTGGAGGTCGTCACCGGCAGCGCGCCGGAGGCGCTGCGCGCGCTGCCCGCGCCGGACGCCGTGTTCGTTGGCGGCGGCGCCGGCGTGCCCGGCGTGCTGGCCGGCTGCTGGGAGGCGCTGGCGCCCGGCGGGCGGATCGTCGCCAACGCGGTCACGCTGGAGACCGAGAGCGTGCTCGTCGGCGCCCGTGCCGAGCGCGGCGGCGACCTGGTGCGGCTGGCGGTGTCGCACGCCGAGCCGATCGGTCGCTTCACCGGGTGGCGGGCGCAACGGCCGGTCGTTCAGTGGAGCGCGGTCAAGTGACCGTCCACTTCATTGGGGCGGGGCCCGGCGCCGCCGACCTGATCACGCTGCGCGC